>NZ_JAVYJF010000023.1:0-95368 GCF_032621715.1 Pseudomonas sp. zfem004 | reverse complement strand
AAGCCCGCTCCCACGCTGACTCTTGGCGTGGGAGCGGGCTTGCCCCGCGATCGTTTTCAGCGCTTGCCGAGGATCTTGCCAAGCAGCTCCGGCCGCGGCGCCCCTTGCTGGCTCTGCAACTGCCCATGCTCATCCTGGAAGAAGATCGCCGGCGTCGCCGCCAGCCCCAGCTCTTCCATCAGCGCCTGGTTGGCGTCGAGCTTCTTCTGCACCGCTTCGGGCACTTTCTCCAGTGGCTTGAGCGTGCTTGCCTTGCCCGCCGACTCATGGGCCAGCAAGGCCTTGCTCGGGTCCTTGGCGGCCAGCAGGGCGGCGGACTTGCCCGGGCTGTCCTCGCGGATGATGCCGACCATGATATGGCGCAGTTGCACCTTGCCCGACTCCACCCACGGCCGGGCCTGCTGCCAGAACATGTTGCAGTACGGGCAGTTGGGGTCGCTGAACAGGTAGACGATACGCGGCGCGTCGGCCTTGCCGTCGGCGATCCAGGCGGTCTTTTCCATCTTCGCCCAGATGGCCTTGCTCATCGGCGCATACACCAGCTTCTCCAGCGGCTCGGCGCTGAGGTCCTTGCCTTGCTCGTCGAACAGGCTGCCGACCAGCACGTGCTTGCCGTCGGGCGTGAGGTATAGGGCGATGCCGTTGTTCTGGTACTCGGCGGCGTAGCCGCGCAGGCCATTGGGGGCATCGAAGCTGCCTTTGATCACCGCGCCCTTGGCTTGCAGTTGCTGGATCGCCTTGGGCAGTTCTTCTGCCTGCAGCGTGGGGGCGGCCAGCAGAGCGAGGGTGAGGGGCAGCAGGGCTTTCAATTGCATGTCAGTTTCCTTGTGGGGCGCGCGCGTCGGCGCGGTCGAAGGGTTCCAGGGCGTGGCGCAGGCTGGCTCGCGACAATTCGCCCAGGTGGCTGCCGACCAGCCGCCCTTCGGCGTTGTAGAACAGGGTGGTGGGCAGGGCCATGGAGCCGACCTTGCGCGCCAGCTCGCCGGTGCCGTCGAACAGCACATGGGACAGCATCAGGCCGGTGGTGGCCATGAAGGTGCTGACGTTCTCCGGGGTTTCGCCCTGGTTGACGAACAGGAAGGTCACGTGGGGGTAGTCGTGCTGGGCTTGCTGCAACACCGGCATTTCGCGGCGGCACGGCGGGCACCAGGTGGCCCAGATATTGATCACCAGCGGGCGTCCGCGGTAGTCCTGCAGCGCCACTGCCTGGCCGCGGTTGTCGCGCAGGGTCAACTGCGGCAACTCGGTGCCCTTGCTGTACAGGTGGCTGCCCAGGCTGCCGAGCACCCAGAACAGCGCGCCGCTGGCCAGCGCCCAGCCCAGTGGGCGGCGCAGGCCGGGGCGACGCCAGCCTTGCCAGAGCGCGCCCAGCACGATGCCGAACAGGCCGCCCCAGAGCAGGAAACCACCGTCGCGGATATCGATGATTTGCAGCGGCTCGTCGCGGTACATCGGCCAGTAGGCCAGGACGAAGCCCACGCGGGCACCCAGCAAGCCCAGCAGAAACACATTGAACAACGCCGACTCGGGGTTCTCGCCACCGCGCTTGGCCACGCGCCAGCCGACCAGGCAGGCGATGCCCAGCGCCGCGAGCAACAGCAGGTGGTTCAGGGCCATGGTCAACGGCCCGAGGGTGACGGTCAGCATCAGCCTTGGCTCCTGGTCTGGGCCCAGTGTTGCAGGAAACCGGCGGCGTCGATTTCGCCGGTAATGCGCCGGGCGCGGCGTTCGTCGCCTTCCGGACCGATCCAGATCAGGCTGGGCGGGCCCGGTACCTGGTAGCGCTGCAGCAGTTCGCGGCTGGCCGGCGTGTCGGCGGTGACGTCCAGGCGCAGCAGGTGCACGCCGTCGAGGCTGGCCAGGACATCGGCACGGCCGAACACCTGTTTCTCCATGACCTTGCACGACACGCACCAGTCGGCATAGTAGTCCACCAGCACCCACTGGCCACGGGCCTTGGCGGCATCGAGCTCGCGCTGCAGGTCGACGGGGCTGCTGACCGTGACGAAGGCGTCATGCGCGCTGGCCTGGGCAGTGTCGCTAGCTTTGCCCGCGAAGGGCTGCAACGGCTGCCACAGGTTGCTGCCACCTGCTGCCGCACCGACCAGCAGCAGGCCGCCCCACAGGGCTCCCAGCAGCGGCACCGCGCGCAGGGCGGGCAAACGCTGCAGGGCCGGCCAGGCGGCCCAGCCCAGGGCGATCAGCCAGGCGCCGGCCAGGGCCAGCAGCAAGGGCTCGGCCAGCAGGGTGCGCACGGTGTACAGGGCCATGGCCAGGAACACGAAGCCGAACAGGCCCTTGACCAGATTCATCCAGGCGCCTGGGCGCGGCAGGTAGCGGTTGCCCAGGGTCACCAGCAACAACAGCGGCGCGCCCATGCCCAGCCCCAGGCTGAACAGCACCAGCGCCCCTTGCAGCACATCGCCGCTTTGGGCGATATACAGCAGCGCGCCCGCCAGCGGCGCGGTCATGCACGGGCCCATCAGCAAGCCCGACAACGCGCCGAGCAGTGCCGCGCCATACAGATTGCCGCCGCGGGTGCCTTGCCCGGCGCGGTCCAGGCGGTCACGCAGCTCCGCCGGCAGCTGCAACTCGAAGGCGCCGAACATCGGCAGGGCCAGCAGCACGAACAGCGCCGCCAGGCTGCCCAGCAGCCATGGCTGCTGCAACCAGGCCTGCAGGCTGGCGCCCAGCAGCGCGGCGACCACCCCCAGCGCGGCATACACCAGCGCCATGCTCAGCACATACACACCGGCCAGCACCCAGCCGCGGCGGGCGCTGGCACCATTGCCCATGACCAGCCCGGCGAGGATCGGCAGCATCGGCAGCGAACACGGGGTGAAGGCCAGCAGCAGGCCCAGGCCGAAGAATGCCAGCAGGCTCCAGGCCAGGGTGCTCTGCTGCAGCGTGCCGGCCAGGGCCTGGTCGCTGGCCTGTTCAGCGCCCGGCGTCGGCGCCTGCGTGCCACCCAGGGCGATCGGCGTGGTTTGCGGCGGGTAGCACAGCCCGGCGTCGGCGCAGCCCTGCCAGCCCAGGCGCAGCTCGCCGCTGGCGTTGGCCGGCAACAGCAGCTCCAGCTCGGTGCGGTACACCGCGCTGTCGCCGAAGAACTCGTCGTGATGGTTTTCGGCCTGGGGCAGTGGCGGGTGCTGCTCAGGCGGCAGGCCGTCGAACTTCAGGCGCTTCTGGTAGAGGTAATAGCCGTCCTGGATCTGGAAATGCAGGCGCACCTGGCCGTTGGCGAGGCGGTCGTGGGTCAGCACGAAGGCCTGGTTAACCGGCAGGAAGTCCGGTTTGGCGGCAAACGGGTTGGCCTGGAGCGGGCCGGCGAGCAGGAATGTCAGGAAGAGCAGGAGCACACGCATGTCGACGCCTTGGCAGAACTTGGAATGCGGCCATGCTGGCTGGGGGGTATTAACTGAAGGTTAAAACGGGATTGTGGGGGGCAGGGATGAACTACCCGCTGGTTTCATGCAGCATTTTGTATGTTCCCAGCCCCGCTTGTAGCCGCGTTCGTCGATATTGGTAGCCGGTTTCTCTAATGCCAGTTTCACGCCGCTTTCCCTCTATCGAGCTTGGGATCGTTCCTCTAGCTTCGCTTTCACAAGTTTCCAACCCACCTGTAATTCGGGGGTGCTGGAGATGCCAATCATGGAAGTGAATGCAGTTTGAGGGATGGGTATGAACGATCTACCTGCATGGCGTTTGGTGTTTTGCACATTGCTGGGCAGCTTTGGCAGCGTATTGGCCTGGGCCTCGTCCGGCGACCAGGAACTGATCCGCGAACGGCAGAACCGCCTGATCGAAGAGCAGCATCGGCGCCTCGAAGAGTTGCGCAGCCTGCCCGGCAAGACCGAAGGCCCGGCACCCCTGGAGCGCGCAACGGCGCAGCGCTGCTTTGATATCCGCAGCATCGACTTCAAGGGCGCCGACAGCCTGTCGGCGGCCGACCGTACGCAGCTACTCAAGCCCTTCATTGGCCAGTGCCTGGGCGTCAGCCAACTCAACGACCTGCTCAAGGCCATCACCAACCTTTACTTGGAGCGCGGCATGGTCACCAGCCGTGCCTACCTGCCGCAGCAGGACCTCTCCGCCGGCCACCTGCAGGTACTGGTGGTGGAAGGCCGGCTCGAAGGCCTGCGCCCGGCCGAGGGCAGTGGCCTGTCCACCCGCGAGCTGGGCATGACCTTCCCCGGCAGCCGTGACGAGTCGCTGAACCTGCGCGAGATCGAGCAGATGGTCGACCAGCTCAACCGGCTGCCGTCGAACCAGGCGCAAATGGAACTGGCCCCCGGCAAGGCGGTCGGCGGCACCGAGGTGCTGGTGCGCAACCAGCCACAAAAGCCCTGGCGCGCCTCGTTGTCGCGCAACAACGAAGGCCAGCCGAGTACCGGCGAGCAGATGCTCAACCTAGGCCTGGAGTGGGACAGCCCGCTGGGCCTGGCCGACCAGTTGGTGCTGCGTGGCGGCCACGACGTGGTCAGCGACCATACCCAGGGTTCGAAGAACGGCATGCTCTGGTACAACCTGCCCTGGGGCTGGTGGAACTTCAGCTACAGCTACAGCGAGAGCGAATACCGCTCGCCGATCTTCGCCCAGGGCTTTGCCTTCAAGCAGAGCGGCGACAGCCAGAGCCACCAGCTGCGCGCCGAGCGCGTGGTGCACCGCGACGCCACCAGCAAGACCTCGCTCAGTGCCGGTGTGTCCCACCTGCGCACCAACAACTACATCGAAGTCAGCCGCCTGCGTGGCAGCAGCAACCGCCTCAGTGAAGCGCAGTTCGGCATCAACCATGGCCGGCGCCTGGGCAACGCCTTCGTCAACCTCGACCTGGGCCTGCAGCAAGGCACCGGCGCCTTCGATGCCCAGGACAACGGCCACCCGCGGCCGGGCGAGCCGGTGGCGCGCTATCGCAAGTACGGCGCCGCCGTCAGCTTCATCCAGGGCTTTAAGCTATGGGGCGAGCAACTGAGCTTCAGCAGCTTGGCCACCGGGCAGCACAGCGAGGACGTGCTGTTCAGCCCGCAGCGCATCAGCCTGGGCGGGCTGGGCTCGATCCGCGGCCTGCGCGAGCAGTCGCTGGCGGGCGACAGCGGCGGTTACTGGCGCAGCGACCTGCGCTGGACCCGCCCGCTGGATCGGCAGCCACTGCGTGCGGTGTTCAACCAGTACGGGATGGGCCTGGGCTACGACGTCGGGGTGATCAGCAATGACCGCTACAACGGCGAATTCCACGGCCGTGCCAGCAGCCATGCGCTGGAACTGTTCGCCCGGGGCGAGCACGTCGGCGCCAGCGTGACCTTTGCCCACACCCTGGAGCGCCCCGGCGTGCTGACCGAGAAAGAACGCCCGGTGTTCTTCCGCCTCGACTTCCTCATCTGAAACCCTGATTCGCGAGACCTGACATGGACGTTCGCTTCTTTGCCTTCCTGGCTGGCCGCCCCTCGGCCGTCATTCAGCCCCGTGAGCAGTTCTGCGGCTTGCCCAAGCGTGCCCTGGCCTTGCTGCTGGCCAACGTCATGTTCTGGCAGCCGCTGTGGGCCCAGGCCGACGGCATCGTGGTAAGCGGGCCGGGCACCAGCTTCGGCCAGGCCGGTAACGGCGTGCCCATCGTCAACATCGCCGCGCCCAACGGTAGCGGCTTGTCGCACAACCAGTTCAGCGACTACAACGTCGGCCGCGAAGGCCTGATCCTCAACAACGCCACCGGGCGCACCCAGAGCACGCAGCTGGGCGGGATCATCCTCGGCAACCCCAACCTGCAGGGCATGGCGGCGAGCACCATCCTCAACGAGGTCACCGGCAGCAACCCCAGCCAGCTGCGCGGCTTCACCGAAGTGGCCGGGCAGGGCGCCCGGGTCATCGTCGCCAACCCCCACGGCATCACCTGCGACGGCTGTGGCTTCATCAATACCCCGCGGGTGACCCTGAGCACCGGCAAGCCGGTCCTTGACGGCAACGGCCAGGTACGCAGCTACCAGGTCGATGGCGGCGCCATCGCCATCGAAGGCCGCGGGCTGGATGCGCGCAACGTCGACCGCTTCGAACTGATCACCCGCAGTGCCAAGGTCAACGCCAAGCTGCACGCCAAACAGCTGGACATCGTTACCGGGCGCAACGACGTCGATGCCAACACCCTCAAGGCCACTGCCCGTACCAGCGACGGCAGCGCGGCGTCGAGCCTGGCCATCGACAGTACGGCGCTGGGCGGCATGTATGCCGGGGCGATCCGCCTGGTGGGCACCGAGCAAGGCGTGGGTGTACGCCTGGCCGGCGACATGGCGGTGGATGCCGGCGACCTGGACATCGACGCCAGCGGCAAGCTGACCATGGCCAACGCCAGTGCTGGCCGCGACGTGAACATCAAGGCCGACGAAGTGGAGCTGACCGGCAATACCTATGCCGGGCGCAACGCCAGTGTGAGCAGCGCAGGTGATGTAGAGGTGCGCCAAAGCCTGGCGGCGCGCCAGCACTTGACGGTGGACGGTGCGCAGGTGCGCAGGTGCGCAACCAAGGGGTGATCGAGGCCGGGGTCGAGGCGGACAAGCGCCGCAACGACAGCGCCGATCTGAGCCTCACCAGCAGCGGCCTGGTCAACACCGGCCAGATCGTGGCCAGCCGTGACCTGACGGTGAAAGTCAGCGACACCTTGGTGAACAGCGGCGGTCTCCAGGGCCAGCGTCAGACCGTGGTGGCCGACACGCTGGACAATCGCGGCGGCAAGGTGCTGGCGGACCGCGAGCTGAAGGTCACCAACCGGGTGCTGGACAACCGCGTCGGCGGCACCCTGAGCAGCGACGGCAGCACCACGGTGACCGCGCGCGAGCGCCTGGACAACCAGGGCGGCCGGGTGGTCGGCGTAAGCGAATTGCAGGTAATCGGCGGCGAAGTCAACAATGGCGCGAAGGGGCTGATCGGCAGTGATGGGCAACTGACCGTTGACGTCGCGCAACTGAACAACCAAGGCGGCACGCTCTCCGCCAGCCAGCAGCAGCTCAAGGGCGGAGGCCTGAACAACCAGGGCGGCAGCGTGGTGGGCAACACCGTCGAGGCCACTTTCGACCGACTCGACAACCAGGGCGGCAGCCTGGTCGCCCGCGAGGGTGAGGCGACCGTCACCGCCCGCCAGCAGCTGAACAACGGCGGCGGTACGCTGCAGGCCAAGACCCACCTGCGGGTCAACGGCGGCGAGCTGCTCAACCAGGGCGGCGTGCTGTTGGGCGCCAGCGTCAGCCTCGATGGCACGTCCCTTGACAACAGCCAGAAAGGCCGGGTGGTGGCCGAAGACGGGGCGTTGACCGTCAAGACCAGCGGGGCCGTGAACAACAGTGGCGGGCGCTTGCAGGCGACTGTCGCGAACGTGGACATCAGCGCCGCCAGCCTGGATAACCAGAGCGGCGTGGTGGTCGGGCAGAAGGCCGTGAAGGTCACTGCCAGCAACGGCACCCTCGACAACCGCGCCGGCCAGTTGCTGGGCAGCCGCCTGGAGCTGACCGCCGACACCGTCGACAACCGGGTCGGTGGGCAGGTGCTGGCCGGCAGCGAGGGCCTGCTGATCAAGGCCAGCACCGTGCGCAACCAGCAAGGCAAGCTGTTGGCCGGTGGCTCGCTGGCCGAGCTGCTGCTCGGGTCAGGTCGCCTGGAGAACCAGCAGGGCAACCTGACCGCCAGCGCCATCACCTTGGTGGCCGGCGATGCCGACAACAGCGGCGGTACCCTGGCCAGCTTGGCGGGCAACCAGCAGCTGACCGTGCAGCGCCTGATCAACCGTGGCGGTCTGATCGAAGCCAGTCAGGCCGTCGAGCTCGATGGCCTGACCCTGGACAACAGCCAGAGCGGGCGAGTTATCGCCCATGCCGGCGACAAGACCCGCATCGAGTTGGGCGGCGAACTGGACAACCGCGGCGGGCGCATCGCCAGCGCCACCACCGACCTTGAGGTCAAGGCCGCCAGCCTGTTGAACCAGGGCGGCACCCTCGAACACGTGGCCCAGGGCAACCTGCTGATGAAGGCGGCCAGCTTCAGCAGCAACCAGGGAACGGTCAGTGGCCTGGGCAGCGGCACCTGGACCTTCGGCAGCGTCGACGGCGTCGGCACCTGGCACACCAATGCCGGCCTGGACATCAGCGGCCTGCAGCACCTGACCCTGAACAACGGCGAGCGCATCGCCAGCGCCGGCGACCTGCGCCTGGCCGGCGTGCAACTGACCAATGCCGGAGAGCTGGTTAGCGACGGCAAGCTGACCCTGGAAATGACTGGTGACCTGCTCAACCAGGGCCTGTTCTCCAGCCTGAAGGCCATGGGCATCAGCGGCAACAACCTGACCCAAGACGGTGGCCGCATCGCCAGCAAGGAGGCGATGGCGCTGACGCTGGACGGTGCGTTGAGCAACCGTGGCCGGTTGACCAGCCGCCAGACCCTGGACATCACCGCCGCCAGCATCGACAACCAGGGCACCCTCGGCGCCCAGGGCAAGACCACCCTGCATGCCCGTGGGGCGATCAGCAACCAGCAGGACAGCCTGCTGTTCGCCGGCGGCTCGATGGAGCTGCGCGGCGTGAGCCTGCTTAACCATTACGGCGACATCTACAGCAAGGGCGACCTGAGTTTTGCAGCACTCGACGGTGGCAAGGCTGCCAGCTTGAGGAACCTCTCGGGCAGCATCGAGAGCGAGGGCAACATCGACATCAAAGTCGATTACCTGGAGAACGCGAAGGCGAAATTCGTCCACGGCGAAACCATCGCCAGCCGTTTCATCCGCATCAACTGCACCGACTGCAGCGGTGGCCGCCACACGGGCACCTACATCGTTACGACGACCTACAAAGGCACAGTGGCCAGCGACTCTCCCGCTGCACGCTTGCTGGCCAACCGTGACATGACCCTTGAGGCCACCACGGTGGACAACCGCCAGAGCCTGCTGGCGGCCAACGGCAACCTTACGGCCGAGGCCCGGAACTTCTACAACCGTGGCCTGACGCTGGACAACAGGATCGAGGAAGTCAGCCATTGGCTGCCGGGTGTCAGCCAGAGCGCCTACCGCGCCGCCGAATCCGCCACCCACGCCTGGAACGCGCAAAACGCCGGGCTACCCATCGAGCAGCAGGCGCCGCTCCCTACCGAGGTAACCCAGTACCCGGTGTCGAGCAGGACCAGCCAGGTACTGCCCGGCACCGACACCGCCTACGCCGGCACAGTCCAGGCCGGCGGCACCCTGGCGTTGAATGTCAGTGGCGAGCTGGTCAACGGCACCCTCGATGCGCAGAGCAATGCCCAGCTCACCGGCAAGGCGCTGGATAGCGCGGCCATTGGCGCTGGTGGCGTGCGTATCACCCTCGGCACTCAGGGTGGCGATCCGGGACTGCCCGCCGACGTCAAGCGGGTCGAAACCATTGGCGCCGACGGCAACACCCAGGTCAGCTTCGTCCCGGTGGACTTCAGCGGCGCACCCTTCGTCAGCGTCGATCCCACCGCGCTGCCGAGCTTCCGCCTGCCCCAGGGCGAGTACGGCCTGTTCGTACGCAACCAAGGCTCGAACGCCCGCTACCTGATCGAAACCAACCCCGAGCTCACCGACCTGGGCCGCTTCATGGCCTCGGATTACCTGCTCGGCCACCTTGGTTTCGACGCCGACCAAGCCTGGCGCCGCCTTGGCGATGGCCGCTACGAAACCCGTCTGGTCGCCGACGCGGTGCGTGCGCAAACCGGCCAGCGTTTCCTCGCCGACGGCCTGAGCAACGACTACGAGCAGTTCAAGTACCTGATGGACAACGCCGTGACCAGCAAGGATGCCCTTGGGTTGGCCGTGGGCGTGCGTTTGAGTGAAGAGCAGGTCGCCGCGCTGAGCCATGACATCGTGTGGATGGAAGCGCGCGAGGTCGAGGGCGAGCAGGTACTCGCTCCGGTGCTTTACCTGGCCAAGGTCGATTCGCGCAACCTGCGCGGCGGCAGTTTGGTCCAGGGGCGTGACCTGCAACTGGTCACCGGCCACGACCTGAAGAACGTCGGCACCTTGCGGGCGAGCAACGATCTCAGCGCCGTCGCTGGTGGCAGTCTGTATCAGGGTGGCTTGGCTCAGGCCAACGAACACTTGGCGCTGCTGGCCCGGGATAGCCTGCGCAACGCCTTGGCGGGCGAGATCCGTGGCAACCAGGTGAGCCTGGTGTCGCTCGAGGGCGACATCCTCAACGACCGCACCGCCACCGAAGTAGCGGTCGGTTCTGGCAGCCAGACCCGCGTGGATGCCGGGTCGCTGATTAGCGCGCGCGGCGGTCTGACGATTAGTGCCGCCGGTGACGTGACCAACAAAGGTCTAATCAGCAGCGGGGGAGACCTGACGGCGCAGGCCGGTGGCGACATCAACCTGCTCGCCGTACAGGACCATACCGTCACCCGCGAAGCCCTGCGCCGGGGGCTGCGTACCGAAGAGACTTTCACCAACCTCGGGTCCAGCCTGGAAGCCGCCGGCAATGTCACGCTCAAGGCCGGCGGCAACCTCAATGTCGTGGCCAGTAGTGCCAAGGCCGGCAAAAACCTTGACGCCAGCGCGCAAGGCGACATCAATGTCATGGCCGGCGAGGAGGTGCACAACGTCGAGAGCCGTTACAAGAGGGGCGCCAAGAAGGTCCACGAAGTCGATGAACACAGCCGCCAGGTCGCCGCCAGCCTGACTGCCGGCGAGGATCTGGAGATCAGGGCCGGTCATGACGTCAACCTGATCGCCAGTAAGCTCAAGGCCGGTGACGAGGCCTATCTCTACGCCGGTAACGACCTCAACCTGATTGCCGGCCAGGAGCGTGACTACACGCTCTACGACATGAAGAAAAAGGGTAGTTGGGGCAGCAAGCAGACCCGGCGCGAAGAAGTCACCCAGATCACCCATGCAGGCACCGAGATCACCACTGGTGGTGACCTGACGCTGGAGAGTGGGCGGGACCAGTTGTACCAGGTGGCCAAGCTCGACAGTGGCAAAGACATCAACCTGGTCAGTGGCGGCGCGATTACCTTCGAAGGGGTGAAGGACCTGCATGAGGAGAGCCATACCAAATCCAGCAACAACGCATTCTGGAACTCCGCCAGAGGCAAGGGCAACACCGATGAGACGCTACGCCAGACACAGATGCGCGCCGCAGGCGCCATCACCATCAAGGCCGTCGAAGGGCTGCGCATTGACCTTAAGCAGGTCGACCAGCAGACGGTCAGCCAGGCCATCGACGCGATGGTCGCCGCTGACCCCCAGCTGGCCTGGATCAAGGCCGCGCAGCAGCGCGGGGATGTTGACTGGCGCCTGGTCAGGGAAGTCCACGAATCCTTCAAGTACGACACCTCGGGCTTGGGGCCGGCCTCGCAGCTGATCATCGCCATTGCGCTGGCGGCGGTGATGGGGCCGATGATGGCCGGCATGGGCACCATGGTGCAGGCGGGAGCGATCAGTGTCGCCACCAAGGCGACGGTCAGCACCATCGACAACCGGGGCAACCTGGGCGCGACGTTCAAGGACATCACATCAAGTGACAGCATCAAGGGTTATGCAGTCTCGGTCGCGACTGCCGGCGCAGCCCAAAGCCTGGGGTATGACCCAGGCGCCATGGGTTTCAATAGCGCAAGCCTGAAAACCGTGATGCTGAAGGCGGCGGCGGACGCGACGATCAAGACCGCAGTCTACGGTGGCAGTTTCAAGGACAACCTCGGCAGCGCGCTGTTGAACACCGCCGCCAGCGCCGGTGGTGCAGTCGCTGCCGGCAAGATTGGCGATCTGGGGTGGGTCGACGGCAGCCTCGACAAAGTCCTGTTGCACGCCGCTCTGGGCGGCCTGATGGCCGAGGTCATGGGCAGTGACTTCCGTACCGGGGCCATCGCAGGCGGTGCCAACGAGGTGCTGGTGGGCGTGCTCGGCGACAAGCTCCTGCCGGCGAACCTGACACCGGGTACACCCGAGCATGTCCAGGCCCAGGCCAACCTGGTCGCATTGTCGAAAATTGTCGGTGTGCTGGGGGCGGCAGCTACCAAGGGTGACCTTGATCTTGCGGCGCAGGTGGCTGAGAACGGTACACGGTACAACCTTCTGGGAGACCATTCGGCCAAGCTGCGGGACGAGGCGAGGGAAAAATTTCGTCAGACCGGTGATCTGAACGCTGCACGCGAACTGATCAGGCTGGAAGGTGCGGACCAACGAAGTGACGAGCTGCGGGAGGCTTACAAGCGTGATCCTTCATCGCTTTCGCAGAATGAACTGGCCGAGTTCACCGCCTATTTGCAGGTATACGCCTACGAGCGGTTAAAGGCGGCGGGGCCCGAGAAGGCCCAAGCCAGCCTGACCAGTCTGCTCACAGGCGATCAGGTGTTCGGTTACGGCTACCCCTACGCCGGGAGCAAGGAGCACAAACTGGTCTGGGCCGATGCGCAGCGCAGTCAGTTGGGGTTGTTGGGGGCGCTTTGGCCGCACGAGAGGAGCATCGACGAGCGGACTTACCTGGACGCTAAACATGCGTTGCGCATTGGCCAAGAGCTTCAGGGAATGGCCAGCCTTGGCGATCCAGCCATCTATTTCCTGGGTGGATCGATTGGCAGTGCGATTCGGGCGACAGCGGCTACCAACGGCGCTCTGCAAGCCACGCAAGGGGCCAAACAGGCCTTCGAGGGGGACAAGTGGAATGCGGCCGGCAACATGGTATTTGGCCTATTGGGTATGGCCACGCTGGGTGTCAAGAACGGGGCTAGTACTGTCTTCAAGGGGGATTCGGGGGCGATAACTCCGTCCTCCCCAACGCCGTCTGAGCTGATTCAGCGGACCGGGTTATCGTTTTCCAGGGTAATCGGTCGCTTCGATCATGTTATCGATATTAGAGCTTCTGCGTCGGAGGGGCGTGTAAAAGGCGTTGATAAGCTTTTTGAAGCTGGTCGAACGCCAAAGGCTAGTGAGCTGAGGCAATATGCGGAAAACAAGGGCTGGAAAGCCACCCAGACCGATGGGGGGCCTCTAAAATACGTTGACGAAAATGGCGTTCCTCGTGTAACAATTAAACAAGGTAGCTCACGTGCTCCGGGAAGTGCTGGTCCGCATGTAGAGTTCAAAGACGCAACAGGCCAAAGAATAGATGCTTTTGGCAATCCGGTAACTAGGAAAAGCCCGGGAAATCACACTTCAATTGATTTTGATTTGTGAGGTTTTTATATGAATTATTATGAAGAGCCTTTGCTTTCAGATATTTACCTCGAAGATAGCTACGTATTGGCCATTGATGAAGGGGTGAATTCGCTGGTCTTTGAGTTAGAGGCTGTGCTTACTGAAAAGCACTCGAAATATGAGAAGCCTCAAGAGGGGGAATATTATTGCTATCGAAGGGTTTCGTTACGCTTTCTAAATGTAGGCGCTTTTGAGTGGCTAGATAGAAGGTTTTTAGTTTTTTCAGACTCGTCCGGTGAGTCTGATTATGGAAATATAGACAAATTTAATGGTGGGGATGGCTGGTATGCTTTGTCAGGCGATTGGGGGGCGGTTGTTATTAGAGGAGGAGATATAGAGGTCGTTATTACCGGTTAGCTGGTGCGAAAGCCGCAGGTGAGCTATAGATAATGCAGTGCATAATGCCGGCAGATATGCTGGATTGAAACTAGATCTCAAAGCAACTGAATCAGTAAATAATGCTGTCGGCAGTCTGCGAACGACGTGGCCGCTCCCGAGGAATTATGTTACTAACATTCACTCAGCCCCCTCCCTCATAATCCCCCCTTAATCACCATCCTGTGCAATACCCGCTTCCCCACCCCAGGAGCCCCCACCATGCACGTTCTACTCTGCGAGGACGACGACCTGATCGCCAGCGGCATCTGCGCCGGGCTCACGGCCCAGGGCTTCACCGTCGACCGGGTGGGCAATGCGTCACAGGCGCGGCAGATGCTGCAGGCTGCGCAGTTCGATGTGATGATCCTCGACCTAGGCCTGCCCGACGAGGACGGCCTGAAGCTGCTGCGCCGCCTGCGCCAGCAGGGCGAGGCGCTGCCGGTGCTGGTGCTGACCGCGCGGGACGCGGTCAGCGACCGGGTCGACGGGCTGCAGGCCGGCGCCGACGACTACCTGCTCAAGCCGTTCGACCTGCGCGAACTGGCGGCTCGCCTGCACACCCTGGTGCGGCGGGTGGCGGGGCGGGCGGTGAACGTGATTGAGCATGGCCCGCTGTGTTATGACCCGAGCAGTTGCATGGCCACCCTGGCCGGGCAACCGGTCGACTTGTCGCGGCGCGAGCAGGCACTGTTGCAGGCACTGTTGCAGAACCCTGGGCGGGTGCTGTCCAGCGAACAGCTCAAGGATTGCGTCTACGGCTTCAGCGACGAGGTCGAGAGCAATGCCTTGAACGTGCATATCCACCACCTGCGACGCAAATTGGGCAATGGCATCGTCGAGACGGTGCGCGGGCTGGGCTATCGGTTGGGGCCGGCGCAGGCGCCGGAGGGAGCTTCGTCATGAGCTTGCGGGTGCGGCTGTCGCTAATTCTTGGCAGCGTGTTCATCATCATCTGGGCGTTGGCGGCAGCGTGGATGCTGCGCGACCTGCGTCAGCAGATGATGTTTTCCCTCGACCAACGCCTGGTGGCCTCGGCACGCATGGTCGCCGGGCTCATCGACCAGTTGCCGCAGCCGCTGGCGGTCAAGGGCGAGGATGCGCATTTTGCCGCCGACCAGCTGAGCGTGCCGGACGGCATGGCCTGCCAGGTCAGTTCGCTGCGCGGTGAGGTGCTGGCCAGCAACCACAAGCACGACGGGGCGATGGACGATCAGCGCAGCGGCTTCCGTAACCAGACCATTGAAGGCGCCTCCTGGCGCACCTTCACCTACAACCACGGCGATGTGCGAATCACCACGGCTGACCGCCACCAGGAGCGCGAGGCGCTGAACCAGTCGATCCTGCTGGCCGCCTCGGCGCCGGTGCTGATGGCCTTGCTGGGTAGTCTGGGGCTGCTGTGGATCGGCTTGGGCAAAGGCCTGGAACCGCTCAACCGCATGCGCGACGCGTTGCGCAGGCGGCGCGCTGACAGTGTCGAGCCGTTGCAGGTGGCGGGCCTGCCCAGCGAACTGCAGCCGTTGCTCGACACTCAGAACCAGTTGTTCCTGCGCATCGCCCAGACTCTCGAGCGCGAGCGGCGCCTGACCGACGATGCCGCTCACGAGCTGCGCAGCCCGCTGACCGCGATCAAGACCCACCTGCAAGTGGCCCGCATGACCGACGGCGCGGTACGCGAGCAGGCGCTGGAGCACGCTGAGCAGGGCGCCGACCGTATGCACCGCACGCTGGAACAACTGCTGATGCTGGCCCGGGTCGAGGGCAGCCTGTCGTTCGACGACGGCGTGCAGTGCAGCGCCGAGCAGGTGGCCTTGCAAGCGGTCCAGGATGCAGGCGGCGGTGATAACCGGCGCATCCTGCTGCGTTTGCCCCAGGAGGCGGCCAAGGTCTACCTCGGCATGCCGGCGCCCTTGGCGGTGGCGGCGCTGCGTAACCTGCTGGACAACGCCCTGCGTCACGGTGGCGATGCGGCGGTGGAGCTGGAAGTGCAGACGCAGGATGGGCAGGTGGGTTTCATGGTGCGCGACCATGGCCCAGGGATTGCCCAGGAAGACCTCGAGCACCTCACCGAACGCTTCTGGCGCAACAGCCAGAGTGGTGGATGCGGCCTGGGCCTGGCGATTGTCCAGGCCATTGCCCAGCGTTGCGCGGGCAGCCTGCGTTTCGACAGCCAGGCTGATGGGTTGCGGGTGTGGTTGAAGGTGCCGGCGCGCTCGGCCAGCTGAGCGGCGTTGGCTTCATCGCCGGCAAGCCGGCTCCCACAATGAACTTGCAAGGCCGCTCCTACACTGGAATCAGAGCGGCATTGCCACAACAAATCCCACGGCAAGCGCTAAATCCGTCCCTCGCCCAAGCGTTTTCCAAGCGATAACAACCCGACACACATCCGGTTACAGGGGCGTGGCGGGCACATTCGCTTGCTTGCGAGGGTTTTTCCGATGTCGACCGCTTCCAGCCTTGCTCAGGTCCTGCCGGCCAACGCGCCGCAGGCCCTGTATGAATTCAACGACTCGCCGCTGCTGCTGCGCCAACAGCAGCAGGAGTCCAACGCGCGCAGCTACCCGCGGCGCATCCCGCTGGCGCTCAAGCGCGCCCGTGGCCTTTTCGTCGAGGACGTCGAGGGCCGCCAGTTCATCGACTGCCTGGCCGGCGCCGGCACCCTGGCGCTGGGGCACAACCATCCGGTGGTGACCGAGGCGATCCAACGTGTGCTGGCCGATGAGCTGCCGCTGCACACCCTGGACCTGACCACCCCGGTCAAGGACCGTTTCGTCCAGGACCTGTTCGGGGTGCTGCCCGAGGCGCTGCGCAGCGAGGCGAAGATCCAGTTCTGCGGCCCGACCGGTACCGATGCGGTGGAAGCTGCATTGAAGCTGGTGCGTACCGCCACCGGGCGCAGCACGGTGCTGGCGTTCCAGGGGGCCTACCACGGCATGACCCAGGGCGCGCTGAGCCTCATGGGCAGCCTGGGGCCGAAAAAGCCGCTGGGCGCACTGCTCAACAATGGCGTGCAGTTCCTGCCATACCATTATGACTACCGTTGCCCGTTCGGCCTGGGCGGCGAGGCGGGCGTGCGCGCCAACCTGCATTACCTGGAAAACCTGTTGAATGATCCCGAGGCCGGCGTTGCGCTGCCTGCGGCGGTGATCGTCGAGGTGGTGCAGGGCGAAGGCGGCGTGATCCCGGCGGACATCGAGTGGCTGCGTGGCCTGCGCCGTATCACCGAGCAGGCCGGAGTGGCGCTGATCGTCGATGAGATCCAGAGCGGCTTTGCCCGTACCGGGCGGATGTTTGCCTTCGAGCATGCCGGCATCGTCCCGGATGTGGTCACGCTGTCGAAAGCCATCGGTGGCAGCCTGCCGCTGGCGGTGATGGTCTACCGTGACTGGCTCGACCAGTGGTTGCCGGGCGCGCATGCCGGCACCTTCCGCGGCAACCAGATGGCCATGGCCGCAGGCTCGGCGGTAATCAACTACCTGGTCGAGCACCGTCTGTGCGAGCACGCCGAGGCCATGGGCCAACGCCTGCGTGGCCACCTGCAACGCCTGCAGCAGGATTATCCGCAGCTGGGCGACATTCGTGGTCGTGGCTTGATGCTGGGGGTGGAGCTTGTGGACCCGGCCGGCAAACTCGATGCCCAGGGCCATCCGCCGGCCTGTCGCACCCTGGCGCCGAAGGTGCAGCGTGAATGCCTGCGCCGTGGGTTGATCCTCGAGCTGGGCGGGCGACATGGCGCGGTGGTGCGCTTCCTGCCGCCGTTGATCATCAGCGCCGAGCAGATCGACGAAGTGGCGGGGCGGTTTGCCGAAGCGGTGCGGGCGGCGGTTGCTGCACGTTGAAGTGAACCATGAAAACCACTGGGGCCGCGTAATGCGGCCCCAGTGGTTTTCAGTCCAGTACCCGCCCGGCGCGCCAGTAGCCCATCAGCGTCAGGCTTTCGCGTGGCAGGCCGCGCGTCTTGATCAGGTGTCGGCGGATATCCATCACCGCTCCTGATTCACCGGCGATCCAGGCATGGAAACCATTGCTCTCGCCACTGGCCAGTTCCCAGAGCAGCTGTGTGTCGATGTCAACGTCCTCCAGCGTGCCCGACACTGTGCTGCGCGCAGCGGGCAGGCTGGCCAGCTCCTGTACGGCGTGACGCATGGCCTGGCCGTGCTCGCTGCGCAGCAGGTCGCGGGGCAGCCAGTGCAGGCGAGTCGCCGGGCTGTGGCGCAGGGGCAGGCAGTCGTCTTCCAGGGGCACTTCGATGAAGGCTTCGACCGCCAGCTCGGGGGCAGTATCGGCCAGCTGTTCGAGGATACCGGCGATGGCCGGCAGTGCGGTTTCGTCGCCCACCAGCAAAATGTGCCGGGCGTTGTGCGGAGGCTTCCATTCATAGCCGCCTGGGTCGCCGGCATAGGCCAGGTTGGGGGCGACCATCTGCAGGCGGTCGCCGATGCTGGCGGTGGTCGCCCAGGCCGACGCCGGGCCGTTCACCCCATGCAGGACGAAGTCCACATCCACTTCACAGGTTTCTCGGCGCAGGGCGCGAATGGTGTAGGTGCGCATCGGCGGCGTGTCCTGCGGCGCCAGGTGGCGGCGCGCCTGTTGCCACTGGCCGTCCTTGGGCAGGTTGGGCGCAGCGCCCGCAGGGGTGGGGAAGAACAGTTTGATGCGCTGGTCGGGGGCCAGGGTGGTCATCTGGGCCACGTCAGGGCCGCTGAAGACGAAGCGGCACAGCGAGGGGCTCAGGGCCACGATGGCCTTGAGCTCGATGTCGAAGATCCGGTAGGCAGTGGCCTTGCTGGGGCGGATCAGGCGGGCAAGCAGGGAGGTCATGGGGGTACCTCTGGCAACGGGAGATACTCAACAGACGAGCGCCTTGGCCGCTAAATTTACCCGGCCGAGATCCGTCCTAGCTTGGATAGAAGCCGCGGCACGCGGAGACGGATTGAGGCGCAATGACAATTTCTCGACGAGGATTCATCGCAGGCCTGGCGGTAGCGGGCGCTGCCGGCACGGCGGCCTATTACGCGCACAAGGAGCTGACCCACGATCCACAGGACGATGTGGTCACGCCGGGCGAGGCCAGCGTCGAGCTGGCCGACGCTGCCGGGCAGGTGCTGGCAGACTTGCTGCGTGGGGTCTGGGACATCCGCTTTGCCGGCGCCGATGGCGGCCTTGACGGCCTGCCCAAGGAAGGGGTGGAGATGTTCCTCGATGTCGCCACCAAGGGTCGCGGGTTACGGGGTTTCGTCGATACCGGCGAGCGCCTGCGTGGCGACGGCGAGGCGGCCTACCGGGTGCTTGGCGACCTGGTGGGTGCCAGCAGCGGCCAGGTGCGCTGGCGCTTGATCGGCCAGCACGGCGGCCCGGGCTATGAATGCGTGGCCAGCCTCGATGAGGTGTGGGGCACCTTTGCCAATGCCGGCCCAGGCACCCTCAGTGGCCGCATCCAGCGCCTGGACCGCCCGCTGACGCTGCCGTTGCAGGACAGCCGCTTCGTCGCGGTCAAGCGCCCATTCCCCGAAGCGCGCGAGCGCCTGCCCTACACCGCGCAGATGCAGGATTGGGTGATCGGCGCCGAGCATCGGCTGTTCCACCAGCTCTGGCACGCGACCCGCGATCAGTGGCACAAGCTGCCCGTGGAGAAGCACAACGCGCTGCGTGGCCTGGGCTGGCAGCCCGGCCCGCGCGACCGCGAGCGCGATGCCCGTGGCCCGCGCAAGCACCGCAATGGTTCAGGCATCGACTTCTTGTTCATGCATCGGCACATGCTGATGCATGCCCGCACCCTGCAGGACCTGCCGTCCTGGCAGCGTTTCCCGCTGCCGCAACCGAGCGTGGAGTTCGACCGCGCAGGCTTTGCCCGCTACCACGACAACCACGACGGCCACCGCGTGCCGCCCAGTTGGCAGGCGCCCGAGGACGAGGCCTACGGCCAGTGGGTGGCGGCGATCAAGGCGGGTGAAACGTTCTGCAGCAACTTCCAGGTGTGGGAGTCGCAATACCAGGACCCGCAGTACCTGTCGAAGCTATCGCTGGGGGCCTTCGGCTCCGAGCTTGAGATGAATCTGCACGACTGGTTGCACATGTGCTGGGCGTCGGTGCCGCGTGACCCGATCAACAGCGCGCCGGTGCCCTTCGCCCGCGACCCTGCGGACTTCGCCGCGCGCTGGTTCGAGCGTGAAAACGATTTTCTCGGTGACCCGTTCTCGTCCCACGTCAACCCGGTGTTCTGGGCCTTCCATGGCTGGATCGACGACCGCATCGACGACTGGTTCCGCGCCCACGAGCGCTATCACCCTGGCCAGGTTCGGCGCCAGCAGGTCAATGGTGTGGCCTGGTTCGCCCCTGGCCGTTGGGTGGAGGTCGATGACCCGTGGCTGGGGCCGGATACCCATGGCTGCAGCACCGAGCCGGGCACGCGCCCGGGCAAGTCGGTGGAGATGGATGTGGAGGTCATGAAGCTGGCGTTGCGCATCACCTTCGGTGAGGACGACAAGATCGACGGGTTGCTGCGCAAGGTGCCGCAACGGCCCTGGTATGCGCGGCACCTGTCGATGAAGAACATCGCGACTTGATGTGTAGGAGCGGCCTTGTGCCGCGATAGGGCTGTGCAGCAGCCCCGGCGATTTGTGCGGTTACGCTGAAATCCTGGGGCCGCTACGCGGCCCTATCGCGGCACAAGGCCGCTTCTACAGGGGGGCGGCGCTGTCTTTATGGCCGAGTTTCGGCCAACGCCTGCGGCGCCTGCCAACCCCCACCCAACGCCTTGTACAACGCCACGCTGCCCTGCAGCCGTGCGAGGTACAGTTGCGCCTGCTCATCCTGGGCCAGGTACAGGGTGCGCTGGGTTTCCAGCACACTCAGCAAGGTTTCGGCACCGGCGGCATAACGCTGCTGGGCGAGGTCGAAGGCGATGCGCGCCTGCTGCACTTCCTGGTCTTGCCACTGGCGCTGGCGCTCCACGCCATTGATGGCGTTGAGGGCTTTCTCGACATCGGAAAAACCGGCCAGGATGCTGCTGCGGTACGCCTCCAGTAGTTCCTGCTGCTCGGCGCTGGCCAGCTCGCGCTGGGCGCGCAGGCGGCCGTTGTTGAAGATGGGCGCGGTAAGGCCGGCGGTGAGGGTGTAGTAGGGGCTGTCGAAAATGTTGGCAAAGGTCCTGGAACCACTGCCAAGGTTGGCGCCCAGGACCAGGCGCGGCAGCATGGCAGCCCTGGCTACCTGCACGTCGGCGCTGGCGGCGGCCAGGCGGGCTTCGGCAGCGGCGATGTCCGGGCGTCGGCTCAGCAGTTCGCTGGGCACGCCGCTGCCGATCACCGGCCAGCGCAGCGCGCCAATCACCTCGTTGCCACCGGGCAGTGCCTGCACCGGGTCACCCAGCAGGGTGGCCAGGGTGATGCGGTTGTCCTGGCGGCGCTGTTCGAGCAACGGCAACTGGCGTTCCTGGGCGGCCACCAGGCTGCGTTGCTGGGCCAGTTCCAGACGGGTGGCGGAGCCGGCGCGCTCGCGGCTCTCGACCAGGCCGAGCACGTCGCGGGCGTTGTCGAGGTTGAGGCGGGCGATGCGCAGTTGTTCATCCAGGGCCAGGCCCTGCAGGTAGCTGTCGGCCACGGCGCTGACCAGGGTCAGTTCGACGGTCTGGCGCTCGAAGCGACTGGCGTCCAGGCTGCGCAGGGCGCTGTCACGGGCGGCGCGCAGGCCACCCCAGAAGTCGATCTCGTAGCTGGCGCTCAAGCGTGTACCGAACGAGGTGCTGGTGCGTTCGCTGCTGCTGGCGTCGAGCTGGTCGTTGCCGTCACCGCGCAGCAGGCGCTGGCGGCTGGCATCCAGGCCCAGTTGCAGCTCCGGCAGCAAGGGGGCGCCGGCGATCACCGCGCTGGCCTGGGCCTGGCGCACCCGGGCGGTGGCGGCGGCGAGGTCGTAGCTGTTTTGCCGTGCGCGTTCGATCAACTGGTCAAGCACAGGGCTTGCGAAGGCGCTCCACCAGTGGCTGTCCGGCCAGGGTTGCGTCGTTTCGCTGGCGCCTTGCCAGGCGGGGGGGGCGTCGATACCCGACGCCGGTGGCGGCGGGGTGCTGCAGGCGGCCAGGAACAGGCTCAGGGTCAACAGGCTGATGCGGCTGGGGATCGTCATGGATTATTCGCTGGTAAGGGCTTTGACCGGGTCTAGGCGGGCGGCCTTGCGGGCCGGCATGAAGCCGAACACCACGCCGGTCACCACGGCGCAGGCGAAGGCACCGATGATCGCGGGCAGGGCGAAGGCCACGGCGATATTGGCCAGCAGCAGACTGCCGCCGATGGCCAGGGCGAGGATGATGCCGGTGACGCCACCGACCATCGACAGCATCACCGCTTCGGTGAGGAACTGGCGCAGGATGTCGCGCTGGCGGGCGCCGGTGGCCATGCGGATGCCGATCTCGCGGGTGCGTTCGCGCACGGTCATGAGCATGATGTTCATCACGCCGATGCCTCCGACCAGCAGGGAAATCGCGGCGATCGCCCCGAGCATCAGCGACAGGCTGTTCTGGGTGCGCGCCTCGGCCTGGATCAGCGCGGCGTCGTTGGTCAGCTCGAAATCATGCTTGCCTTGGTGGCGCTGGCGCAGCAGGTGCTCGATCGCCTGTTCGGTCTCGTGTACGCGCCTGGAGTCCTGGGCGGCGATGGCGATGTATTCGGGGTCGCCGCTGCCGAACAGGCGGATGGCGGCGGCCGAGTAGGGCACCACGATGCGTTCGTCGCTGTCCTCGCTGCCGGAGCTGGCGCCCTTGGCGAGCAGCACGCCGATCACCTGGAACGGCACGTTGCCGATCAGCAGGTATTGGCCGAGCGGGTTGCTCTGCTCGCCGAACATCTTGTTGCGGACCTTCTGCCCGATCACCGCCACGGCGGCGCCACTGGCTTCGTCGGCCTCGCTGTAGAAGCTGCCTTCGACCACCGGCCAATTGAAGATCTCGGGGAACCAGGTGTTGTTGCCGCCCACATAGAACTGCTGGCTGTTGTTGCCCTGGCGCACCATCAGCTTGTCGCCGATCACCGGCATGACGTGTTTCACCTGGGGCAGCTCGGCGATGGCGGCCACATCGTCGAGGGTGACGATGCCTGCGGGCTCGCGCTCGGTCGTACGTTTGCCGTTGAGGTAGAGGATGTTCGAGCCGAAGGCGGCCATCTGTGCCATCACCTGGCGTTTGCTGCCTTCGCCGACCGCCAGCATGACCACCACCGAAGCCACGCCGATGACGATGCCGAGCAGGGTGAGCGCGGTGCGAAAACGGTTGACCCACATCACCCGCCAGGCGGCCTGCAGCGACTCGATCATTTCGCCTTTCCAGGCGCCTTTATGGCTGGCGCCGCTGTCCAGGCGTTGGCGCAGGTCGTCGGCCTGCAGGTGGCGGGCGGGGGCGTCGGCGGGTTGTTCTGTGGCCGAGTCGCTGACCACCTGGCCGTCGCGTACCTCGATCACCCGTTGGGCGCGGGCGGCGACTTCGCGGTCGTGGGTGATCAGGATGATCACGTGGCCCTGGCTGGCCAGTTCGTCGAGCAGGGCCATCACTTCGGCGCCGCTGTGGCTGTCCAGGGCGCCGGTGGGTTCGTCGGCGAGGATGATATGGCCGCCGTTCATCAACGCCCGGGCGATAGACACGCGTTGTTGCTGCCCGCCGGAGAGCTGGTGCGGGCGGTTGCCGGTGCGGCTGGCCAGGCCCAGGCGTTCGAGCAGGGCATGGGCCCGCGCATGGCGTTCGGCCGGCGGCGTGCCGGCATAGATGGCCGGCATTTCGACGTTTTCCTGGGCCGAACCCGAAGGGATCAGGTGATAGCCCTGGAACACGAAGCCGAACGCCTCGCGGCGCAGCCAGGCCAGTTCGTCGCTGTCCAGCTCGGCGACGTTGCGGCCGGCGAAGCGGTAGCTGCCGGAAGTCGGGCGGTCGAGACAGCCGAGGATGTTCATCAGGGTCGACTTGCCGGAGCCCGAAGCGCCGACGATGGCGACGAACTCGCCGGGGTGGATGCTCAGGCTGATGCCGCGCAGCACCTCGACCTTCGGTGAGTCGATGCCGCCGTAGGCCTTGTAGATGTCGCTCAATTCGATCAGGGGCGTGCTCATCTCAACCTCCGCTGGTCGGCGAGCCGATCACCAGGCGTTCGCCTTCGTGCAGGCCGTCGAGGATTTGCACGCGCAGGCGGTCGCTCAGGCCGATGCGTACCTGGCGCGCCTCGACCTTGCCGTCGGCCTTGAGTACCTGGGCCAGGCGCAGGCCGTCGTCAGGCGTGTCTTCAAGTGCAGCCAGCGGGGCGCTGAGTACCTGGCTGGCCTGGCCGGCGACGAAGAACACCTGGGTGGTCATCTCGGCCATCAGGGCGCCGTCGGGGTTGTCGACGTCGAGCAGCACGGTGTACTGCACCACCTTGCTGCCGGTGGTGCCGGCCGTGGCGCTGGCCGGGCTGCCGCCGCCCTGGGCGCTCTGATCCAGCGGCTTGGGCGGGATCGGCAGGATCTGGCGCACGGTGCTGGCCCAGCGGCGTTTGCCGCCTGCCAGGGTGGTGAAGTAGGCGGTCATGCCGGGTTTGACCTTGCCGATGTCGGCTTCGGATACCTGGGCCCAGACGGTCATCGGCGACAGTTTGGCGATGCGCAGGATCAGCGGGGTCTGTTGCTGGGCATTGAGGGTCTGGCCTTCGCGGGCGTCCACGGCCACCACGGTGCCGCTCATGGGGGCATAGATGCGCGTGTAGCCAAGTTCCGCCTCGTCGCTGCGCAGGCTGGCCTGGGCCTGGAGGATCTGGGCCTGGTACATGTCGATGCGTGCCTGGGTCACTTTCAGCTGCGCCTGGGCGGTTTGCAGGTCTTCCTGGCGGCTGGCGCCGGCGGCGGCCAGGTCGCGCTGACGTTGGTGCTGCTGCTGGGCCAGCAGGTACTGGGCGCGTTGCTCGGCGAGTTGCGCCTTGAGGTTTTCGATGGAGTAGCGGCCGGCGTCGAGCTTGGCCTTTTGCGTGGAGGGGTCGATCTCCACCAGCAACTGGCCTTCGCGAACTTCATCGCCGGCCTCAACATGCAGCTTGCGGATCTGCCCGGACGCCTGGGCACCGACGTCGACATAGCGGCGCGGTTGCAGGGTGCCGAGGGCAGTGACGCTGCTTTCGATATCGGCGCGGGTCACCGGCACGGTGCTGACCGGCGCACCGCCCAGGGGCAGGGTGGTCCAGGCCAGCAGGCTGCCCAGGCCAAGCAGGCCCAGGGCTGCAATAAGCAGACGGCGACGGGGGGCGGTTGTGCGTGTCATGCGGGCTTCCAGCCGAAGGGAGTGGCCGGGCGCGGCCATGCACGGCGCGCTCGGGGGTCCCAGTTAAACGAACCTGCGGCATGCCGATTTAACCGGGCTAAAGGCCAGCATCCATGTTGCTGAGAATAATTATAATTTGTAAGATCGTTCGCTTACTTCACTCCTACCCGCTGCCCATGCCATGTCAGCGTTTGCGCAGGGAAAGGCCAGGTACCGTCGTGGAACACTACTATCGCGAATTGGTGAGCTTTCTCTCGGCACGCCTGGGCAATCGCCAGGCGGCGGAAGATGTGGCCCATGACGCCTACCTGCGGGTGCTGGAGCGTACTGAGGGCGAGCAGATCGAGCACCCGCGGGCGTTTTTGTACCGCACCGCGCTGAACCTGGTGGTCGACCGCCACCGGCGCCACCTGGTGCGCCAGGCCGAGCCTTTGGAGGTGCTCGACAGCGACGAGCGTTGGCATAGCCCGGCACTGACCCAAAGCATGCAGCAGGACCAGCGCCTGGCCTTGATGCAGCAAGCCCTGGATGAGTTGAGCGTGGTGTGCCGTGACTGTTTCCTGTTGCGCAAGCTCGATGGCCTGTCGCACCCGCAGATTGCCGAGCGCCTGGGGATTTCCCGCAGCCTGGTGGAGAAGCACATCGTCAATGCCATGAAGCATTGTCGCTTGCGCATGCGTCAGTGGGAGTCGTGAATACTTTGTGAAGTGCAGGTGAAAATTTCCTGTGCTGGCAACTTGATTTCCAGTTGTTTCAAGACAACTATCAATAAAGACCCGATCAGGCGGCCTGCCTGACGTTTGCCTGTTCTGGCGCAGTACGGTCATGGAGCCCATTCATCACCTTGCGGCCAGGTGCAGACGATGCCCAACAAATCCCTGCGCATCCTCATCGCTGACGAACACCCCGACCAGCGTCTGCAGCTGGAGCGGCTGCTCAATGGCCTGGGGTATTACCGCATCGCCCCGGTGGAGAGCTTCGACGATCTGCAGCGTCTGGTGCACAGTGCCCTGCTGCCGTTCAACCTGCTGGTCGGCAACATCGAACTGGCCAGCCATGCGGGCGTCGACCTGGCGCGCTTCTGCCGGGTCAGTGCGCAGATCCAGCACGCCTTGTTGTATCACTCGCAGCAACTGAAGGTGCCTGCCGTGCCGCAGAGCGAGCGTCAGGCGGTGAGCATCAGCCTGCCAAGGGTGCCTGATTGCGAGGCGTTGGGGTCGTTCATGGCGATCATCGACCTGCCGGTGGTGATCGGACAGGTACCCTTGCCGGCCAGCCTTTGCGGCGCAGCCGGTTACGGCAAGCAGCGCATGAATTTCGGCCAGACCGTTTTCAGCCGCAGTTCCTGACTCGGCCCGGGTTATCGGCATTTGCTATCCTCTTGGCCTTTTGCCGATCTGCGGACCTGCCATGACTGCCATCGATAACGCCCGCGTACCCGGCTTCAGCCGCGGCGACCACCGGACCCTGGGCCTGGCGGCGCTGGGCGGCGCCCTGGAAATCTACGATTTCATCATCTTCGTGTTTTTTGCGCTGACCCTCAGCCAGCTGTTTTTCCCGCCCGAGATGCCAGAGTGGTTGCGTTTGCTGCAAAGCTTCGGGATTTTCGTCACCGGGTACCTGGCGCGGCCTTTGGGCGGCATTCTCATGGCGCATTTCGCCGACCACCTGGGGCGCAAGCGGGTGTTCAGCCTGAGCATCCTGATGATGGCATTGCCGTGCCTGTTGATCGGTGTGATGCCGACCTACGCCGACATCGGCTACGCCGCGCCGCTGATCCTGTTGGCCCTGCGCATCCTGCAAGGGGCTGCGGTGGGAGGCGAGGTGCCGAGTGCCTGGACCTTCGTGGCCGAGCATGCACCAGCAGGGCGGCGAGGCTATGCGCTGGGCTTTCTTCAGGCGGGGCTGACCTTTGGCTATCTGCTTGGCGCGCTGACCGCGACGCTGCTGGCGCAGCTCTATACCGCCCAGGAAATACTCGATTACGCCTGGCGCTTCCCGTTCCTGCTGGGCGGCGTGTTCGGCGTGATCGGTGTGTGGCTGCGCCGCTGGCTGAGCGAGACGCCGGTGTTTCTCGCCCTGCGCGAACAGCGGCAGCAGCCGGTGGCCTTCCCGCTGCGCAGTGTGCTTGGCGAGCATCGCCGGGCGCTGATTCCAGCGGCGTTGCTGACCTGCGTGCTCACCTCGGCAGTGGTGGTGCTGGTGGTCATCACGCCGACGGTGATGCAGCAGCGTTTCGGCATGACGGCCGGGCACACCTTTGCCTTGAGCAGCGTGGGCATCGTCTTTCTCAACATTGGTTGCGTGCTGGCCGGGTTGCTGGTCGATCGCATCGGTGCCTGGCGTGCATTGATGATCTACAGCCTGGCGCTGCCGCTGGGGATCGGCGCGCTGTACGCAAGCCTGGTGGGGCAGTGGGGCATGACCTGGCTGGCCTACGCGCTGGCCGGGTTGTCCTGCGGGGTGGTGGGGGTGGTGCCGTCGGTGATGGTCGGGCTGTTCCCGGCACAGATCCGGGTGTCGGGGATTTCGTTCACCTACAACATCGCCTATGCCCTGTGGGCCAGTACCACACCGTTGGCGTTGATTGCGCTGATGCCGTGGAGCCCGTGGGTGTGTGTCGGCTTTTGTCTGATCATGGGCATGGTCGGGGTGCTGACGTCGCTGTATTTCGGGCGTCGTGAGCCGTTGGCATTCGGCGCGGAGCCCATGCCCATCATGTGTGGTGACAAATGAGCCGACACCGGCTGGTGGGTGGTTAGGCAGACTTTCGGGTGGTGGCTATTGGGAATCCCTATTAGCTAAATTTAACCTGAAAGGTTAATTTCTCATGGAAAAGAGAATGCCGCATTGTCCGCTGGAGCGGGTAAAAGCGCTGGTTGCTGTGCAGCGGGTCAGTCCGACTTCTGCTGCACTAAGAGGTGCCAGGTCGCTGGGCCTGGATTTCCCAGGAATGCTCGAAGTGATCAGCAGTCTGGAACGTACTGATTTTTACAAAAGCATGACCTGCTATACGGAACACCGCGTCTGGCAGGACGTATACCGTCCGCTCACGGCAGTCGGCTACGTTTACCTGAAATTGTCAGTGGTCGATGACGTGCTCATCGTGTCCTTCAAGGAGCTGTAATCATGAGATGCCCGATCTGCGGTGGTGCGGAGCTTGCGCCAGATACTCAGGACATGCCCTATCGCTACAAAGGAGAGTTGACTCTGATCCAGGGTGTCAGTGGCGATTACTGCTCTGCCTGTGGTGAGGCGGTGCTGAGCCACGACGAAGCCATGCGTGTCAGTGAGCAGATGTCGGCCTTTGAGCGTCGGGTCAATACCGCCCTGGTCGATCCAGCTTTCATCAGCGCCGTGCGTAAGAAATTCGACCTCGACCAGCGTGAGGCAGGTGAAATTTTCGGTGGTGGGGTCAACGCCTTTTCCCGCTACGAAAATGGTAAAACCACGCCGCCAGTGGCGTTGATCAAGCTGTTCAAGCTGCTCGATCGCCACCCCGAGCTGTTCGAGGAAGTCAGGACCGCCTGATACGAAAAAGCCCCCTGACCTTGCGGCCAGGGGGCTTTTCATTGCTGCGAGGGCAGGCCTTACATGTTCGGGTAGGTCGGCCCGCCGGCGCCTTCAGGGGTGACCCAGGTGATGTTCTGGGCCGGGTCCTTGATGTCGCAGGTCTTGCAGTGCACGCAGTTCTGCGCGTTGATCTGGAAGCGCTTGCTGCCGTCTTCCTGGGTAATCACCTCATACACGCCGGCCGGGCAGTAACGCTGCGCCGGTTCGTCGTACAGCGGCAGGTTGCTGGCGATCGGAATGTTCGGGTCGGCCAGCTTCAGGTGGCAGGGTTGTTCCTCTTCATGGTTGGTGCTGGAGAGGAATACCGAGCTGAGCTTGTCGAAGCTGAGCTTGCCGTCTGGTTTTGGGTAGTCGATCTTCTGCGAGTCGGCGGCCAGCTTCAGGCAGGCATAGTCCGGCTTGGTGTCGTGCAGGGTGAACGGCAGCTTGCCGCCGAACCAGTTCTGGTCCACATAGTTGAACGCGCCACCGAGCAGCGGGCCGAACTTGTGCAGCGCCGGGCCGAAGTTGCGGCTGGCGAACAGTTCTTCATGCAGCCAGCTGGCCTTGAACGCGCTGACATAGCCGTTGAGCTGGTCGCCGCCTTCGCTGCCGGCGATCAATGCATCGGCTACCGCTTCGGCGGCGAGCATGCCGGACTTCATCGCGGTGTGGCTGCCCTTGATCTTGGAGAAGTTCAGGGTGCCCAGGTCGCAGCCGATCAGCGCGCCGCCGTTGAAGACCATTTTCGGCAGCGAGTTCAGGCCGCCTTTGCAGATGGCGCGGGCGCCGTAGCTGATGCGCTTGCCGCCTTCGAGGTACTGGGCCATCACCGGATGGTGCTTAAGGCGCTGGAACTCGTCGAACGGCGAGAGGTACGGGTTGGCGTAGGACAGGTCGACGATCAGGCCAACCACCACCTGGTTGTTTTCCAGGTGATAGAGGAACGAGCCGCCAGTGTTCTCGGCGCTCACCACATCCAGCGGCCAGCCAGCGGTGTGCACCACCAGGCCTTGCTCGTGCTTGGCCGGGTCGACTTCCCAGATTTCCTTGAGGCCGATGCCGTAGTGCTGCACGTCGGATTCGTTGTCCAGGTCGAAGCGCTTGATCAGCTGCTTGCCGATATGGCCACGGCAGCCTTCGGCGAACAGGGTGTACTTGGCGCGCAGCTCCATGCCCGGGGTGTACAGGCCTTCTTTCGGGTTGCCTTCGCGGTCGACACCGAGGTCACCGGTGATGATGCCGCGCACCACACCGTTGTCGTCGAACAGTGCTTCCTGGGCGGCGAAGCCCGGATAAATTTCGACGCCCAGGTTCTCGGCCTGCTGGGCCAGCCAGCGGCACAGGTTGCCCAGGGAGATGATGTAGTTGCCCTGGTTGTGCATGGTCTTGGGCACGAACAGGTCGGGGACCTTGGTCGAGCTGTCGGCACTTTTCAGCACATAGATGTCGTCGCGCTTCACTTCGGTGTTCAGCGGCGCGCCGAGCTCTTTCCAGTCGGGGAACAGTTCGTTCAGGGCGCGCGGCTCGAATACCGCGCCAGAGAGGATGTGGGCGCCGACTTCGGAGCCTTTCTCGACCACGCAGACGCTGATCTCGCTACCGGCTTCGGCGGCCTTCTGCTTCAGGCGGCAGGCGGCGGACAGGCCTGCCGGGCCGGCGCCGACGATGACCACGTCGAATTCCATGTATTCGCGTTCCACTGGTTCTCTCCTACTCATCAAGGCTCGTGCTGTTGCTTGGTCTTATTGGGTGCTGGGCGGTCATGCGTAGCGGCTGGTGCTGTAGCTGCTGGAATGACGGACTACACCGTTTTGTCTTGGCCGCGCATTATATCTACACCACTTGGCGGGTCCAATACAAACGTTTGTTTGAATTTGCCGGAGCCCAGTAAAATCACTGGTACGCGGCTGAAGGCTGGCCAATTTGGCGTATTGACCGGATGGGGTGTTACGGTCAAGATACGAGCGCTTTTACGCTCGCCGTAGGCTGACCGTCGGGCGCAGGTGCACCCCTAAAGACCAGGCGTGGAGCAGGGTTTACGGGCCGAATCAGGTTTTGTAGTGGAGTCTACACGCCACGACAGAAAATGACCCGCGGGTTTTACCCTTGAGGGTCGAAACAGGACTGATCGGTCATCTGAATTCTGCCGGCTCCGGAACGTTTTTAGAGGTGCCCTTGTACCCACGCGCATTCGCCGGGCAGCCCCCAGGCGACATTCTTTTCACCGGAGAGTAACGAGGAATCCATGAAGGTTCTTGTAGCTGTCAAACGAGTGGTCGACTACAACGTCAAGGTTCGCGTCAAGGCGGACAACTCCGGCGTCGACCTTGCAAACGTCAAGATGTCCATGAACCCCTTCTGCGAAATCGCCGTGGAAGAAGCCGTTCGCCTGAAAGAAAAAGGCGTGGCGAGCGAGATCGTCGTCGTTTCCGTCGGCCCGACCACGGCCCAGGAGCAACTGCGTACCGCTCTGGCCCTGGGTGCCGACCGCGCCATTCTGGTCGAAGTTGCCGATGAGCTGAACTCCCTGGCCGTGGCCAAGGCGCTCAAGGCCGTTGTCGATAAAGAGCAGCCACAGCTGGTCATCCTCGGCAAGCAGGCGATCGACAGCGACAACAACCAGACCGGCCAGATGCTGGCTGCGCTGACTGGCTACGCCCAAGGCACCTTCGCCTCCAAGGTGGAGCTGGCCGGCGACAAGGTCAACGTCACCCGTGAAATCGACGGCGGCCTGCAGACCGTTGCGCTGAATCTGCCAGCGATCGTCACCACCGACCTGCGTCTGAACGAGCCGCGCTACGCGTCGCTGCCGAACATCATGAAGGCCAAGAAGAAGCCGCTGGAGACCGTTACTCCAGACGCGCTGGGCGTGTCCATCGCCTCCACCACCAAAACCCTGAAAGTCGAAGCGCCTGCTGCCCGCAGCGCTGGCATCAAGGTCAAGTCGGTGGCCGAACTGGTCGAGAAGCTGAAGAACGAAGCGAAGGTAATCTAAATGACTATCCTGGTTGTCGCTGAACACGAAAACGGTGCCGTAGCCCCGGCCACCCTGAACACCGTTGCCGCCGCTGCCAAGATCGGTGGTGATATCCACGTGCTGGTCGCAGGCGCAAACGTCGGTGGCGTTGCCGAATCTGCCGCCAAGATCGCCGGTGTTGCCAAGGTACTGGTTGCCGACAATGCCGCCTACGCCCACGCCCTGCCGGAAAACGTCGCGCCGCTGATCGTCGAGCTGGCCAAGGGTTACAGCCACGTGTTGGCTCCGGCCACCACCAACGGCAAGAACATCCTGCCGCGGGTTGCCGCGCTGCTGGACGTCGATCAGATTTCCGAGATCATCTCGGTTGAATCCGCCGACACCTTCAAGCGCCCGATCTACGCCGGTAACGCCATCGCCACCGTGCAATCGAGCGCTGCGGTCAAGGTCATCACCGTGCGTACCACCGGCTTCGACGCCGTGGCCGCTGAAGGCGGTTCGGCTGCTGTCGAAGCAGTCGCCGCCGCTCACGATGCCGGCAAATCGGCCTTCGTCGGCGAAGAGCTGGCCAAATCTGATCGCCCAGAGCTGACCGCTGCCAAGATCGTCGTTTCCGGCGGCCGTGGCATGGGCAACGGTGACAACTTCAAGCACCTGTACAGCCTGGCCGACAAGCTCGGCGCCGCCGTCGGTGCCTCGCGCGCCGCAGTCGACGCAGGCTTTGTGCCTAACGACATGCAGGTCGGCCAGACCGGCAAGATCGTCGCGCCGCAGCTGTACATCGCCGTTGGTATCTCCGGCGCGATCCAGCACCTGGCCGGCATGAAAGACTCGAAAGTGATCGTTGCGATCAACAAGGACGAAGAAGCGCCGATCTTCCAGGTCGCCGACTACGGCCTGGTCGCCGACCTGTTCGAAGCGGTTCCGGAGCTGGAAAAGCTGGTCTGATCCGTCTGCTTCACCTATAAAGAAGCCCGGCCCCTCATGGGGGTCGGGCTTTTTTTGATTTCAAGGTTGTGGGAGAGGTGGCATGGCGTTTCGCGCAAGCAAAGGGATCTTGGCCGGTGTGCTGGTGCTGCTGTCGGCACCGCTGCTGGCAGCCGGCAAGTGTGAACGCCTGGTGGTCACCGGTAGCCCGGATGCGCCGCCTTACTCCTGGCAGGACCCAAGCGACCCCAAGCACCTGATCGGCGCCAATGTCGACCTGTTGCGTCAAGTGGCGGGGGAGTTGGGCGTAAAGGTCGAAGTACTGTACGCCGGCAAGCGCGAGCAGGCACTTGAGGAAGTGCGCAGCGGGCGCATGGACCTGCTGCTCGACACGCCCATGCAGGTTACCCAGCTCACTGCGCTGGATTACATTCATCCCCCTTTGCAGCTTAACGAATACCTGGTGTGGACCCGGCACGACGCGGTGCTGGAGTTCAACGGCCCGGCAGACCTTGCCCGTTACCAGGGCGGCGTGTCGGAGAAGGCGCGCCTGACCCCGGCCTTCGAAGCCTTTACCAAGGCCCAGCTCAAGCTGGTGCCCGCGCAGAACCTGACCCAGGCGTTCCAGAAGCTGGTGCTTGGCCAGGTCGACTATGTGCTTGCAGGGCGCTACGCCGGCATGGCCATGGCCCAGAGTCTGGGGGTGGGCAACGACCTGATCGCCCGCGGCCTGCCAGTGGACCGGCCTGGCCTGTACCTGGCGGTGTCGCACAACTCCGCGTGCAACGACAGCTGGTTGCGCGGACAACTGGCGAAAAAGCTGACAGAATTGCCGATCTCCGGGGCGAGTGAGGCGGTATTGCAGCGCAATGTCGAGCGCTGGAAAGCGCAGATGCAGGCGCCGCTGGACGCCCCTAAACAGTAGGAAGAGTGTGTGAGAAGCCAACCCCTGATTCTTGCCTTGGCCGTGTTTGGCCTGGCCGGGTGTGCCAGTGATCCGGTGCCCCATGAACAACTGCGCCTCACCGAACAGGCGCTGCAGCAGGCCAAGGCGGTCGGCGCCACCGAGCAGGTGCCGGAGTTCAAGCTGGCCGAAGACAAGCTGGCCCGTGCCAAGGCCAATATGGCCAGCGAAAGCTACCGTGATGCGCGCATGCGTGCCGAGCAGGCCGAGCTTGATGCACGCCTGGCCGAGGCCCTCGTGCTGACGCAAAAAAGCGAAGAGCAGTTGCAGCTGTTGCAGGCGCGGGTCAAGCGCCTGCGCAAGCAGCTGGAGGTGCAGCCATGAGCCGCCTCAAGCCAATGGCCGCGCTGACCTTGCTGGCACTGGTCGGGTTGCAGGGGTGTGCCAGCCAGCGCAGCGAATCGGCGCTGGATGACGCCACCGTTGCGTTCCAGAAGGTCAAGGATGACTCAGCTGTACTGCGCAGTGCGCCGCGTGACGTGATCCGCGCCGGTGAGTCGCTGGGTCGGGCAGAGCGCCTGGCCGGCTATATCGGTACTGGCAGCGATGTGCGTCATTACGCCTATCTGAGCCAGCGTTACAGTCAGATCGCTACCGAGCACGCCAAGCTGGCCACGAATCAGGAGCGCTTGACCAAGCTTGATCTCGAGCGCCAGCGCCTGCAGTTGGCCTTGCGTGAGGCCAAGCTGGCCAGCGTTCAGCAGCAGGGCAAGTTCGTCGAGGCGCAGATTGCTGCGTTGGCCTCTGAGCAGACCGACCGAGGCCTGGTGATGACCCTGGGCGATGTGCTGTTCGACACCGGCCAGGCAGAGCTCAAGAGCTCGGCCAGCCGCACCGTGCTCAAGCTGGTGCAGTTCCTCCAGCTCAACCCGCGCCGTGTGGTGCGGATCGAGGGCTACACCGACAGCACCGGCACACCCGAGGACAACCTCAAGCTGTCGCGCGATCGTGCTCAGTCGGTGGCCGACATGCTGGTTGACCTGGGTATCGACGAGAAGCGAATCGAAGTCGAGGGTTATGGCGACCAGTATCCGGTCGAGGCCAACGCCTCGGAGCGGGGCAGGGCGCAAAATCGCCGGGTCGAGATCGTTTTCTCCGATGACAAGGGCAAGCTCGCTCCAGCGCGCTGAGCCAGCTCCCACAGGGTCGCGATGCGGCCCTGTATTCCCTGCGTTCGTCGACGCGCGGCTGTTGTTGTTCATCTTGTAGCTGTCACGCAACTGTATTGTTGACTATCCTGCGATCTGTCCCAGTACACTTTGCAACTGTTACGGTATTCTGGCTCAGCTGTGAGTCGCACAAGAACAACGATCCCGTCCGCGCTTCGAGAACACGCCATGACCAACCTGCTGTTGTACCAGCGCATCGCCCAGCAACTGGCCGATGACATCCGCCGTGGTGTCTATCAGCCTGGTGAGCGGGTGCCTTCGGTGCGCAAGATGAGCGCCCAGCTCAACGTCAGTCATGCCACCGTGCTGCAGGCGTATGCCAATCTCGAGGACCAGGGTCTCATTCGTGCGCGGCCGCAGTCGGGCTACTATGTGCACCAGACGCCGGCCCTTACTGCGCTGACGCCGGATATCGCCCGGGTCGAACGCCCCGGGCTGGTTACTCGCGCCAGCATCATCCAGCAGGTCTTGACCGAAGCGCGGCGCGACGGCGTGTTCCCCTTCGGTGCGGCGGTGCCCCATGTCGATTACCTGCCGGTGCGTGCCCTGCACCAGCAGATCGCCAAGGTGACCCGCTTCCACAGCCCGCGTGCCTTCAGCTACATGTTCAGCCCTGGCTTCGAACCGCTGCGCAGGCAGATTGCCATTCGCATGCGTGATGCCGGCGTGCTGGTTGACCCGCGCGAAGTGGTGGTGACCCATGGTTGTGTCGATGCGTTGCAGATGTCGTTGCGGGTGCTGACGCGCCCGGGTGACCTGATCGCCGCAGAGTCGCCAACTTACTATGGTTTGCTGCAGCTGGCCGATTTGCTGGGGTTGAAGGTGATCGAGATTCCCAGCGATCCCTCCACCGGTATCAGCCTTGAAGCGTTGCAGCTGGCTGCCAATCAGTGGGCGATCAAGGCATTGGTGCTGACTGCGCGCTTGAGCAACCCGTTGGGTGGCACCATCCCCGAAGAGCGGCAGAAGCAACTGCTGCGCCTGGCCTCGGACTTCGATATTCAGATCGTCGAGGATGATATCTATGGCGAGCTGATGTTCGAGCAGGGGCGGACCAAGGCGCTCAAAGCCTTCGATCGCCTCGATCGGGTGATCTACTGTTCGAGCTTCTCAAAGACGCTGTCGCCCGGGGTTCGGGTCGGCTGGATGATCGCCGGCCGTTATCAGGACGAGATCCAGCGCCTGCAGACCTTCACCACTCACTCGGCCTGCAGCGTGACGCAGATGGGGGTGGCGGCCTACCTGGAAAATGGCGGCTACGACCGCCACCTGCGTTACATCCGTCAGGAGTATCGCAAGAACCTCAGTGCCTACCAGTTGGCAGTGCAGCAGCATTTCCCGGAGGGCACGCAGATGACTCGGCCGACAGGCGGTTTTATTCTGTGGGTCAGCCTGCCTGGGCGGGTCAATACGCAAGAGTTGCACGTGCGCGCGCTGGAGCAGGGCATCAGCATTGCGCCGGGGCTGATCTTCAGCAATACCGAGCAATTCAACCACTGCATCCGCCTCAACTGCGGTATTCCATGGAACAAGGAAGCCGAGCGGGCGGTAATGACTCTGGGCTTGCTGGCTCAGCAACTGTGCCGGGAGTCGGCTGGTTCGCTCATGTAGGCTTGTCAGAAGAGCGGGGAACAGGGAGCATACGCGTTTTCCCAGCCTGCTCCCGGTATTCATGAACGCGCTTCGCCTTCTGGCACTGATTCTGTCCCTATCCTTACCCTGGTATTCGGGGGGCTTGGTGTACGCCGCGCAACCGCCGGCCAAGGAGCAGGTACAGCAGGGCAAGGCTGCCAAGCCGGTGAGCAAGGTGGCGGCGAAACCTGCTGCCAAAGCGCCAGCCAAGCTGGCGGTCAAGCCCAAGCCCAAGCAGAAGTCTGTCACTCGCAGCAAGGGCGTGAGCAAGGTGGCCAGTCAACCTGTGCCCGCCGCGAAGCTTGACCTCAGTCTGCCGACCGACATGGTCAAGCACCTCAAGCCGGACATTGGCGATGCGCCGTCGCCCCGCAAGCCATTGCTGCCTTCCATGTTCAGCGGAAAACCGGTCACCGATGACAGCCCGTTCCAGCTCAATGGTCGGCTGATCAGCAATGAAATGCAGCTGCAGCTGCGCAACGACAGCCGTCGCGATGTAGAGGGCGCGGCCATCGAATTCGAATTCCGCAACTGACTGCCGGGTCACTGCTGATTTCATCGGCTCGGCAATTTCAAACGTATGTTTGAGCGGTTAGTATCCAGGGATGTTCGTCCCGCTTTGCTCCTGGGAGTCCTGTTGTCATGAAATGCCGTGAGGGCTGCGGTGCCTGCTGCATCGCCCCGTCCATCAGTTCAGCCATCCCGGGCATGCCGCAAGGCAAGCCGGCTGGCGAGCGCTGCCTGCACCTGTCCGCCGACAACCTTTGTGCCCTGTTCGGCAAGCCCGAACGGCCGAAGGTGTGTGGTGGCTTCAAGGCAGAGGTGGATGTCTGCGGCAGTGATCGTGACGAAGCCATTCGCATCATTGGTTGGCTGGAGCAAATGACGGCGGCGTGACTGTGCGGATCTTCTACAACAAGGAACAAGATAATGAGATCGTTCAAGCGTGTTGCTGTGTTGTGTGGCCTGAGTGTGCTGTTGGCGCCGGCAGCCTGGGCTGAAAGCTGGCAGGTGGCCAAGGACGAGGACGGCATCAAGGTGTCGCTGAGCGAAGTGCCGGGCTCAAAGTACAAGGCTTACCGTGGTGTAACGCTGATCAAGGCACCGCTGGCCAAGGTCAGGGCGCTGCAGGAGGACGTGGCCGGGGCCTGTGCCTGGGTGCATGAGTGCAAGTCGCAGAAACTGCTCAAGCATGAAGGTGACCAGAGCTGGACCTACACCCAGTTCAATACGCCGTGGCCGGTGACTCCGCGTGACTCGGTATTGCATATCACCACGGTCCAGGGGAGCGACGGCAGCTTGACTCGCACCCTCGAAGAGCAGCCCAAGTACCTGCCGGAAGAAAGCGGCTATGTGCGTGTTGCCCAGGTGCAAGGTTTCTGGAAGCTGGTGCCCAAAGGTGACAGTACCGAAGTGACCTACCAGGTGCACACCGAGCCAGGTGGCAGCGTGCCGTCGTGGCTGGCCAACAAGTTCGTGGTGGATGCGCCGTTCAATACCCTCAAAGGGCTGCGCGAAAAGGCCGAGAAGCCCTGAGCTGTCAGCGGTCACCTGTGTACTGCTGGATCGCAACGAAAAAGGCCGCCCCGAGGGGCGGCCTTTTTTGCGTTCGGCTCGGAAGGCTTACTTGCGGTCCTTCAGCTCGACGATGTCGCGCTTCTCGTAGCCGGTGTACAGCTGGCGCGGGCGGCCAATCTTGTACGGGCTGGAGAGCATTTCCTTCCAGTGCGAGATCCAGCCCACGGTACGTGCCAGGGCGAAGATCACGGTGAACATGCTGGTCGGGATGCCGATGGCCTTGAGGATGATGCCCGAGTAGAAGTCCACGTTCGGGTACAGCGAGCGCTCGACGAAGTACGGATCGGTCAGGGCAATCTCTTCCAGGCGCATGGCCAGTTCGAGTTGCGGATCGTTCTTGATGCCGAGTTCGCTGAGGACTTCGTCGCAGGTCTTCTTCATCACGGTGGCGCGCGGGTCGCGGTTCTTGTACACGCGGTGACCGAAGCCCATGAGCTTGAACGGATCGTTCTTGTCCTTGGCCTTGGCGATGTACTTGTCGATGTTCGAGACATCGCCAATTTCATCGAGCATGGTCAGTACGGCTTCGTTCGCACCGCCGTGGGCCGGGCCCCACAGTGCGGCGATGCCGGCAGCGATACAGGCGAACGGGTTGGCACCCGAGGAGCCTGCCAGGCGCACGGTGGAGGTGGAAGCGTTCTGCTCGTGGTCGGCGTGGAGGATGAAGATCCGGTCCATGGCCTTGGCCAGCGTCGGGCTGATCGGTTTGATCTCGCACGGCGTGTTGAACATCATGTGCAGGAAGTTTTCCGCGTACGACAGGTCGTTGCGCGGGTACATCATGGGCTGGCCCATGGAGTACTTGTAAACCATCGCGGCCAGGGTCGGCATCTTGGCGACCAGGCGCACCGCGGAGATTTCGCGGTGTTGCGGGTTATTGATGTCCAGCGAGTCGTGATAGAACGCCGACAGGGCGCCGACCACGCCGCACATCACCGCCATCGGGTGGGCGTCGCGACGGAAGCCGTTGAAGAACGACTTCAGCTGTTCGTGAACCATGGTGTGGTTCTTGACGGTGCTGACGAACTGGGCCTTCTGCTCGGCATTCGGCAGTTCGCCGTTGAGCAGCAGGTAGCAGGTTTCGAGGTAGTCCGATTGTTCGGCCAGTTGCTCGATCGGGTAGCCGCGGTGCAGCAGCACGCCCTTGTCACCATCGATGTAGGTGATCTTCGACTCGCACGAAGCGGTCGCCATGAAGCCGGGGTCGAAGGTGAAGTGGCCGGATGCCCCCAACCCGCGGACGTCGATAACATCAGGACCAACGGTGCCGGTTAAAATGGGCAGCTCGACGGGGGCATTGCCCTCGATGACCAACTGCGCTTTTTTGTCAGCCATGTGGCCTCCTATTAATGCTTGAAATCATCAGACAGACCCCCCACGCAGGGCCCGCACCACTATAGAGGGATAAATTCGAATGTCAATTTGCCTAAAGGCTGGTTGAAACGCCCTCTGAGGCCTGATTTTTCACGAAATTCTCGCCCGTTTACGCCTTTTGTTCACTAAAGGCAATGCGCTATTCGGGCGAGTCCCTTGCGTTGTCATAAGCAGCCTAACTGTCTATACTCGGCAGCCGACTCCCAGAGGCTTTCAAGCCTGCCCTGCTGGGTGTCGTGCTCTCCTGGGTGGTGGGTACCTGACCAGTACACTTACCAACAACTTTGCCCTGTTCGCTAGGGGCTCTTCAGTGTGAAAAAAGCCGTGAAAAGCCAACGACCTGTAAACCTAGACCTAAGGACCATCAAACTCCCGATCACCGCATACACGTCCATTCTTCACCGTATTTCCGGCGTCATCCTGTTCCTCGGCATTGCCATCATGCTGTACGCATTGGGCAATTCGCTGGGTTCCGAGGAAGGCTTTGCCGAGGTGAAGGCGTGTCTGACCAGTCCGCTGGCCAAACTGGTGACCTGGGGCCTGCTGTCCGGCCTGCTGTACCACCTCGTCGCAGGTGTGCGCCACCTGATCATGGACATGGGTGTCGGTGAGACGCTGGAAGGCGGCAAGCTGGGCTCGAAAATCGTGATCGTCATCTCCGTGGTGCTGATCGTTCTGGCAGGAGTTTGGGTATGGTAACTAACGTCACGAACCTCTCGCGTTCGGGCCTCTACGACTGGATGGCGCAGCGCGTCTCGGCGGTCGTTCTCGCGGCTTATTTCATCTTCCTGATCGGCTACCTCGCCGTTCACCCAGGGATCGACTATGCCCAGTGGCACGGTCTGTTCACCAACAACGCGATGCGCATCTTCAGTCTGCTGGCACTCGTCGCTCTGGGCGCTCACGCCTGGGTCGGCATGTGGACCATTGCCACCGACTACCTGACGTCGATGGCGTTCGGCAAGTCGGCGACTGCGATCCGTTTCCTGTTCCAGGCTGTATGCGGCGTTGCGATGTTCGCGTACTTCGTCTGGGGTGTGCAGATTCTCTGGGGTATCTGATTCATGGCTAACATTCCAACCATTTCGTTCGACGCCATCATCATCGGTGGCGGCGGCGCAGGCATGCGCGCAGCGCTGCAACTGGCTCAAGGCGGCCACAAGACTGCCGTAGTCACCAAGGTGTTCCCGACCCGTTCGCACACCGTTTCCGCCCAGGGCGGCATCACCTGCGCCATCGCTTCGGCCGACCCGAACGACGACTGGCGCTGGCACATGTACGACACCGTCAAGGGCTCCGACTACATCGGTGACCAGGACGCGATCGAATACATGTGTCAGGAAGGCCCGGCTGCGGTCTTCGAACTGGACCACATGGGTCTGCCGTTCTCGCGTACCGAAACCGGCCGCATCTATCAGCGTCCGTTCGGTGGCCAGTCCAAGGACTTCGGTAAGGGTGGCCAGGCCGCCCGTACCTGCGCAGCTTCCGACCGTACCGGTCACGCGCTGCTGCACACCCTGTACCAGGGCAACCTGAAGGCAGGCACCACCTTCCTTAATGAGTACTACGCCGTAGACCTGGTGAAGAACCAGGACGGCGCATTCGTCGGTGTGATCGCGATCTGCATCGAAACCGGCGAAACCATGTACATCAAGTCCAAGGCCACCGTGCTGGCCACTGGCGGTGCGGGCCGTATCTACGCCTCCACCACCAACGCCCTGATCAACACCGGCGACGGTATCGGCATGGCCCTGCGTGCCGGTGTGCCGGTGCAGGACATCGAGATGTGGCAGTTCCACCCGACCGGTATTGCCGGCGCCGGTGTACTGGTTACCGAAGGCTGCCGTGGTGAAGGTGGCTACCTGATCAACGCCCACGGCGAGCGCTTCATGGAGCGTTACGCGCCGAACGCGAAGGACCTGGCTGGCCGCGACGTGGTTGCCCGTTCCATGGTCAAAGAGATCATCGCCGGCAACGGCGTGGGCCCGAACAAGGACCACGTACTGCTGAAGCTGGACCACCTGGGTGAGGAAGTGCTGCACAGCCGCCTGCCTGGTATCTGCGAGCTGTCCAAGACCTTCGCCCACGTCGACCCAGTGGTCGCGCCGGTGCCGGTCATCCCGACCTGCCACTACATGATGGGTGGTGTTGCCACCAACATTCATGGTCAGGCCATCACCATGGACGCCGAAGGCAAGGACCACATCATTCCAGGCCTGTTCGCCGTAGGCGAAGTGGCGTGCGTATCGGTTCACGGTGCCAACCGCCTGGGCGGCAACTCGCTGCTCGACCTGGTGGTGTTCGGCCGTGCTGCCGGCCTGCACCTGGAAAAAGCCCTGAGCGATGGTGTCGAGTACCGTGACGCCAGCGACACCGACGTCGACGTTGCCCTGAACCGTCTGAGCAAGCTCAACGAGCGCACCACCGGTGAAGACGTTGCCAGCCTGAAGCGCGAGCTGCAGAGCTGCATGCAGAACTACTTCGGTGTATTCCGTACCGGCGAATACATGCAGAAGGGTATCGAGCAGTTGGCCGGTCTGCGTGACCGCATCGCCAACGTCAAGATCAACGACAAGTCCCAGGCCTTCAACACCGCGCGTATCGAAGCGCTGGAGCTGCAGAACCTGCTGGAAGTTGCCGAAGCTACCGCCATTGCGGCCGAAGCCCGTAAAGAGTCCCGCGGCGCGCACGCCCGTGAAGACTTCGAAGACCGTGACGACGAAAACTGGCTGTGCCACACCCTGTACTACCCGGGTGAGAAGCGCGTTGCCAAGCGCGGCGTCAACTTTGCGCCGAAGACCGTTCCGGCCTTCGAGCCAAAAATCCGGACTTACTAAGGGTGGCTGCTATGTTGAAAGTCGAAGTTTACCGCTACAACCCCGACACCGACTCGGCGCCCAAGATGGAGTCGTTCGACGTCGATACCGGCGGCAAGGACCTGATGGTTCTGGACGTGCTGGCACTGATCAAGGAAAAGGACGAGGGCTTCTCGTACCGTCGCTCCTGCCGTGAAGGCGTGTGCGGTTCCGATGGCATGAACATGAACGGCAAGAACGGCCTGGCCTGCATCACCCCGCTGTCGGGCGTGGTCAAGGGCAACAAGCTGGTCCTGCGTCCGCTGCCAGGCCTGCCGGTCATTCGTGACCTGGTGGTCGATATGAGCATCTTCTACAAGCAGTACGAGAAGGTGAAGCCATTCCTGCAGAACGACACCCCGGCTCCGGCCATCGAGCGTCTGCAGTCGCCGGAAGAGCGTGACAAGCTGGACGGTCTCTACGAGTGCATCCTGTGCGCCTGCTGCTCGACCTCCTGCCCATCGTTCTGGTGGAACCCGGACAAGTTCCTGGGCCCCGCCGCACTGCTGCAGGCCTACCGTTTCCTGGCCGACAGCCGCGACACCAAGACTCAGGAGCGCCTGGCGTCCCTGGATGACCCGTTCAGCGTATTCCGCTGCCGCGGGATCATGAACTGCGTGAACGTTTGCCCGAAGGGTCTGAACCCGACCAAGGCAATCGGCCACGTACGTAACATGCTGCTGCAAAGCGGCACCTGATTCAAAGCGTTGTACCAGCAGTAAGCCGAGGTGCGGGTGGTGAGCCCGCACTGAGGTAAAACTCGGGCAAGGGCCCACAAAGCCCGCGCCCATTACCTATGAAGATATGAGACCAGCAGGGGCTTTCCGGGCTGGTACCCGGAAAATCAGCAAGATCCAAGTGGCGTGGTTCAGTCGCTGTGTTCGGACTTTTCCAGGTTTGCTGTGGCTCTCGCCGATCAGTCCCCTAACCGAGGGTGACCAAGCATGCAAGAAAGCGTGATGCAGCGCATGTGGGATAGCGCCCACCTTTCAGGTGGTAACGCTGCATATGTGGAAGAGCTTTATGAGCTCTACCTGCACGACCCTAACGCTGTGCCAGAAGAGTGGCGCACTTACTTCCAGAAGTTGCCCGCCGACGGCAGCACCGCTACCGATGTATCGCACTCGACAATCCGCGACCATTTCGTATTGCTGGCAAAGAACCAGCGCCGCGCCCAACCGGTTTCCGCCGGGAGCGTGAGCTCAGAACACGAGAAGAAGCAGGTTGAAGTGCTGCGACTGATCCAGGCCTATCGTATGCGCGGCCATCAGGCTGCCAAGCTCGACCCGTTGGGGTTGTGGCAGCGTCCTGCGCCCGTAGACCTGTCGATCAATCACTACGGCTTGACCAATGCCGATCTTGATACGACCTTCCGTGCCGGCGACCTGTTCTTCGGCAAAGAGGAAGCGAGCCTACGCGAAATCTTCGAAGCGCTGCAGAAGACATATTGTCGCACCATTGGCGCCGAGTTCACCCACATCGTCGATTCCGAGCAGCGCAGCTGGTTCCAGCAGCGTCTGGAAAGCGTGCGTGGCCGTCCAGAATTCTCCGCCGACGTGCAGGCACACCTGCTCGAGCGCGTCACGGCCGGTGAGGGCCTGGAGAAGTACCTGGGCACCAAGTACCCAGGCACCAAGCGCTTCGGCCTGGAAGGCGGCGAAAGCCTGATCCCGATGCTCGACGAGATGATCCAGCGTTCCGGCTCGTACGGCACCAAGGAAGTCGTGATCGGCATGGCCCACCGTGGCCGCCTGAACGTGCTCGTCAACACCTTCGGCAAGAACCCGCGCGAGCTGTTCGACGAGTTCGAAGGCAAGAAGATGAACGAGCTGGGCTCCGGTGACGTGAAGTATCACCAGGGCTTCTCCTCCAACGTGATGACCCCGGGTGGCGAAGTTCACCTGGCCATGGCGTTCAACCCTTCCCACCTGGAAATCGTCTCGCCAGTGGTGGAAGGTTCGGTGCGTGCCCGTCAGGACCGTCGCAATGACACGGTCGGTGACAAGGTGCTGCCGATCTCGATCCACGGTGACGCCGCATTCGCCGGCCAAGGCGTGGTGCTGGAAACCTTCCAGATGTCGCAGACCCGCGGTTTCAAGACCGGCGGTACCGTGCACATCGTGATCAACAACCAGGTTGGTTTCACCATCAGCAACCCGCTGGACTCGCGTTCCACCGAGTACTGCACCGACGTCGCCAAGATGATCCAGGCGCCGATCCTGCACGTGAACGGTGATGACCCGGAAGCCGTGCTGTTCGTGACCCAGCTGGCCATTGACTACCGCATGCAGTTCAAGCGTGACGTGGTCATCGACCTGGTCTGCTACCGTCGTCGCGGCCACAACGAGGCTGACGAGCCGAACGGCACCCAGCCGCTGATGTACCAGCAGATCACCAAGCAGCGCACCACCCGCGAGCTGTATGCCGATCAGCTGATCAGCGCCGGCCGTATCGACGCCGAGCGTGCTCAGGCCAAGATCGACGAATACCGCAACGCCCTGGACAACGGCCTGCACGTGGTCAAGAGCCTGGTCAAGGAGCCGAACCGCGAGCTGTTCGTCGACTGGCGCCCATACCTGGGCCATGCCTGGACCGCGCGTCACGACACCCGTTTCGACCTCAAGACCCTGCAGGACCTGTCGGCCAAGCTGCTCGAGCTGCCGGAAGGCTTCGTCGTCCAGCGTCAGGTGTCGAAGATCTACGAAGACCGTCAGAAGATGCAGGCCGGTGGCTTGCCGATCAACTGGGGTTATGCAGAGACCATGGCCTACGCCACCCTGCAGTTCGAAGGTCACCCGATCCGCATGACCGGCCAGGACATCGGCCGTGGCACCTTCTCGCACCGTCACGCGGTGCTGCACAACCAGAAGGACGCCAGCACCTACGTACCGCTGCAGAACCTGTTCCCGGGCCAGCCGAAGTTCGAGCTGTACGACTCCTTCCTCTCGGAAGAAGCAGTACTGGCCTTCGAATACGGCTACTCGACCACCACGCCGAACGCACTGGTGATCTGGGAAGCCCAGTTCGGCGACTTCGCCAACGGTGCGCAAGTGGTGATCGACCAGTTCATCACCAGCGGTGAGCACAAGTGGGGCCGCCTGTGCGGTCTGACCATGCTGCTGCCACACGGTTATGAAGGGCAGGGCCCGGAGCACTCCTCCGCGCGTCTGGAGCGTTACCTGCAGCTGTGCGCCGAGCACAACATCCAGGTCTGCGTACCGACCACCCCGGCACAGATCTACCACCTGCTGCGCCGGCAGGTCATCCGTCCGCTGCGCAAGCCGCTGATCGTCCTGACGCCGAAGTCGCTGCTGCGCCACAAGCTGGCCATCTCGACCTTGGAAGACCTGGCAGAAGGCTCGTTCCAGACCGTGATCCCGGAAATCGACAGCCTCGATCCGGCCAAGGTCGAACGCCTGATCCTGTGCAGCGGCAAGGTCTACTACGACCTGCTGGAAAAACGCCGTGCCGAAGGCCGCGAAGACATCGCCATCGTGCGTATCGAGCAGCTGTATCCGTTCCCTGAGGACGACCTGATCGAAATCCTCGCGCCTTACACCAACCTCAAGCATGCAGTGTGGTGTCAGGAAGAGCCGATGAACCAGGGCGCCTGGTACAGCAGCCAGCACCACATGCGCCGTATCCTGGGCCGCCACAACAAGGCACTGGTCCTGGAATACGCCGGCCGCGACGCTTCTGCCGCGCCAGCCTGTGGTTACGCTTCGAAGCACGCCGAACAGCAGGAAAAACTGCTGCAAGACGCCTTCACTGTCTAACGCCTTCGCGCACCTGAAACCGAATTTAAGGAAACACAGATAATGGCTATCGAGATCAAAGCCCCAACCTTCCCGGAATCGGTTGCCGATGGCACCGTTGCCACCTGGCACAAGCAGCCGGGCGACGCCGTCAAGCGTGACGAGCTGATCGTCGACATCGAGACCGACAAGGTCGTCCTGGAAGTGCTGGCCACCGCCGACGGCGTGCTGGGCGCCATCGTCAAGGGCGAGGGCGACACCGTCCTGTCCGACGAAGTGCTGGGTTCGATCGTTGAAGGCGGCGCTGCTGCCGCTGCACCTGCCGCCGCCGCTGCCCCGGCTGCCGCTCCGGCTGCCGCTGCCGCCGACGCTGGCGAAGACGACCCGGTCGCCGCTCCAGCCGCGCGCAAGCTGGCTGAAGAGAACGGCATCGACCTGGCTACCGTTGCCGGCACCGGCAAAGGCGGCCGCATCACCAAGGAAGATGTGGTTGCTGCCGTTGCCAACAAGAAGTCGGCACCTGCCGCCGCTCCGGCTGCCAAGCCTGCTGCCGCTGCCGCCGCTGTCGTGGTTGCCGCTGGTGACCGCACCGAGAAGCGCGTGCCGATGACCCGCCTGCGCGCCAAGATCGCCGAGCGTCTGGTCGAAGCCCAGTCGAACATGGCCATGCTGACCACCTTCAACGAAGTCGACATGACCGAAGTCATGGCCCTGCGTTCGAAGTACAAGGACCTGTTCGAGAAGACCCACAACGGCGTACGCCTGGGCTTCATGTCGTTCTTCGTCAAGGCCGCTACCGAAGCGCTGAAGCGCTTCCCGGCAGTCAACGCCTCGATCGACGGCAACGACATCGTCTACCACGGCTTTGCTGACGTCGGCGTTGCCGTCTCCAGCGACCGCGGTCTGGTGGTTCCGGTTCTGCGTAACGCCGAGTCGATGAGCCTGGCAGAAATCGAGAACGGCATCGCCACCTTCGGCAAGAAAGCCCGTGACGGCAAACTGTCGATCGAAGAGATGACCGGCGGTACCTTCACCATCACCAACGGTGGTACCTTCGGCTCGATGATGTCGACTCCGATCGTCAACCCGCCGCAGGCTGCCATTCTCGGCATGCACAACATCATCCAGCGTCCGATGGCCGTCAACGGCCAGGTGGTAATCCGCCCGATGATGTACCTGGCGCTGTCCTACGATCACCGCCTGATCGACGGCAAGGAAGCGGTAACCTTCCTGGTGACCATCAAGAACCTGCTGGAAGATCCGTCTCGCCTGCTGCTGGACATCTAATCGCGCAGCTGCAAGCCGCAAGCCGCAAGCTTCAAGTAGAAGCCTGCGGGTCTTGCAGCTTGCAGCTTGCCGCTTGAAGCTAAAAAGGAATCTTTTATGACCCAGAAATTCGACGTAGTGGTGATTGGTGCAGGTCCTGGCGGCTATGTTGCCGCCATCAAGGCTGCCCAACTCGGTCTGAAGACTGCCTGTATCGAGAAGTACACCGACGCCGAGGGCAAGCTGGCCCTGGGCGGCACCTGCCTGAACGTAGGTTGCATTCCTTCCAAGGCGCTGCTGGACAGCTCCTGGAAGTACAAGGAAGCCAAAGAAAGCTTCAACGTCCACGGTATCTCCACTGGCGAAGTGAAGATGGACGTTGCCGCGATGGTTGGCCGCAAGGCCGGCATCGTCAAGAACCTGACCGGCGGTGTTGCCACCCTGTTCAAGGCCAACGGCGTTACTTCGATCCAGGGCCACGGCAAACTGCTGGCTGGCAAAAAAGTCGAAGTCACCAAGGCTGACGGCACCACCGAAGTCATCGAAGCCGAGAACGTGATCCTGGCTTCCGGCTCGCGTCCGATCGACATTCCGCCGGCTCCGGTCGACCAGAACGTCATCGTCGACTCCACCGGCGCCCTGGAATTCCAGACCGTTCCGAAGCGCCTGGGCGTTATCGGTGCCGGCGTAATCGGCCTGGAGCTGGGCTCGGTCTGGGCTCGCCTGGGTGCTGAAGTCACCGTGCTGGAAGCCCTGGACACCTTCCTGATGGCTGCCGACACCGCCGTGTCGAAAGAAGCCCAGAAGACCCTGACCAAGCAAGGCCTGGACATCAAGCTGGGCGCTCGCGTCACCGGCTCGAAAGTCAACGGCAACGAAGTCGAAGTGACCTACACCAACGCCGAAGGCGAGCAGAAGATCACCTTCGACAAGCTGATCGTCGCGGTCGGCCGTCGCCCTGTGACCACCGACCTGCTGGCCGCCGACAGCGGCGTGACCATCGACGAACGTGGCTACATCTTCGTCGACGATCACTGCGCCACCAGCGTACCGGGCGTGTTCGCCATCGGTGACGTGGTTCGCGGCATGATGCTGGCCCACAAGGCCTCGGAAGAGGGCATCATGGTCGTCGAGCGCATCAAGGGCCACAAAGCCCAGATGAACTACGACCTGATCCCGTCGGTTATCTACACCCACCCGGAAATCGCGTGGGTCGGCAAGACCGAACAGGCGTTGAAAGCCGAAGGCGTTGAGGTTAACGTGGGCACCTTCCCGTTCGCGGCCAGCGGCCGTGCGATGGCAGCCAACGACACCGGTGGTTTCGTCAAGGTCATCGCCGATGCCAAGACCGACCGCGTACTGGGTGTGCACGTGATCGGCCCGTCCGCTGCCGAGCTGGTTCAGCAGGGCGCGATCGCAATGGAATTCGGCACCAGTGCCGAGGATCTGGGCATGATGGTCTTCAGCCATCCAACCCTGTCCGAAGCGCTGCATGAAGCAGCGCTGGCAGTGAATGGCGGTGCCATTCACGTCGCCAACCGTAAGAAGCGTTAATTATAAGAAACCACGGCGGGCTGCCCGTCGTGGGTCTTGCGTGCAAGACTCACCGCGGAACGTCCGCCGGACCGGATCACACGGGAAAACCCGGGGTCAACGGTCACAGGTGGTGCGGCGCCAGTAATGGCGCAGCGCCGAAGCGCAGTACCTAACGAAGACGGTAAAAAGCATGAATCTTCACGAGTATCAGGGTAAGCAGCTGTTCGCTGAATACGGCCTGCCAGTTTCCAAGGGTTTCGCAGTCGACACCCCTGAAGCTGCAGCAGAAGCCTGCGACAAGATCGGCGGTTCCGAGTGGGTTGTAAAAGCCCAGGTTCACGCGGGTGGTCGCGGTAAAGCGGGCGGCGTCAAGCTGGTTCGCAGCAAAGAGGACGCCAAGGCGTTCGCTGCCCAGTGGCTGGGCAAGCGTCTGGTGACCTACCAGACCGACGCCAACGGTCAGCCAGTGACCAAGATCCTGGTCGAATCCTGCACTGACATCGCCAAAGAGCTGTACCTGGGCGCTGTAGTCGATCGCTCGAGCCGCCGCATCGTGTTCATGGCTTCCACCGAAGGTGGCGTGGACATCGAGAAGGTCGCTCACGAAACTCCTGAGAAGATCATCAAGGCGACTATCGATCCGCTGGTCGGCGCTCAGCCGTTCCAGGGTCGTGAACTGGCATTCCAGCTGGGTCTGGAAGGCAAGCAAGTTGCACAGTTCGCCAAGATTTTCGTAGGCCTGGCCAAGCTGTTCAAAGAACACGACCTGGCCCTGCTGGAAGTCAACCCGCTGGTCATCAAGGCCGACGGCGACCTGCACTGCCTGGATGCGAAGATCAACATCGACGCAAACGCCATGTACCGTCAGCCTAAGCTGAAAACCTTCCACGACCCGTCCCAGGACGATCCTCGTGAAGCCCACGCAGCCAGCTTCGAGCTGAACTACGTCGCGCTGGAAGGCAACATCGGCTGCATGGTCAACGGTGCCGGCCTGGCCATGGGTACCATGGACATCGTCAACCTGCACGGCGGCAAGCCAGCCAACTTCCTCGACGTTGGCGGCGGTGCCACCAAAGAGCGCGTTACCGAAGCGTTCAAGATCATTCTGTCCGACAGCAATGTCGCGGCCGTTCTGGTCAACATCTTCGGCGGCATCGTTCGCTGCGACATGATTGCCGAAGGCATCATCGGTGCAGTGAAAGAAGTCGGCGTTAAAGTTCCGGTCGTCGTTCGCCTCGAAGGCAACAACGCTGAACTGGGCGCTAAAGTACTGGCAGAAAGCGGTTTGAACATCATTGCGGCAACCAGCCTGACCGACGCTGCTCAACAAGTTGTAAAAGCTGCGGAGGGCAAGTAATGAGCGTCCTGATCAATAAAGACACCAAAGTCATCTGCCAGGGCTTCACCGGCTCGCAGGGTACTTTCCACTCCGAACAAGCCATCGCCTACGGCACCAAGATGGTCGGCGGCGTTACCCCGGGCAAGGGTGGCACCACCCACCTGGGCCTGCCGGTGTTCAACACCGTCAAGGAAGCTGTTGAAGCCACCGGCGCTGACGCTTCGGTGATCTACGTTCCGGCTCCGTTCTGCAAAGACTCGATCCTGGAAGCCGCTTTCGGTGGCATCAAGCTGATCGTCTGCATCACCGAGGGTATCCCTACCCTCGACATGCTGGACGCCAAGGTCAAGTGCGACGAGCTGGGCGTTACCCTGATCGGCCCTAACTGCCCAGGTGTGATCACCCCGGGCGAGTGCAAGATCGGCATCATGCCAGGCCACATCCACCTGCCAGGCAAGGTCGGTATCGTGTCGCGTTCCGGCACCCTGACCTACGAAGCTGTCAAGCAGACCACCGACGCCGGCTTCGGCCAGTCGACCTGTGTCGGCATCGGCGGTGACCCGATCCCAGGCTCCAACTTCATCGACATCCTGAAGCTGTTCCAGGAAGACCCGAAGACCGAAGCGATCGTCATGATCGGTGAGATCGGCGGTTCGGCTGAAGAAGAGGCCGCGGCCTACATCAAGGCCCACGTGACCAAGCCAGTGGTTTCCTACATCGCTGGTGTGACCGCTCCTGCGGGCAAGCGCATGGGCCACGCTGGCGCCATCATTTCCGGCGGCAAGGGCACTGCGGACGAGAAGTTCGCCGCACTGCAGGACGCTGGTGTGAAAACCGTGCGTTCCCTGGCTGACATCGGCAAGGCCCTGGCCGAGCTGACTGGCTGGGAAGCCAAGAAGTAAGTAACACGTAGTACCCCCCACGCAGACAAAGGCCACCTTCGGGTGGCCTTTGTTTTTTCAGTGGGCATCTGCAACGAGCGGGCTTGCCGTGAAATCCAGCGACAGTACGTCCGGCAGAGCAGGATCAAGCTGTTTGAGCAGGCAGTAACCGATACCGGAGATTCCGGTCATCAACCCCAGTTCGGGGTAGCTGTCCTCGGTAATCGCCGGGTTAGCGAGAAAATCACGTGTGACTGCGCCCAGCCATGGGTGCGTTTTCTCCAGGGCAACGATATCGCCCTGCGCGCGATAGAAGGCTTGCAAGCACATCAAGTTGCCGAAGTCGCCATGGCACAAGCCATAGCCGCTTCCCTGGCCGTAGTTGTAGATATTGTCGAGGCAGCATTCGATATCGGCCTGTATCTCGCTCAGGAATGCGGATGAAAGCCGCTCGCCCATACTCGAGAGCACTGCCTGCCTGGCTAGCAATATGCCCGCATCACCATGGCACCATTTGCTCATGCTCTGCGAAGTGCGGCATTCACGCAGGTCGAGCCAGCAGCCATTCTGCTTTAGGGTGTTCTCGGCGCGGACGTACTGCTCGACCCGAGCGATGATCTGGTTGTCCTGTGTCGCTTCATAGGCCTTGCAAAGCGCAAGCACCGCGCCAGAAATGCCATGCGCCAGGCCGCTGAGTGTGGGGGAGCCGTCGCGATTTTGCAGTGCGCCGTTTGCGGTTGGTTGCAGTGCATCGCAGATGTGTTGCACGCGTAGCCTGATCGCCCGTTCGAGTTGCGCCTGCGGCGCATGCCTGTGGAGTGCGCTGAGCAGGCTGAGAGTACCGCAGCTGCCGGCTATAAGGTCGCTTTCGCAGCTCTCGGTAGGTGGCGCGCATAGGGCCGTGGTCAATGCAGACAGCTGTTGGTCATAGGCGTCGGTCGGCGCCAGTATCTTGCGGTGCCAGATAAGGTAGAGATAGCCACCGAGCCCCTGAAAGGCGCTGAGGTTACTGTCGCTGTCGAAGTGACGTTGTGTTTGCGCGACAGAGCGGATGATCCGATCGGTTGTGTCCAGGTAGGCAGGGTTGGCCGTGATGCGGTAAAGCCCCAGGTAGAACAGCCCTATGCCAGCCATGCCGGAATACAGGTCGTTGTTCATCACCGTCAGGTAGGGCTTGAGCGTGGTGTGATTGGTCTTGAATGCCAACCAGCGCAGGCCGCCGTCGTCGCCCTCGATTACCAATTGTTGCAGGCGCTTGGCGATGGCTTGGGCGCCGAGCAGTGCTTCCCCGGGAAGCATTGCGAATGCCTGGTTTGCGTTATGCGCCATGTTCATCGGCCAATCGCTGACAGCGCCAGGTGCCAGGCATTTAACCAGTACGGCACGCTGCAGGTTTCTGCTGGCTGGGGAGAAGCCAAGCAGCTTGTTGCGGCACGCTTGCAAAGGGCTTTGTTCAAGTGTGAGAAGCGCATCCGTGTTTGTTGAAGGCCTGAACGATGCATCCCCGATCTGCAGCGTGAAGCGCGGAATGTTCAGGCTTCGGAGTTCATCCACCTCTGTCCTGAATGCTGCCTCTTTCAGTGGGTTGCCTTTGGCTTCCGACCAAAGCGTAGCGAGCAGGAGTTCGCGATCCATCCGGCTTTGCAGGAAGCGCGGGTGCAAACTCATTGCAAGAAAGTCGACGTAGCGCTGGGTGTTCTTTATCAGCAAGCGCGTGGTGAGCCCGTCGGCGTGCCGATCCAGATGCATCGCCAACTTCTGCTTGTGTTGGCTGATGGCCTCATACGCGAACTCGAAGCCTTCCAGTAGCTCTTTAAGATAGTGCCTTGCAGACAGGTCGCTGCCTGCCGCAAAGGGCTGGTGCATGACTACGGCGTCGTGGTCTGTGCTGGTCTTGCGCAGATGATAGAAGCCATTTTCGTGAACCAGTGTATTCACGCGAATGCTGAAGCGGCATTGTGGAGTCAGCCCGCTTACGTCATTTCCGACATGCTGGGCGAAAGGAACGAAGCCACTCGAGAAGACCGAATCACGCACGGTTTGCAGCGCGTCTTTCAAGGAGGCTTGCGTAGTGGTGGTATCGATGGCTGTGCCCAGCGGTGCGGTAAACAGGCATTCCAGATCAATCATCACCGGGCTGCAGCCATGGGCGATGATGTTTTCAAAGTGGAAGTCGATGCCGTTCAGGGCGTGGATAACGGCTATCTGCGCGCCGAGGCGATGATAGAACAGGGCGTAGTGGGTTGCGCTTTGGCAGCGCAGATGCAGGACTTTTTCTGTCCAGCAATGATCTGAGCACAAAAGCGACCTGGGCTCATGGGCCTGGAACCAGTCACTGCCGGTCAGGTTGCATAGCAGTGACAGCGTGGCCTGGTAAAAAGCCGACTCATTGTTGTTACGAGGCTTGTAGATCAGGGTTCTGTGAGTGGTGTTGACCTCGCAGACCGTCTGGAAATGACCGTGCGGGTCACCCAGGCCCAGCGTGATACGTTCGATCTTGCCAAGGCCATCTGAAAAGCGATCATTGAGTGGCTCATGGTCGTCCATGAAGTGCTGGACGATGCGGATCAGGTAAGCGTTGATGTCCAGCAGCGTTTGAAACAGCAGATCGAACAGTACAGGGTAATTTGCTGCAAGGGAGGCAATGACCGATCTGTCTTTCAACGCGGCCGAGAACCCAGCAAGGTCACTGAGCGCATGCTGTTGAATGCCAATATTCAGGGCATGGGTCAATGCGGCCTCGGAAATACGCCGCACGGTGTTAATGACGTAGTGCCTGATACTGCTTAGCACGCGCCGCAGGTTCAAGTGTTCAATGACGGGGAGCAGGTCTGGGTGGCGGATGAATGTCCGCCGGAAATACACATAAAAGCGTTGTTCAAACCAAAAGAATGGCGATGCATTACAAGGGGGGCTAGTGCGGAGCGTGATGTTCAACAGCTTTTGCAGCTCTCCCTCAAACGATATTTTCCTGGGCTTGAGTCGGTTATTGCCATCCATTTCCAATTCATCGCGCATGCGTTCAAGCAGTTGCGAACGGTTCAAGCCAAAATAGGCCTGTAGGTTGCTGTCATCGGGGTGCAGCAGCTTGAGGTTGGCGCTGAACAGTGCCATCGATTCTTCGTTTGGGGTAATTGCCGGTAGGGAAGGGTTATTCACATTGTGCCCTTTGACGACGTTTGCGGGTTCAGCAGCGCCGGGCAACGCGTAACGCTGATTGCCCGGCTACGGCAAGGTTATGCTGCTACGCAGAGCATCGAGGTGCAGCCGCCTAACGTTTCGCACTCCAGCACAGTGGCGACGGCCATTTCGTGGTTAGCTGGTTGTACAGCCTGGTACGCAGCAAAGTCGCTTGCAATGTCGCCGGACATGTTCAGGATTTCTTCGTTCATACAGACCTCAGGTTTGTTATGCATCGGAATTGATGCACCATCAAGATAGCCAGTACTTATAAGGGATTGAAAGGGGAAGTATTTCCTTAGAACTCACATTGCATGCTTATCGCCCAGAGGGGCGTCGGTCTGCAAGCGTTCAGGTCAACGTCGCTTCAGGTTTCAGTAGGGCGGGGTATGTTCAGGATTCCTTCATTTACATGCAGTTCAGGTTTGTCATGCGCCGGAATTGATGCGTCAACCAATTAGGCGGAACTTATTGGAAATTTAATTGAGGATGTACTGCCTTGGTTTTCATGTGGCATGTCCATCTAGCAGGGCTGAGTGGCTGGAAAGCCTAGAGGTAAGTTACATATGGGCTCGCGTGCACAAAGGCCACCTTCGGCTGGCCTTTGTCGTTTACGGGTGGGTGTTTCCATCTTATTCCGCAAGTGTGCGTCGGAGATTATCTATTCATGGAGTCAGATTGACGGAATACGATACGAATCATGGACGCACTACTACGTGGGAACCCAGAGCCGCAGATACTGCTGGAGCATGTTCGTTGCACCGATATGCGCGCGCTCATTACCAAAGCGTGGCTTACATTCAAGCAACAGGTGATCGAAAAGCCTGAATCAGAACGCAGGGCACTGTTGTGCGGTGCGGTCAGCCACTTTGCTGAACGCTTGCGCCTGAATGCCCGTGAGGATGGCGCGGTACTGGATATCGCGAGGGTACACACCCGTGCCGACCATCTTTATTCAACGTCCGGATACAGTATTTGGTTTGCGCCAGCGGGCTTCAGCTATGAACTGCAGCTTTACAGCCAGGGCGAAACCCAACTGAGTGCGCCGCGCAGGGTGACAGTTACGCCTCAAGCGCCGCTGCTGGTGACAGGTGGGCTTACCGTCGTTGATACCTGTCTCGCCGACACCGATGGGCATCTGGTATTCAGCATCAACCTGCCGATATCCGGAAGCGATATCCAGGTATTCGAACGCCAGAGCCTGTCTCGCATTGCCTGGTTCCCCGCCGATAGCGAAGTGCCTCGCTACCTGTTGCTGCTCGAAGCTTTGGAAAACATGGGCGACCCCGGGCTCGAACGGGTAGCCGGTGAGTTGCTCTATCACCACCATCCCGCGGTGCGTTGGCAGGCATTTCTACAACTGATGCGTTTTACACCTGAACACCTTGAGCATTACTGCGAAGTGCTCAATGGGCTGGCAGACCCGGGCCTGCGACAGATGCTGTCGGACTATCTCGCGAGGAAACCAGCATGAAATTGGCAACGTTCATCGAGCGCCTGGAAGGCTATGACCTGCAAACCGATCAGTTGCAGATAGGCAAGGACCTGCAGGCACTGGCGCAGAATCGTGGCCTGTTGGGGGAGTGCATGTACGAGCACATCCAGCAGCATGGCTTCAGTCGCGGGGATCAAGCCTACAACGCCTATGGCTTTGCTTTGTATGCCTCGTCGCGTTTCTCCCTGAGGATGACCATATGGCTGCCAGCGGATGCAGAGGCGGAAAGGCAAACATTTATTTATGGCTTGCCGCATACCCACGACTTCGATCTGTATGCGGTCGGTTATCAGGGCGATGGTTACCGAACCGTCAAATACCCTGTGCTCAATGCTGAGCAGGTTGACGCACACACCGCCCCATTGATAGGGGCTGCGGAAGTCGTCCAATTGAGCCCGGGTACTCTGCTGCACATGCGTGCCTTCGACGATCTGCACTATCAGCTTCCCCCCGAGCAATTCTCGGCCTCGCTGGCACTGATGATCGCCGTGCCAGAGGCCCAGCGCGCAGGACGACAAGAGTGGTGTTTTGATCGAAACCTGCAACCCATCTACTCAGGCCTCGGTTCGCAGGAGACCCATGTCTACCAGCGAATAGAGGCACTGTGGCAAGCACATCAATAACGATGTAACCCATAAAACAAAGGAATGAAACCATGAACAAACCTGCTTGGGCCCAGGCCCGCCTTTACAACGCCGGTAGCGAAATCATGCACCAGACAGGCACCGACTCGAATATCGAATGCAGTAGTGGTGGTGGCTTCTACCCTGGGGTGCGCTACAACTTCGGTAATATTCATGAGATCAAGCGTTTCTGGCAGGCGGCCAAGGCAGGTTCCGCCTCTGGTCACGCCTGATGCTCGAGCAGGGTCTTAAGGGCAAGCCGGCGCCCTCAAGACCCTGCTTGTGGTCGTGCCCAAGTCATGACCAAGGCGATGCTGATTGCGTTGGTCGCGGCGCTCGATCGATTTCATGGGCTTTCTCGCACAGACAGCGCAGATGCCTGACAGAATTCCTGCCATCACAGAGTCATCCAGACGACAAACACATACGCACATCGGACAAGCAGCACCCTTGCAGTGCGTTTAGTGGGTAAAACGGTTACCCTACGCGTTCACTCTGTGCCCGTGCCCCAAAAGGGAACGACACGCTAAACGGGTCTGGCTCATCAAGCCGGGCAACATTTCCCTCATTCATGGGGAAATTCCCTCACGAACCCCGATTTCAGCAGTGTGGTACTACCTTAAATGAAAGTGTTAAAAGGCCAGGATATCCTGGCGCTTGGCTTTATGACGTTTGCGCTTTTTGTTGGCGCCGGCAATATCATCTTCCCGCCCATCGTTGGCTTGCAGTCTGGCCCGCACGTGTGGATGGCAGCCCTGGGCTTCCTCGTCACCGCGGTAGGCCTGCCGGTCATCACCGTGGTCGCGCTGGCCAAGGTCGGCGGTGGCATGGACGCCCTGAGCAGCCCGATCGGCAAGTTCTTCGGCGGCCTGCTGGCGGCCGTGTGCTACCTGTCGGTTGGCCCACTGTTCGCCACCCCGCGTACCGCGACGGTGTCGTTCGAAGTGGGCGTGGCCCCGCTGACCGGTGAAAGCCCGCTGGCGTTGTTCATCTACAGCCTGGTGTATTTCCTCGTGGTGCTGGCTGTATCGATGTACCCGGGCAAGCTGCTCGATACCGTCGGCCGCTTCCTCGCCCCGCTGAAGATCATCGCCCTGGCCGCCCTCGGCATTGCCGCGTTCATGCTGCCGGCGGGCACCATCGGTGAAGCGCAGCCGCAATACGTTGCCGCGCCGTTTTCCCAGGGTTTCATCAACGGCTACCTGACCATGGACACTCTGGGTGCGCTGGTCTTCGGCATCGTCATCGTCAACGCCATCCGTTCGCGCGGCGTCGAGTCGCCGAAGCTGATCACCCGCTACGCCATCATCGCCGGCCTGATCGCCGGTGTGGGCCTTGCGCTGGTATACGTCAGCCTGTTCCGTCTGGGGGCGGGCAGTCATGACATCGCCGCCGACGCCACCAACGGTGCAGCCGTTCTGCATGCCTATGTGCAGCACACCTTCGGCTCCCTGGGCAGTGGTTTCCTCGCCGTGCTGATCGCCCTGGCCTGCCTGGTGACCGCGGTTGGCCTGACCTGCGCCTGCGCCGAGTACTTCAGCCAGATCCTGCCGCTGTCGTACCGCGCCCTGGTAGTGATCCTGGCGGGCTTCTCGCTGCTGATCTCCAACCTCGGCCTGACCAAGCTGATCATGTTCTCGATCCCGGTACTCACCGCGATCTACCCGCCGTGCATCGTGGTGGTGGGCTTGAGCTTCGTCAAAGAGCTGTGGAACTCGCCGGTGCGTATCCTTGCACCGGTGATGCTGGTGTCGCTGCTGTTCGGCATGGTCGATGCGATCAAGGGCAGCAGCCTCGCACACATGCTGCCGGACGCCATGGCCCACCTGCCGCTGAGCGATCAGGGCCTGGCCTGGCTGGTACCTTCGGTGATCACCCTCGGCGTTGCCGTGGCCTGTGACCGCATGCTCGGCAAGCCGCGCGAAGTGCTGGCCTGATGCGTTGAAGCCTGAGGGCTGACGCCGGCCACAAGCCGAAGGGCGTCAGCCAAGGGTGGAGACCGAAACCCGCTTCCTTGACCGGAGCGGGTTTTTTTTGCGCATGAATTACCCCTCGCCGCTTGCTGGTCGACTGAACGCAAGCGACCGGCGAGGTTAGCGCGAAGCAGCGAGTACAGTTTTTCAGACGGCAGCGCAGGATCGCTGCGCTCGGAAATCGGCGGGATGTTTGGGAACAGGGTAGGGGCGCCCGCTGGGGGGCGTCATGCTGTGGTGGAGAAACAGAGCAGGCTCTGTTTCTCCTGGCAGTGATCTACCCTGCGATACACAGAATGGACGTGCAGCCTTGCGAGTTGCATTCCACGTTGGTGACCATGGCCATATCGTTGCAGTTTTCTTGAGTGGCATTGAAAGCCTCGAACTCGCTTTCGATATCGCCGGACATCTTCAGGATTTCTTCGTTCATTGTTCACCTCTGGTTGATTGAGCACTCGTTTGAAGTGCGTCATGAAATTAATCTCGAGGTGCAGGCGGGGTCAGGAAGAAACCATTCCATTGCAAAGCGCAGGTAATCGCTTGCCAGCGGCCTATGGCCCAGATGCCATGCCGACTTGCCGCATTGAGCTGTGAATTCGGCTGAGGAATGTCGGAAAATTCGATCTACTCGATAGGCTTAATCGCCAGGTCATGAATGCTTTTTACTCGATAACGACCCAGCTCAGCACGGTGACGCGGCGACCTACATTGGGCACGTTGCACCGTGCCAGTGATGAGGCCTGCACAGCCAAAAACAATCTTGCAGGCAGAGTGCCTTTTACCGAATCCAGGCGTCGAAAAGCGGTCTATCTCTTTTTATATGCGGGTATCTGCATGACCTTCATCCAAAACAACCTCGGCAATCTTGTGGCCGTATGCTGGTTCGCCATCTGTTGGGGCGGTTACACCCGCTATGCGCTATGGAAAGGCCGCGACACGGCATGCCTGGCCAGCGTACTGCACTTGTATCGCGAAGACTGGATGCGCCGCATGCTGCTGCGCGACAACCGCATCGCCGACGCCAGCGTGATTGGCAACCTGGAGCGCAATGCGTCGTTCTTTGCTTCCAGTACCCTGATCATTCTCGCCGGCATCCTCACTGTGCTCGGTGCCTCGGACCGGGCGCTGTCGCTGTTGGCCGACCTGCCGCTGGTACAGCAGGCCTCGCAGGGGATGTCGGAGATCAAGCTGTTGTGCCTGGCGATGGTGTTCGTCTACGCCTTCTTCACTTTCAGCTGGTGCATGCGCCAATACAACTTTGCTGCGGTGCTGGTGGGTTCGGCACCGATGATCGGCGAGCGCCAGGTGAGTGAACTGGAGCGCAATGCCTTCGCGTCGCGAGCGGCGCGGGTGTTATCCCTGGCGGCCAACCAGTTCAACCTCGGACTGCGCTCGTACTACTTCGGCATGGCCATGTTGAGCTGGTTCATCAGCCCATGGCTGTTCATGGTCATGAGTGTCGGGGTGGTGTTCATTCTGTACCGCCGCGAATTCCACTCCCATGTGCTTGAAGTGATGGTGTTCACGCCTACGCAAAGTGCAGCGGCAGAGGCGGGCAAGGAAACTTCGGCAACCATAAACTGAAGCGTTTCATCTAAAGCGACAGGCACAAAAAAACCCGACATTGTCGGGTTTTTTTGTATTGGCCAATTACTGCTTGGCAGGCTCGCTCGGCGCTGGGGCAGCCGGAGTAGCCGGGGCAGCTTCTTCGGCGGCTTTCTCTTGCGCTTCGGCCTGATCTTTGGCGGCTTCGGCGTTTTCCTTGGCGGCTTCGTTCATCTTATCCTGAGCTTCGCCCATCTTTTCCTGGGCTTGCTCGGCGTGTTGCTGTGCGTCCTGGGCTTTGTCTTCGCTCGCTTTATCGCAAGCAGCCAGGCCCATGGCAGCGGCCAGCATCAGAGCAAAAGCAAAAGGTTTACGCATGGGGTGTCTCTCCTGGGTGGAATAACTTTACTTGTTCCTAAGAGTTCACCGCGGGCGGATAAGTTCCACGATTGTTAAAGATATATAACTGCCCGGCCTATATGGACTTTTCACTGATTTTATGCAGCGAGGGTGTATGAACGAAACGCCATTGATGGCCATGGCCGAGCGATTTCTCTCGGCCTTGAAACACTGCCAGTTGTTGCAGATGCGCGTGCAGCATGCCGATGCCCAAGGCATGACCCTGGTGCTGCCCTGGTCGCCGGCGATTGTCGGCAATCCTCAGAACGGCGCGGTGCATGGTGGTGCGCTGACCACACTGATGGACACCACCTGCGGCATGGCGACCTTATGCGCGCTGGAGCGTTTCGAGGTGTGCCCGACGTTGGACCTGCGCATCGACTACATGCATCCGGCCGAAGCCGGCAAGGACATCCATGGCCATGCCCAGTGCTACCGAGTCACCCGCGACGTGATCTTTACCCGTGGCAGTGCCTATCAGGACGACCCGTCGCAACCGATCTGCCAGGTGGTCGGCACCTTCATGCGCCTGGGCCAGGACATCAAGGGCGGCATCCGCTTCGGCAACAGCCTCAAGGAGCCACGCCAATGATCCCCGCAGGCACTCGCCAGCAGTTGAACGAAGCCCACGCCCGTGGCGACTACCGCCCGTTGCTGGCGCTGATACCCTACGCCGGGCTCATCGGTATCGAATGCGAGCGCCAGGGCGACGACCTGTTGTTCCGCCTGCCGGCCAGCGAGAACAACATCGGCAACCCGTTGCTGCCGGCCATCCATGGTGGCGTCATCGCCGGCTTCATGGAGCTGTCCGCGGCGCTGTACCTGCTGATCTACAGCGAAAGCGCGAGCATCCCGAAAATCATCGATTTTTCCATCGACTACCTGCGTGCCGGCCACTACCGCGACACCTTCGCCCAGTGCCAGCTGTGGCGCCAGGGCCGGCGCGTGACCAACGTCGCCATCACCGCCTGGCAGGCCGATCGCGACACGCCCATCGCCACCGCCCGTGCCCACTTCAAGATCGAACCCGAGAAACCGCTCGAATAGCCCCTTGAAATGGTCGGGCAAGCCCCCATCTGCTGAACATCCGCCAAGAAATGCAGGCCCACGGGGTCGCCAGGCGTCACCTACCAACAGATTGGAGTTTGAAGACGATGAGTGTGGAGACTCAAAAAGAAACCCTGGGCTTCCAGACCGAGGTCAAGCAACTGCTGCACCTCATGATCCATTCCCTGTATTCGAACAAGGAAATCTTCCTGCGCGAGCTGATTTCCAACGCCTCCGACGCCGCCGACAAGCTGCGTTTCGAAGCCCTGGCCAAGCCAGAGCTGCTCGAGGGCGACGCCGACCTGAAGATCCGCGTGAGCTTCGACAAGGCCGCCAACACCGTGACCCTCGAGGACAACGGTATCGGCATGAGCCGCGAAGACGTCATCGCGCACCTGGGCACCATTGCCAAGTCCGGCACCGCCGACTTCATGAAGAACCTCACCGGTGACCAGAAGAAAGACTCGCACCTGATCGGCCAGTTCGGCGTGGGCTTCTACTCGGCATTCATCGTCGCCGACAAAGTCGACGTGTTCAGCCGCCGCGCCGGCCTGCCGGCCGCCGAAGGCGTGCACTGGTCGTCCAAGGGCGAGGGCGAGTTCGAAGTTGCCACTGTCGACAAGCCGCAGCGCGGCACCCGCATCGTCCTGCACCTGAAAAGCGGTGAAGACGAGTTCGCCGATGGCTGGCGCCTGCGCAACATCGTCAAGAAGTACTCCGACCATATCGCCCTGCCGATCGAACTGCCCAAGGAGCAGGGCGAAGCCGCCGAGGGTGAAGAGCAACCGGCGCAGGAATGGGAAACCGTCAACCGCGCCAGCGCCCTGTGGACCCGTTCGCGCACCGAGGTGAAAGACGAGGAATACCAGGAGTTCTACAAGCACATCGGCCATGACTTCGAGAACCCGCTGGCCTGGAGCCACAACAAGGTCGAAGGCAAGCTCGAGTACAGCTCGCTGCTGTACGTGCCGGCCCGCGCACCGTTCGACCTGTACCAGCGCGAAGCGCCACGCGGCCTGAAGCTCTACGTGCAGCGCGTGTTCATCATGGACCAGGCCGAGTCGTTCCTGCCGTTGTACCTGCGTTTCATCAAAGGCGTGGTCGACTCCAACGACCTGTCGCTGAACGTCTCCCGCGAGATCCTGCAGAAGGATCCGATCATCGATTCGATGAAAACCGCGCTGACCAAGCGCGTGCTGGACATGCTGGAGAAGCTGGCCAAGAACGAACCCGAGCAGTACAAGGGCTTCTGGAAGAACTTCGGCCAGGTGCTGAAGGAAGGCCCGGCCGAAGACTTCGCCAACAAGGAGAAGATCGCCAGCCTGCTGCGCTTTGCCTCGACCCACGATGACAGCGGCGAGCAAAGCGTCGCCCTGGCCGACTACCTGGCTCGCGCCAAGGAAGGCCAGGACAAGATCTACTTCCTCACCGGCGAGTCCCATGCCCAGGTCAAGAACAGCCCGCACCTGGAAGTCTTCCGCAAGAAAGGCATCGAAGTGCTGCTGCTCACCGACCGTATCGACGAGTGGCTGATGAGCTACCTCAGCGAGTTCGATGGCAAGGCCTTCGTCGATGTCGCCCGTGGCGACCTGGACCTGGGCAAGCTGGACTCCGAAGAGGACAAGAAGGCCCAGGAAGAAGTGGCCAAGGACAAGGAAGGCCTGGTCGAGCGCCTCAAGGGCGCGCTGGGTGACAGCGTTGCCGAAGTACGCGTTTCGCACCGCCTGACCGACTCGCCGGCGATCCTCGCCATCGGCGAGCAGGACCTGGGCCTGCAGATGCGCCAGATCCTCGAAGCCAGCGGGCAGAAGGTGCCGGATTCCAAGCCGATCTTCGAGTTCAACCCAAGCCACCCGCTGATCGAGAAGCTCGATGGCGAGCAGAGCGAAGACCGCTTCGCCGAGCTGTCGCACATCCTGTTCGACCAGGCGGCACTGGCGGCCGGTGACAGCCTGAAGGATCCGGCGGCTTATGTGCGCCGCCTCAACAAGCTGTTGGTCGAGCTGTCTGCTTGAGTTGATGTACAGAAAAGCCCGCTTCGGCGGGCTTTTTTATTCATGCGTAAATACCTGTCCCGTGGGAGCGGCGGTGCGCCCACGTTAAATGCATCTATCATGTGCTGACCCGTGAAAGCCCAAGGAGAGCTGAATGAGCAAGGTCATCGTCGAGTCGCTGGTTTATCACCTGTCGGGCAAAACCTATGAAAGCCGCCTGGTCTATGCCCCCGGCGCACTGCCGCAGCCGGGCCTGGTGATGGCGCCGAACTGGATGGGCATTGGCGAAGGTGCCGAGCGCATCGCCAAGGAAGTGGCGGAGCAGGGCTATGTGGTGTTGATCGCCGACCTTTACGGGCAATCGGTGCGGCCGTCCAATGCCGATGAGGCCGGGACGGCGATGATGCCGCTGAAGAACGATCGCGCCGAGCTGCGCAAACGCATGCAGGAAGCCCTGGCGCAGTTGGTGGGCCAATCCAAGGCCCTGCTGGAACCGGGCAAGGTGGCTACCTTCGGCTTCTGCTTCGGCGGTTGCTGCGCCTTGGAACTGGCACGCACCGGTGCCGATCTGAAGGCGGCCGTGTCGTTCCACGGCACGCTGGACACGCCGAATATCGAAGATGCCAAGCGCATCAAAGGCTCGGTGCTGGTCCTTCATGGCGCCTCCGACCCGCTGGTGCCCAAAGAGCAGCTACCGGCCTTCGAGGAGGAGATGAACGCCGCCAAGGTCGACTGGCAGTTGCTCAGCTACGGCGGTGCGGTGCACTCGTTCACCGACCCGAATGCCAATGTGCCGGGCAAGATGCAGTACGACCGACGCACGTCGGAGCGGGCATTCCGCGCGATGCATAACCTGCTCAAGGAAGTGTTCCAGCGCTGATCCATCGCGGGGCAAGCCCGCTCCCACAATGGCTGCACTTCACACGTGGGAGCGGGCTTGCCCCGCGATCCGGGCCTGACATCAACGCGGCAATTCGATCCGCCCGGTTTCCCCAGGCACCACCGGCCAATCGCCCGCCGCCCAACGCGCCCGCGCCCGCTCGATCAACTCCGGGTCACTGGCCACAAAATTCCAGTTCATCCGCCGCGGCCCATCCAGCGCCTCCCCGCCAATCAGCACCAGCTGGCATTCTTCCTCGGCATACAGCATCACCTCTTCCCCCTCCGGCAGCACGACCAGGCTGCAGGCCTCCACGCGCTCGTCATCGAGCGACAGCTCACCGTCCAGCACATACAGGGCGCGTTGCTCATGCTCGGCAGGGACGGTCAGCGTCGTGGCCGATTGCATGTGCACGTGGGCGTACAGGGTAGGGGAGAGCACCGGCACTGGCGACTCCAGGCAAAAACCGTTGCCGGCGATCATGCGGATCTGCACCCCAAGGCTGTCACTGACTGGCAGGCTCGCCGCCGGATGATGGCTGTAGCTCGGCTTGCCCTGCTCATGCTCGCGGGGCGACGCCAGCCACACCTGCAGCCCGTGCAGTCGTGAACCCTTGGCCAGCAGATCGGCCGGTGTGCGCTCGACATGGGCGACGCCGCCTCGCGCCGTCATCCAGCTTACATCCCCCGGCAGCACGCGTTGGTCCGAGCCAAGGCTGTCCTTGTGCTGAATTTCGCCTTCGAACAGGTAGGTAAGGGTCGACAGGCCGATATGCGGGTGCTGGCGGATATCCATGCCGCTGCCCGGGGCGTAGTCGGTCTCGAGCATATGGTCGAAGAACACGAATGGCCCGACGCTGCGACACTGGGCCGAGGGCAGCGGGCGCAGGATCGGCTGGCCCTCGACCGATTCGGCGCGGGGGCGGATGACCAAGGGGCTGCTCATGGTGAACTCCGGGAGGGCAGGGAACTGCCCCAAGCATAGCGGTTCGCGTGCCGGCGCTGAACTGCCGAAGCAGCCGCTCGGTCTACTCTTCTCATAACCTGCAAAGGAGGTGGTGATGATTGCGCGCATCCTCGCCGGGTTGCTGCTCTGCGGATGCCTGTATCCGTCGGCCCAGGCCCGCGACTATCGTTACAGCGATGCCCACCTGCACTACCTGGACTTCTTCCAGGAAACCGAGGGCATGCCGGCGCTGCTCAAGGCCATGGACGCGGCCGGGGTCGAGCAGTCGATGATTTCCGGTATCCCGGTGGCCAAGAAATGGCACGAGGATGAGCCCAAGCGCCCGCGTTACTATGCCGGCGATGATGCCGACGCCTACTGGTACAGCGCCACCGACCTTTACGTGGCCGCAGCCCTGGAAAAGCTGGCGCCGGAGCAGCGGCGGCGCTTCCACCCGTTCCTTACCGGTTTCAACCCGGTGGACAAGAATGCCGTCAGCCACATCGAGCGCATGCTCGATCTGTACCCCGGGCTGTGGCAGGGCATCGGCGAAGTATTCACCCGCCACGATGACCTCACTGCACTGACCAGCGGCGATACGCCGCGGGCCAACAACGAAGCCATGACCCGCATCTACCACCTGGCCGCCGAGCGCGACCTGCCGGTACTGCTGCATTCCAACATCACGTCCAAGCGCGAGCGCAACCCACTATACCTGGCCGAAATCGAGGAGCCTCTGCGTAACCACCCGCACACCCGGTTCATCTGGGCCCATGCGGGCAGCAGCCTGGAAATCCACCGGCACCAGACGCAGATGGACTTTCTGCTGCCGGTACTGACCCGGCTGCTCGAGGATTACCCCAACCTGTACATCGACCTGTCCTGGAGCGTGCTCGAGCCTTACTTGCTGGATACCGAAGGCGTGCCGCGGCAAGCCTGGCTGCAGCTGGTAGAGCGCTTCCCCGAGCGGTTCATGCTCGGCTCCGACCTGGTGGGGCGCTTCGACAGCCTTGGCGAGCAGTTGCATGGCTTCAAGCCGTTTCTCGATGCCCTGCCGGAGGCGGTCGCGAACCAGGTGGCACGCGACAATTTCCTTGCCGTGCTACCCAAGGTGGCAAAGCAGGACAAGTAGCGTTTTGATATCGCGTTTTTGTCTTACGCAAATTTCGAGCCGCCCGATACCTTCTTTAAGCGACGGAACAATACCTTTGGGAGGGATCCTGAAATGAGCCTCAGACGCTTGAATATCGCCCCGCGCGCCGGGATCGGCTTCGGCATCATGGCCTTGCTGGTGGTGGCGCTGGGTAGTTTCGCCCTGCAACAGATGACCAATATGCGCCAGCAGGCCGAGCAGGTGGACGACAACTGGCTGCCCAGCATCATCTCGGTGGGCAGCATGACCCAGGACATGCTGCGCATTCGCGCGCTCACCCTGCGCCTGCTGGTCAACACCGACAGCACGGCGCAGCAGCAGAACCGTGCTCGTATCGAAGAGATCAAGGCCGGCCTGAGCAAGGCCCAGCAGCGCTATGACGCACTGATCGTGCTGCCGGAGGAGCGCACCCTGTTCGACCGCTATCTGGGCCTTGAACGCCAGTACATGACCTTGCAGGGACAGGTGGTGCAGTTGGCCAGCGATGGCCGCATCGAAGCGGCTGCGGCGCTGGTCAATGGCGAGATCAACCAGATCGCCGATCAGATGACGGCCAGCCTCAACGAATTGATCGCGCTGAACACTCACCATGCCGGGCTGGCCACCACCACGGCCGAGTCCGTCTATAGTGCCGCGCGGGTTTGGGTCATGGGGCTGCTGCTGGTGGCCCTGACCTTGACCGTGGTACTGGCCATGGCCCTGACCCGCAGCATCGTGCGCCCGCTCGGGCAGTCGCTGAAAGTGGCCGAGACGGTCGCCACCGGCGACCTGACGCCGCAGATCGCCGTGCATGGCGATGACGAGCCGGCCCGCTTGCTGGCGGCGCTCAAAAGCATGCAGCAAAGCCTGCGCGAGACCATCGGGCGGATTTCCGACTCGGCCAGCCAGTTGGCGTCGGCTTCCGAAGAGCTCAGCGCTGTGACCGAGGACGCCACCCGCGGCCTGCAGCAACAGAGCCTGGAGATCGAGCAGGCGGCCACTGCGGTCAACCAGATGACTGCAGCGGTGGAGGAGGTGGCGAGCAATGCGGTGGCCACCTCGGAGGCGTCTGCCGAATCCGACCGCATCGCCCGCCAGGGCCGCGAACAGGTGCAGGCCACGGTCATCGCCATCGAGGCACTGGCCAGCGGCGTGGCCGGCAATGCCGAAGAAGTCGGCCAATTGGCCCAGCAGGTGCACGATATCAGCAAGGTGCTGGAGGTGATCGGCTCGATCGCCGAGCAGACCAACCTGCTGGCGCTCAACGCCGCCATCGAGGCGGCCCGGGCCGGCGAGGCCGGGCGTGGGTTTGCCGTGGTGGCCGACGAAGTGCGGGCGTTGGCCCATCGCACCCAGGCCTCGACCCGCGAGATCGAACAGATGATCGTGGCTATCCAGGGCGGTGCCGAACGTGCCGTGCAGGGCATGCAGCAAAGTGATGCGCGGGCCCGCTCGACCCTCGATGGCGCCCATGCCGCCGGTGCGGCGCTGGAAGCGATTGCCGGGGCCATCGGCCAGATCAACGAGCGCAACCTGGTGATCGCCAGTGCATCGGAGCAGCAGGCCCAGGTGGCGCGGGAGGTGGACCGTAACCTGACCACCATTCGCGACCTGGCGCATCAGTCCTCGGCCGGCGCCGAGCAAACCTCGGCGGCGAGCCAGTCGCTGTCGCGGCTGGCGGTGGACTTGAATACCCTGGTGCAGCGTTTCTCGGTCTGACGGCCATCGCGGGGCAAGCCCGCTCCCACGGACACATTGGACTGCCCCGTGCGTCCGTGGGAGCGGGCTTGCCCCGCGATGAGGCCGGTACAGCCCACAAACAAAAACGCCCGGACCTAAGGCCCGGGCGTTCTGGTTCAGCAGATCAAGCGATCACTTGCCTTCCCAGCGCTTGAGCACCAGGGTGGCGTTGGTGCCGCCGAAGCCGAAGCTGTTGCTCATCACGGTGTTGAGCTTGGCGTTCTCTTCGGTCTTGCGCACGACCGGCAGGTCGGCGACTTCCGGATCCAGCTCGTCGATGTTGGCGGAGCCGGCGATGAAGTTGTTCTCCATCATCAGCAGGCAGTAGATCGCCTCGTGCACGCCTGCGGCGCCCAGCGAGTGGCCCGACAGGCTCTTGGTCGAGCTGATCTTCGGTGCCTTGTCCTTGAACACTTCACGCACGCCCTTCATCTCGGCGACGTCGCCGACCGGGGTGGAGGTGCCGTGGGTGTTCAGGTAGTCGATCGGGGTGTCGACGGTGGACAGCGCCTGCTGCATGCAGCGGATCGCGCCTTCGCCGCTCGGGGCGACCATGTCGTAGCCGTCGGAGGTTGCGCCGTAGCCGATGATTTCGGCGTAGATCTTGGCGCCACGGGCCAGGGCGTGTTCCAGCTCCTCGACCACCACCATGCCGCCACCGCCTGCGATGACGAAGCCATCACGGTCGGCGTCGTAGGCGCGCGAGGCCAGCTCTGGGGTTTCGTTGCGCTTGGTCGACAGGGCGCCCATGGCATCGAACAGGAACGACTGGCTCCAGTGCTCTTCTTCACCGCCACCGGCGAAGACGATGTCCTGCTTGCCCCACTGGATCTGCTCCAGCGCGGTGCCGATGCAGTGTGCCGAAGTGGCGCAGGCCGACGAGATCGAGTAGTTGATGCCCTTGATCTTGAACGGGGTGGCCAGGCACGCCGACACGGTGCTGCCCATGGTGCGGGTGACACGGTATGGGCCAACGCGCTTGACGCCTTTCTCGCGCAGGGTGTCCAGGGCTTCCATCTGGTTCAGCGTGGAAGCGCCGCCGGAGCCGGCAACCAGGCCGGTGCGCGGGTTCGACACTTGCTCTTCGGTCAGGCCCGCGTCCTTGATCGCATCCTGCATCGCCAGGTACGCGTAGGCAGCGGCGTGGCCAACGAAGCGATACACCTTGCGGTCGATCAGCTCTTCGAGGTTCAGGTCGATGGAGCCGGAAACCTGGCTACGCAGCCCCATTTCCTTGTATTCCGGGTTGTAACGAATGCCCGGACGGCTGTTGCGCAGGTTTTCGGTGACGGTAGCTTTGTCATTGCCCAGGCACGAAACGATGCCCAGACCAGTGATAACGACGCGGCGCATGCGAATAACCCTTAGAAATTGTCAGTGGAGGTGAACACGCCGACCCGCAGGCCTTCGGCGGTGTAGATCTCGCGACCGTCGACGCTGACCGAGCCATCGGCGATGGCCATGTTCAGCTTGCCCTTCAGGACGCGCTTGATGTGAATGTTGTAGGTGACTTTCTTGGCGGAGGGTAGTACCTGGCCGAAGAATTTCACTTCGCCCGAACCCAGCGCACGGCCGCGGCCCGGCAGACCCTGCCAGCCGAGGAAGAAGCCGACCAGCTGCCACATGGCATCGAGGCCCAGGCAGCCTGGCATCACCGGGTCGCCTTCGAAGTGGCAGGCGAAGAACCACAGGTCCGGATTGATATCCAGCTCGGCGACCAATTCACCTTTGCCGAACTTGCCGCCTTCCTCGCTGATATGGACGATGCGATCGACCATCAGCATGTTCGGGGCGGGCAGTTGCGCATTACCGGGGCCGAACAGCTCACCGCGACTGCAGCGCAGCAGGTCTTCCCGGGTAAAGGCGTTTTGTTTGGTCATGCGAGCTCCTCAATAACCCCCTGTGGCAGGGGACGAATCTTCCCGGCCGGCCCGAAGCGCTTTGCATTCGAGGCGGCAGCCTACAGGTAGACTATTGCGTTGTGGTGAAAGTCACAGCGCACCTGGCAAAAGAAGTACAGGTGTGCACTGAAATGTTATTTTCCGGGCCTGCGAAGGTCCTGTCCAGTCTTTAAGACTGCCGCACTTTAGCATTTATCGCCAGTCGCAGCTGTCCGAGCGGGTAACCAGCGGTGCAGGATGCGCTGCAGATCGGTGCGTTTGAATGGCTTGCTCAGGTAATCGTTCATGCCGGCGGCCAGGCAGCGCTCGCGGTCCCCCTCCAGCACACTGGCGGTCAGGGCGATGATCGGCAGCCCGTCGCCCTGCGCCAGCTGGCGGATGCGTCGGGTGGCCTCGAAACCGTCCACCTGCGGCAGGCGGCAGTCCATCAGCACGGCGGCGAAGCGTTGCTGCTGCACCAGGTCGACCGCTTGGGCACCATCCATCGCCAGGCTGACCTCGAAGCCGAGGCTGCGCAGCATGGCTTCGATGACGCTTTGATTGACCGGATTGTCCTCCACCAGCAGGATCCGCTCGCCATTGCCGCCCGGCGCACCGGCTGCAGTTGCGCCCACAGGCAGGGCCGCAGCGGCGTTGGCCAGGGCCAGCGGCATCTCCAGGGTGAAGGTCGAGCCCAACCCCTCGCGGCTTTCGCCACGCAGCTGGCCGCCCATGCGTTCGGCCAGGGTGCGGGCGATCGACAAGCCCAGCCCGGTACCGCCGTAGCGCCGGGAAATCGAGCTGTCGGCCTGCTGGAAGGCGACGAACATCATTTCCAGGCGGTTGCTGTCGATACCGATGCCGGTGTCGCGCACGCTGCAGGTCAGCCAGATCATCTGCTGGTCGAGCACCTGCCAGCTCGCCTCTACCGCCACTTCGCCGCGTTCGGTGAACTTCAGCGCATTGCCGATCAGGTTGAGCAGGATCTGCCGGATCCGGGTCGGGTCGCCGACCACCTGCAACAGCTCCATGCCAGGCGGCAACTGCAGGTGCAGCGCCAGGCCGCGCTGCTGGGCGCTGTGCTGGAACGACTGGACACTGCTGACGACCAGCTCGCCCAGGTTGAAGTCGATGTGCTCCAGTTGCAGCGTGGTGCGTTCGATCCGCGAAAAATCGAGGATGTCGTTGATCACCTTGAGCAGGTGCCCGGTGGACTCGCTGGCCACTGCGGCGTATTCGGCCTGCTCGCTGGTCAAGCGGGTGGTCTCCAGCAGCTGCAGCATGCCCAGCACACCGTTCATGGGGGTGCGCAGTTCATGGCTCATCATTGCCAGGAAGTCCGACTTGGCACGGTTGGCCTGCTCGGCCTCTTCGCGGGCCTGGATCAGCTGGCCCATGGCCTGCTGTTGTTCATGGGCGGCCTGGTCCAGGGCACTGGCCAGGTTGTTGATGTGCCGCGCCAGGTGGCCCAGTTCGCTGTCGTCGACCACCGGCAACGGGGCATCGAAATCACCTTGCTGGATGGCCTTGACCGCATGGCCCATGTCGCTGATCGGCTTGGACAGGCTCATGGCCAGGCGCCGGGCCAGCAGGAAGGTGAACAGCAGCGCGAACAGGGCGAGGATGCCGGCCTTGATCACGATTTCCTGCTGACGCTGGCTGAAGGCGTCGTCGGACATGCCCACGATCACCCGCCCCAGGTAGTCGTCGCCGATGCTCGGCAACTGCGGCCTGCCCTGCAGGAAGTCGTTGTCCAGGCGGATCTGCTGCAGGCGGATCGGCGCCTGGAACACTTCCACCCGTTGCGCCCGGCTGAGGCTTTCGTCCGGTTGTTCGACGTACACCAGGATGTGGTTGCGGCTGTCCTGCACCTCGAGGAAGCGTACGTGAGGGATGCTCAGGGTCGCGCGCATCAGGCCTTCGAGCACTTCATTGTTGCCGGAGATCACGCCGTACTCGGAGGCTGGCGCCAGCTGGTTGGCGATCAGCTGGCCGGTGTGGTTGAGCTCCTGGCGCAAGTCCTGGATACGTACGAAGGTGAAGAAACTGATCAGCAGCAAGGTCAGCAGCAGGGCAGGGCCGAGGCTGATGATCTGCGTGCGGGTGTGGATGTCCCAGCTCAGGCGTTTGCTCATGGGGTGGGTTCTCCTGCGGCCAGCGCCAGTGCGGCGGCGTCCTGGTCGATGGCTTCCAGGCCCAGGGCGCGCGCCACCTGCTGGTTGCCACTGACGGCGAAATGCTTGGGGTAAAGGCTGCGTGGCCAGCGTGCCGGCGGTTGCTCGAGCAGTTGGTCGAGCACTGCCAGCCAATCGTCCTGGTCGCTGTAGGTGCTGGCCAGGGCACCGGCACGGACGAAGCCGACGTTCGGCCCGATCAGCGCCATCTGCCGGCCGTAGCTGCTGAGCAGCACGTTCTTGGCCGATTTGGAGTTGTACAGTTCGGGGTCGTCGAGCCCCAGCAGCACATCGCTGTTGGCCAACAGGTTCTGCAGCGGGCGGCTGTCGCGCAAATCGGGCCAGCCCTCTGCGACGATCTCCAGCCCCAAGGGTTGGGCGGCCTGGCGCAGTTCATCGAGCAAAAAGCGGCTGTGCTCGCCGTACAGCACGCCGATGCGCCGCGCCTGCGGCAACAGGTAGCGGGCCAGGCGCAATTGCCGGGCCAGCGGCGGGTCACTCCACAACAGGCTGAGAAACGCCGGCCGCGACTTTCCCAGGCGTTGCTCGGCCTGCACCCGGCTGACCCTCAGGGCCAGTGCCGGCGGCCCGGCGGTTTCGCCCAGGCGCCACTCCAGCGCAGGGCCGTCCAGCAGCACCAGGCGCGTATCGCTTTTCAGCTGCTGCGGGCGTGGCAGTTCGTTCACGGTCTGGAAATGCACATGGTCGTGCGGGCGGCGCTGCGCCAGGGCGGCGACGAAGCTGCGGATGCCTGGCTGGTCGTCGGCACCCACCAACAGGATTTCGCTGGCCGACAGCGAACCCAGTGGCAAGATGCACAGCAGCAGCAAGCGCAGCAGCACGACCATCAGAACGCCAGCTCCGCGCTCATGATCAGACGGTGGCGGCTGTCGTAGCGGTTCTGGATGGCAGTGGTCGGTTCGTCATCCAGGCGCTGTTGCCACAGGGCCGCCAGCTCCAGGTCGCTGCCCTGCACCTTGAAGCGTTTGGCCACGCGCAGGTCGACGCGCTCGTAGCGGTACTGGTTGAGCGCATCATCACCGTAATAGAAGAGGGCGCTGGACCAGCCCAGGCCCCACTCGCGCAGCCAGCCGGCCGAGCCGCTGTTGCGGGCGCTAAGGCGCCGGTCGGCGGGGTTGCTGGCCCAGGCGTCGACATAGGCGTAGGTGATGCGCAATCGGTCGCGCTGGGTGGCGCGCCAGTCGAACTGCGCCTCGCTGCCGCTGAAGCGCGCCTTGTTGGCGTTGCTGGCGATGTACTGGTTGTTCTTCAGAGGCTCGCTGATCATCCCGGTGATCTCGTCGTAGAACAGCTTCACGTCCATGCTCAGGTCGATGTCGCTGAAGTAGCCGTTGTAGCCCAGCTCGCGCGAGCGCATGCGCTCCTGGTCGAGGTTGCCCGGGCCGCGCGTCTTGACGAAGTACTGGCCGTTCTGCAGACCGTACAGGTTGGGGGACAGGCCCTTGACCGTGTAGCTCCAGTTGACGTTGTTCTCGAACATGTCCGGCGAGCGCACCGCTTCGGAGTACACCGCCCGCAAGCCGTGGCGCGGGGTGATCAGGTAGTTCACCGCCACGCGCGGGGTCAACGAGTTGCCGGACAGCTGGGCGTTCTCGTACATCGCCCCGCCCTGGAAGACCCAGTGCTCGTCGGCGCGCCACTCCAGCTGGCCGAACAGGCGCCAGGTCTGGTCGTCGAGGCTGCCGTTGAAGTAGGTCTGCGAGTCTGCGCGGTCGTAGCGGTAGTTCATGCCCGTGACCAGGCGCAGGCTCTCGTTCAGGCTCAAGGTGTCCTGGATTTCCAGGTCGTAGCGCGTTTCACGGGTGCTCTGGTCGACATCGCCGCACACCGTGTTGCGCCCGCCGGCATTCCATTGATTCCGCACTTGCTGCGTGAGCGAGGTGAGCAGCGGGTCGCTGGTGGTCGGCAGGTTGCCGGTAAACAGATTGCGCGCAACACCTTCGGCAAAGTTCGGGTTGAGCTGCCACAGCCGGGTCAGCTCCGGGCTGAAGGCAATCGAGGCATCGCAGGCGCGCCAGACCTGCTGGCGGTCGAAGTGCTGCGCTGAACCCTGCACATACAGGCTGTGGTCGGGGTTGAAGTCGATGTTCCAGCGCACCGAACCGGCATAGTCCTTGGCGTTGACGTCGGCATCGTTGCCCGCGGCGTATCTGCCGAATACGGGCTGGTAGGTATAGGGCCGCTGATTGCTGCCCTCCTTGGCCGCCAGTTGCCATTCCAGGGTCTGGTCCGGCGCCAGGCTGTGGCTGGCATTGATATTGATACGGTTGAGCCGACGGCTGTCGCGGTAGTCGCGGCCGAACTGGTCCTTGTCGAAGCCGTCGTCCTGCTGGCCCGACAGCGACAGGCGCAGGTCGCCGCCGTCCCAGCCGATGCCTTGGCTGGCGTAATAGTCGTTGATGCCATCCTGGCCACGGGTCAGCTTCACCCGCGTGCCGTGGCTGTCGGCGGGGTTGCGGGTGAGGATGTTGACCACCGCCATCAGCGCGTTGGCGCCATAGCTGACGGTGTTGGGGCCGCGGAACACCTCGATTCGCTCGATATCCTCGATGGCCACCGGGATGTCGCTCCAGTCCACCGTGGCCAGGCCCGCGCGGTACACCGAGCGGCCGTCGATCAGCACCTGCATGCGCCGGGCATCGTTGACGTTGCTGCCGTGGTAATTGACCGTTGGCTGGTTACCGGCGCCATAGCCGATCATCATGCCCGGCACCAGGCGCAGCAGCTCGGGGATGTCCCGGGCGCCGCTGGCGTGGATCAGCTCGCTGTCGAGCACGGTCATGCTGCCCGGCACCGCGGCCGGGGATTGTTTCAGGCGTGTGGCGGTCAGAACCTGGGGCAGGTCCTGGGTGTCGGTGAACAGATCATCGGCCATGGCCGGGCCGCCGAGCAGGGCGGTCAGTATCAGCAGGCGCGGGTAAGGGGGCGTGCCAGGGAACACGGTACGGCCTTGTTCGGAAATGAATCAGGCATGTTAACTGACCTTTCTCAAGCTGCAAGCTGCAAGCCTCAAGCTGCAAGCAAAAGCAGGCGAACATCGCGGTTTTCTTGTCGCTTGTAGCTTGACGCTTGCGGCTTGCCTTTATAATGCGCCATTCGCCACTTTTTTATGGGTTAACGGATTGGATATGACTGAACAGCAACCTGTTGCAGTTCTTGGCGGTGGCAGCTTCGGCACCGCCGTGGCAAACCTGCTGGCGGAAAACGGCCACCCGGTGCGCCAATGGATGCGCGACCCGGCGCAGGCCGAGGCGATGCGCGTCAACCGCGAGAATCCGCGTTACCTCAAGGGCATTCGTCTGCATGACGGCGTCGAGCCGGACAACGACCTGCTCGCCACCCTGCAGGCCAGCGACCTGATCTTCGTCGCGCTGCCGTCGAGCGCCCTGCGCAGCGTGTTGGCGCCCCACGCTGAGCTGCTGCGTGGCAAAGGCCTGGTCAGCCTGACCAAGGGCATCGAGGCGCAGAGCTTCAAGCTGATGAGCCAGATCCTCGAAGAAATCGCCCCCCAGGCGCGCATCGGCGTGCTGTCGGGGCCGAACCTGGCCCGCGAGATCGCCGAGCACGCGCTGACCGCCACCGTGGTCGCCAGCGAAGATGAAGCGCTGTGCCAACAGGTGCAGGCCGTGCTGCACGGGCGCACCTTCCGCGTCTATGCCAGCAGCGACCGCTTCGGCGTCGAGCTGGGCGGCGCCCTGAAGAACGTCTACGCGATCATCGCCGGCATGGCGGTGGCACTGGGCATGGGCGAGAACACCAAGAGCATGCTGATCACCCGTGCCCTGGCCGAGATGACCCGTTTCGCCGTGAGCCAGGGTGCCAACCCCATGACCTTCCTTGGCCTGGCCGGGGTCGGTGACCTGATCGTCACCTGCTCCTCGCCCAAGAGCCGCAACTACCAGGTCGGCCACGCCCTGGGCCAGGGCCTGACTCTGGAGCAGGCAGTCAGCCGCCTGGGCGAGGTGGCCGAAGGGGTCAACACCATCAAGGTGCTCAAGGCCAAGGCCCAGGAGGTGCAGGTGTACATGCCCCTGGTGGCTGGCCTGCATGCGATCCTCTTCGAAGGCCGTACGCTCAACCAGGTCATCGAGCACCTGATGCGCGCCGAGCCCAAGACCGATATCGATTTCATTTCCACCAGCGGTTTCAACTGAACGAAGGAGCGACACATGAACGATACCCCGCAAAGCGCCGAGCGCGAGTCGATCATCCTGCGGGTGCTGTGGATGCTGGTGTTCCTGGTGGTCTGGCAGCTCGCCGAGCTGTTGCTGGGCGGCCTGGTCCTGGTGCAACTGATCTACCGGCTGATCTACGGCGCGCCCAGCGCCAGCCTGATGAACTTTGGCGACAGCCTCAGCCAGTACCTGGCACAGATCGGCCGCTTCGGCAGCTTCCACAGCGACCAGAAACCCTGGCCGTTCGCCGACTGGCCGGCACCCCGCGCTGCGGAAGGCGAGGCGGCGCATGCCGTGGCCCCGGCGCCGCACCCGGTGCGTGACGAGGAGCCCAAGCTGTGAAGCTGTGGGTGCTGCGCCACGGCGAGGCGGAGCCGCGCGCCAACACTGACGCCGAACGGCGCCTCACCGCCCACGGCCGCGAGCAGGTGCTGCGCAGCGCCGCGCACCTGCTGGGCCAGCCGCTGCAGGCGATCATCGCCAGCCCTTACGTGCGCGCCCAGCAAACCGCAGCGCTGGTGCACGATGCCCTGGGCTTCGCCGAGCCGGTGCGCACCGTGCCCTGGCTCACCCCCGAGAGCAATGTGCAGCAGGTGATCGGCGAGCTCGAGCGCCTGGGGCTGGAGCATGTGCTGCTGGTCAGCCACCAGCCACTGGTGGGTTCGCTGGTGGGCATGCTGGAGCATGGCCATGCTCAGCAACCGGCGCCCTTGAGCACCGCCAGCCTGGCCATGCTGGAGGGCGACTGGCCGCTGGCCGGGCTGATGACACTGCGTGGCCTTCACCACTCGGCGTGACCCAGGCAACTGGCATTTTTGCCAGTTGTCCCCTCGCTTGGCCACTTGTTAGCGTCAGCGCCAGGAAGTGAACATTGGCGGATCGAGGGAGTGATTCATGAATAGCCACTGGTTGGCGTTGATGGGGTCGGCTGACATGGAGCCGACACTCAAGAAACTGCAGAGTGACGCTGTCCTGGACTTTGCCGAATACAGCCTCCTGCGCGAGTCGGCGCAGGCCAAGTTCAACCACTTGCTGAGCTCGCTGCGGACAAACCCGGACTTGGTGCACAAGGAACGCACCGACAGCGTGCAGAAGCTCCAGGAAGTGGAGGCGCTGAGCCTCCAGCTGGCCGCGCTGATACAGTCCAGCTGCCTGTACCTGCGCAGAAGCGGGTTGGAAAAACCGGACCGGCGCCTGGCCCGCCAGGCACTGGAATGCCAGCTGGCCTACCTGCAGGCCTGCCTGCGCCGCTCTTTGGACAGTTTCGACACCTTCTGAATGACCTGATCGCCCTTGGCGATGACCTATCCGGACGTTGCCGCCATCAATCGCCTTGCCGACAATGGGCCATCCTTCCCCGTGCAGAGCAGGCGGCCATGTCGCAGCAGATCTTCTTCGCCCACGCCAATGGCTTCCCCTCGGCCACCTACGGCAAGTTGTTCGCCGCCCTGGCGCCGGATTACCAGGTGCGCCACCTGGCCCAGCATGCCCACGACCCACGCTTCCCGGTGAACGACAACTGGCAAAGCCTGGTGGACGAGCTGCTGCATCACCTCGAACTGCAGGACGCCCCGGTGTGGGGAGTCGGACATTCGCTGGGCGGTGTGCTGCACCTGCACGCGGCATTGCGCCGACCGGAGCTCTACCGCGGCGTGGTGATGCTCGACTCGCCGGTGCTGACCCGGGTGGATGAATGGCTGATCCAGGCGGCCAAGCGCCTGGGCTTCATCGACCGCATCACCCCGGCCGGGCGCACCCTGGGCCGGCGTGAGGCGTTCGCCGACCGCGACAGCGCACGCAGTTACTTCGCCGGCAAGAGCCTGTTCCGCCACTTCGACCCGGAATGCCTGGAGGCGTACCTGGAGCACGGCCTGGAAACCGCGCAAGACGGGCTGCGCCTGCGTTTCGACCCGGCCACCGAGATCAGCATCTACCGCAGCATCCCCCATGCCAGCCCGCTGCCGCCGCGCCAGTTGCAGGTGCCGCTGGCCGTGGTGCGTGGCGCCCAGAGCCGGGTGATCCGCCGGCACCACGCGCTGGGCGTGCGGGGCATGGCCCGGGGCGAATATCACAGCCTGCCGGGCGGGCACATGTTCCCGCTGGAGCGCCCCCTCGACACCGCCAGCCTGATCAAAGGCCTGTTCGACCGCTGGGGCCGGGCATGAGCGCCCAGGTTGAAGAAGTACGCCTGACCCTGGGCCATATCGAACTGGCCGCCCACCTGTTCGGCCCCGCCGACGGCCTGCCGGTGATCGCCTTGCACGGCTGGCTGGACAACGCCAACAGCTTCGCTCGCCTGGCGCCCCAGCTGAAAGGGCTGCGCATCGTCGCCCTCGACCTGGCCGGGCATGGCTATTCGCAGCACCGTCCGGTCGGGGCCGGTTACGCCCTGGCCGATTACGCACATGACGTGCTGCGCGTCGCCGAGCAATTGGGCTGGCAGCGCTTCGGCCTGCTCGGCCATTCGCTGGGGGCGATCATCTCGGTGCAGCTGGCCGGCGCCTTGCCCGAGCGGGTCAGCCACCTGGCGCTGATCGACGGGGTGATCCCGCCCACCGTGACCGAACAGGACGCCGCCGAGCGTCTGGGGATGGCCCTGCAGGCCCAACTGCGCCTGGACGGCAAACGCAAGACGGTCTACGCAACCTTGGAGGAGGGCGTCGAGGCACGCATGAAAGGCATGGTCGCGGTCAGCCGTGAAGCGGCCGAACTGCTGGCCCAGCGCGGCCTGATGCCGGTACCCGGCGGTTACAGCTGGCGCAGCGACAGCCGCCTCACCTTGCCTTCACCCACCCGCCTGAACCAGGCCCAGGCCATGGCCTTCGTCAAGCGCGTGGCCTGCCCGGCCTGCCTGGTGGTGGCGGCCGACGGCATGCTGGCGCGCCACACGGAGCTGCTGGAGCAGCTACCCTTCGAGCAGATCACGCTGCCGGGTGGCCATCACCTGCACTTGAACGATGAGCAGGGTGCGGCCCTTGTTGCAGACTGTTTCAATCGCTTCTTTGGCATTCCTTGACTTGCATCGGGCAAGTGTCGAGGCTTGGCGGGTTGAAAGGGAGACAACCATGTACATGCCAGACACTCACGTATTCCAACCCCGCGGCCACGAGGGCTGCCGATGAGCGTACCCGTTTACGCCCGCAGTGCCCTCGTTGCCTGCCTCGCCTTCGCCAGCCCCTTGCTGTGGGCCGGTGAACTGCCCGTTCCGGTTGACGCCAAAGTGGTCGATCAACGCCCTGCCGTGGAGCAGGAGCGGGTCTACCCGATGGGGCCGCTGCGCAAGATCAGTGGCCGCCTGCGGGTCGATGACAAGGTCGAAAGCCGTGGCCAGGTCAGCTCGGTCACCTACGAACTGCCAGTCGAGCGCAGCGCCCGCGAGGCGTTTACCAGCGCCCGTGAAACCCTGCAGAAAGACGGTGGCTACCCCTTGTTCTGGTGCCAGGGCCGCGACTGCGGCGAAGCCAGCCTGTGGGCCAACGACGTGTTCGCCAACGCCCGGCTCAATGGTGGGGACGAGCAGCAGGCGTTCATCCTGCTACGTCGTTCCGCCGAAGAGGCTGACACCCTGGTGGCGCTGTACAGCGTCACCCGTGGCAACCGCCGAGCATATTTGCATGTGGAGGAGTTCGTAGCCGAGAGCCCGTTGGGCGACATCCTGCCCACCGCTGCCACGGTGCTGCGCGAACTGCGCGACACGGGCAAGCTCGATTACCCCGACCTCGCCGAGCCCCAGGCCAACTGGGTCACGCTGCTGGCCCGCAGCCTCAACCTCGACAGCACCCTGCGCGCCAGCCTCAGCGGCAAGGGCGCCGAAGCCTGGCGCGAGCAACTGGTCAAGGCCGGCGTGCGCAGCGCCCGGCTCGAAGCCGGCGATGCACCCACCGATGGCCTGCACCTGGAGCTGATCCGTTGAGCGAGCGCCCCATGCCCAACACTGACCGCCTGCTGGTGCAGATCCTGCTGCTGGCGCTGCTCGGCGCCGCGCTGTGGGTCATGGCGCCGTTCATCTCGGCACTGCTGTGGGGCGCCATCCTGGCCTTCGCCAGCTGGCCGTTGATGCGTTTGCTCACCCGTGTGCTGGGCGGGCGGGAAACCCTGGCCGCCAGCCTGCTGACCACGGCCTGGATCCTGATAGTGGCCTTGCCGCTGGTGTGGCTGGGCTTCAACCTGGCCGACCATATCCGCGACGCCACCGCATTCGTGCGCGACGTGCAGGTCGAAGGCCTGCCCGATGCGCCGGCCTGGGTGGCGGGTATTCCGTTCGTGGGTGGGCGCCTGGTCGGCTGGTGGGAGTCGTTCGACCAGCAAGGGGCGGCGCTGCTGGCCTCGGCCAAACCTTACCTCGGCCAGGTCGGCAACTGGTTGCTGGCGCGCAGTGCGCAGATCGGCAGCGGGGTGCTGGAGCTGACCCTGAGCCTGGTGTTCGTGTTCTTCTTCTACCGCGACGGGCCGCGCCTGGCGGCGTTCGTGCACCGCCTGCTGCAACGGCTGGTGGGTGAGCGCGCCGAGTACTACGTCGAACTGGTGGCCGGTACCGTGCAACGGGTGGTCAACGGGGTGATCGGCACAGCGGCGGCGCAAGCCCTGCTGGCACTGATCGGCTTCCTGATTGCCGGCGTGCCGGGGGCGGTGGTGCTGGGCCTGGTGACCTTCATGCTCAGCCTGATCCCCATGGGCCCGCCGCTGGCGTGGATCCCCGCCACCGCCTGGCTGGTGTCGAAGGGCGATTACGGCATGGCGGTGTTCCTCGGCGTGTGGGGCACCTTCGTCATCAGCGGCGTGGACAACGTGCTCAAACCCTACCTGATCAGCCGCGGCGGCAACCTGCCGTTGGTGATCGTGCTGCTCGGGGTGTTCGGCGGTTTGCTCGCCTTTGGCTTTATCGGGCTGTTCATCGGGCCGACGCTGTTGGCGGTGGGGTACAGCCTGCTGCTGGACTGGAGTCGCCACTCGGCGCAGACCTGACGCCCATCGCGGGGCAAGTCGCATCGGCGCACCGCCGCTCCCACGGGTAGTCGTGGGAGCGGGCTTGCCCCGCGATGGTTGGTCGATCTTTACGCCTTCTTTATGCCCTGACCCCACCCCCCATCTCGCCCCTTTACGCCCCTCCCTCGGACAATTTCTCCAAAGCGGCCCTCATGCCGCATCAAGGGAGATGGGCTCATGTACATGCTCGATGGGCTGTCACTGCTGTTGGCAGTGGCGTTGGCGGTTTACCTGCTGGTGGCGCTGCTGCGCGCCGATCGCAGCTAAGGGGCGGCCATGCACAGTTACGATTACCTGCTTTTGCTGGCGTTCTTCGCCATCGTGCTGCTACCGGCACCCTGGCTTGGGCGTTTCTACTTCAAGGTGATGGAAGGCCAGCGCACCTGGCTGACCCCGCTGCTCGGCCCGGTGGAGCGGGGCTGCTATCGCCTGGCTGGCGTCAACGCCGGGCAAGAGCACAACTGGAAGCAGTACACCCTGGCCCTGCTGGCCTTCAACCTGGCCGGCTTCGGGCTGCTGTTCGCCGTATTGCTGCTGCAAGGCAGCCTGCCGCTCAACCCACAGCACCTGCCGGGCCAGGAGTGGTCACTGGCGTTCAATACCGCGGTCAGCTTCATGACCAACACCAACTGGCAGTCCTACAGCGGCGAGGCTTCGGTCAGCTACCTGAGCCAGATGCTCGGCCTGACCGTGCAGAACTTCGTCAGCGCCGCCACCGGCCTGGCCGTACTGGTCGCCCTGTGCCGTGGCATCGCCCGGCGCTCGACCACCACCCTGGGCAACTTCTGGGTCGACCTGACCCGCGCCACCCTCTACGGCCTGCTGCCGCTGTGCCTCGTGCTGGCGCTGCTGCTGGTGTGGCAGGGCGTGCCGCAGACCTTCGCCGACTACGCCCACGCCGTCACCCTGCAGGGTGCCGACCAGACCATCCCGCTCGGCCCGGCCGCCAGCCAGATCGCCATCAAGCAGCTGGGCACCAACGGCGGCGGCTTCTTCGGCGTCAACTCGGCGCACCCGTTCGAGAACCCCACGGCCTGGAGCAACCTGTTCGAGGTGGCCTCGATCATCCTGATCCCGGTGGCGCTGGTGTTCACCTTCGGCCACTACGTCAAGGACCTGCGCCAGAGCCGCGCGATCATCGCCTGCATGCTGGCGCTGTTCCTGATCGGCGGCAGCACCGCGCTGTGGTCGGAGTACCAGCCCAACCCGGCCCTCGAGAGTGCCCAGGTGCAACAGAGCGCGCCGCTGGAAGGCAAGGAGAGCCGCTTCGGCACCACCGGCTCGGTGCTATGGACGGTCACCACCACCGCCGCCTCCAACGGCTCGGTCAACGCCATGCACGACAGCCTCAACCCGCTGACCGGCATGGTGGCGATGGTCAACATGATGGTCGGCGAGGTGATCTTCGGCGGCGTCGGCGCAGGCCTGTACGGCATGCTGCTGTTCGTGCTGATCGCGGTGTTCCTGGCCGGCCTGATGATCGGCCGCACCCCGGAATACCTGGGCAAGAAGCTGCAGGCCCGGGAAGTGCAACTGCTGGTGGCGACCCTGCTGGTGATGCCGGTCGGCGTACTGGTGCTCGGCGCCCTCGCCGCCAGCCTGCCAGGCCCGGCCGGCGCGGTGAGCAACCCCGGTGCCCATGGTTTCAGCCAGTTGCTGTACGCCTACACCTCCGGCACCGCCAACAACGGCTCGGCCTTTGCCGGCTTCGGCGCCAACACTCCCTACCACAACGTGATGATCGGCCTGGCCATGCTGATCGGCCGCTTCGGCTACATCCTGCCGGTGCTGGCCTTGGCTGGCAGCCTGGCGGCGAAGAAGAGCGCACCGCAGGGGCTGAACAGCTTCCCCACCCACGGCCCGCTGTTCACCACGCTGCTGCTGGTGACCATCCTGCTGGTCGGTGGCCTGACTTTCCTGCCGACCTTGGCCCTGGGGCCGATCGCCGAACACCTGAGCCTGGGTTTCTGAGGAATCATTGATGAACATGCCCATTCCTGACGTGAAGGCGCAACGCAGCGCCAAGGACCAGACCCGCTTCGCCGCGCTGTGGCGCCCGGCGCTGCTGCAGGCCTTCGTCAAGCTCGACCCGCGCCAGCTCAAGCGCTCGCCGGTGATGCTGGTGGTGGCCCTTACCGCGCTGCTCACCACGGTGCTGTGCTTCGCCCCCGAAAGCGGCGTGAGCACCGGCGTGGCGGTGCAGATCACCGTATGGCTGTGGTTCACCGTGTTGTTCGCCAACTTTGCCGAAGCCCTCGCCGAGGGCCGCGGCAAGGCCCGCGCCGACAGCCTCAAGGCCGGCAGCCAGGGCCTGACCGCGCAGCGCCGCAAGAGCGACGGCAGCTTTGAGACCGTCGCCGCCAGCCAGCTGCGCAAGGACGATGTGGTGCGCGTGGTGGCCGGCGAGATGATCCCCGGTGACGGCGAGGTGCTCGAAGGCATCGCAGCGGTCAACGAGGCCGCCATCACCGGCGAGTCCGCGCCGGTGATCCGCGAGTCCGGCGGCGACCGCTCGGCCGTCACCGGCAATACCCGGCTGGTCTCCGACTGGCTGCTGATCCGCATCTCCAGCAACCCCGGCGAATCGACCCTGGACCGCATGATCGCCCTGGTCGAAGGTGCCAAGCGCCAGAAAACCCCCAACGAGATCGCCCTGGACATCCTGCTGATCGGCCTCACCCTGATCTTCCTGATCGTGGTGGTGACCCTGCAGCCGTTCGCCCGCTTTGCCGGTGGCAGCCTGCCGCTGATCTTCCTCGCCGCCTTGCTGGTGACGCTGATCCCCACCACCATCGGTGGCCTGCTGTCGGCCATTGGCATCGCCGGCATGGACCGCCTGGTGCGCCTGAACGTGATCGCCCGCTCCGGCCGCGCGGTGGAGGCGGCCGGCGACGTGCACACGCTGATGCTCGACAAGACCGGCACCATCACCTTCGGTAACCGTCGCTGCAGCGCCCTGCATGCCGCCTCGGGCGTGACGGCCAAGGAACTGGGGGAGGGCGCCTTGCTCGCCTCGCTGGCCGACGACACCGCCGAAGGCAAGTCCATCGTCGAGTACCTGCGCCAGTTGCATGACTTCGAAGAACCCTCGAGCAGCCAGTACCAGGCCATCGCCTTCAGCGCCGAGACGCGCCTGTCGGGCATCGACTTCCAGCAGCACCGCTACCGCAAGGGCGCCGTCGATGCGGTGCTGGCCTTCGTCGGCATGCAACGCCTGGAAATGCCAGTGCCCCTGGCCCGTGAAGTGGAGCGCATCGCCCAGAGCGGCGGCACACCGCTGCTGGTGTGCGTCGACAAGCGCCTGCTCGGCGTGATCCACCTCAAGGACGTGGTCAAGCCCGGCATCCGCGAACGCTTCGCCGAGCTGCGCAAGCTGGGCATCCGCACCGTGATGGTCACCGGCGACAACCCGCTGACCGCCGCGGCCATTGCCGCCGAGGCCGGCGTGGATGACGTGCTCGCCGAAGCCACCCCGGAGAAGAAGCTGGCGCGTATCCGCCAGGAGCAGAACGACGGCCGGCTGGTGGCCATGTGCGGCGACGGCGCCAACGACGCGCCGGCCCTGGCCCAGGCTGACGTGGGAATGGCCATGAACGACGGCACCCAGGCCGCCCGCGAAGCCGCCAACATGGTCGACCTCGACAGCGACCCGACCAAGCTGCTGGACGTGGTGCAGGTGGGCAAGGAGCTGCTGGTCACCCGTGGCGCGCTGACCACCTTCTCCATTGCCAACGACGTGGCCAAGTACTTCGCCATCCTGCCGGCGCTGTTCGCCGCCATCTACCCGCAGTTGGGCGTGCTCAACCTGATGCAACTGGCCAGCCCGCAGAGCGCGATCCTCTCGGCCATCGTGTTCAACGCGCTGATCATCATCGTGCTGATCCCCCTGGCCCTGCGCGGGGTACGGGTGCAGGCCGCCAGCGCCGCCCACCTGCTGCGGCGCAACCTGCTGATCTATGGCCTGGGCGGGATCCTTGTGCCCTTTGCCGGGATCAAGCTGATCGACCTGCTGCTCAACGCCCTGCACCTGGTTTGAAGGAGAGACTGACATGACTGCTTATGTACGCCCGGCATTGAGCCTGATCCTGCTGATGACCGTGGTTACCGGTGCCTTGTACCCGCTGGCGGTGACCGGGATTGCCCAGGTGGCGTTCCCCGACCAGGCCAATGGCAGCCTGGTGCGTGACGACAAAGGCGAAGTGCGCGGCTCGGCGCTGATCGCCCAAGAGTTCAAGGGCGATGGCTGGTTCCAGTCGCGGCCTTCGGCGGGGGCGTATGCCACCGTGGCCAGCAGCGCGAGCAACTTGTCGCCGAGCAACCCGGCACTGGCCGAGCGGGTCAAGGGCGAGGCCGCCGCGCAATACCAGGCGCAGCAAGGGCCGGTGCCCCTGGCGCTGCTGACCACCTCCGGCAGCGGCCTTGACCCGCACCTGCCGCCGCAAGCCATTACCTACCAGCTGCCGCGTGTGGCGGCGGCGCGGCAGGTGCCGGTGGAGCGCTTGCAAGTGCTGGTGAATGACGCCACCCTTCGCCCATTGGTCGGGCCGCCGGTGGTCAATGTGCTGGCGCTGAACCAGGCGCTTGAGCGTTTGGCACCTGTTGACCGGCACTGACAAGGGGGCCGCTTTGCGGCCCTTCGCGGGTAAACCCGCTCCCACAGGGAAAGCGCCAGGCTTGAAGGCTGCGCCTCCCCTGTGGGAGCGGGTTTACCCGCGAAGGCCTGCGCAGCAGGCCCAAAATCGCAATATTTAAAGGATGAACCATGAGCAACCCCACCCGCGCCGACGCGCTGTTGGCCGGCCTGCCCCGCGAAGGCCGGGGCCGACTCAAGGTATTCCTCGGCGCCGCGCCCGGGGTCGGCAAGACCTTCGCCATGCTCCAGGCCGCCCACGCCCAGCAGCGCCAGGGCGTGCAGGTGGTGGCCGGGGTGGTCGAAACCCATGGTCGCGCCGAAACCGAGGCCTTGCTCGGCGGCCTGCTCCAGCAACCCTTGCTGCGCAGCGAGTACCGCGGCGTGCAGCTCGAAGAAATGGACCTCGACGGCCTGCTCAAGGCCAAGCCCCCGCTGGTGCTGGTCGACGAGCTGGCCCACAGCAACGCCCCCGGCAGCCGCCACGCCAAGCGCTGGCAGGACGTGCAGGAGCTGCTGGCCGCCGGCATCGACGTGTACACCACGGTCAACGTCCAGCACCTGGAAAGCCTCAACGACAAGGTCCGCGACATCACCGGCGTGCAGGTGCGCGAAACCCTGCCCGACTGGGTTCTGCAGGAAGCCTTCGAACTGGTGCTGATCGACCTGCCGCCGCGCGAGCTGCTGGAGCGCCTGCGCGAGGGCAAGGTCTATGTGCCCGAGCAGGCCCGCGCCGCCATCGACGCCTATTTCTCCCAGACCAACCTCACCGCCCTGCGCGAGCTGGCCATGCAGACCGCCGCCGCCCAGGTGGATGCGGACCTGGCCAGCGGCTACCGCCAGCGCGGCCAGGAAGCGCCGGCCTTGCGCGGCCGGCTGCTGGTGGGCATCGACGGCAACGACCAGGCCGAACGCCTGGTGCGCCATGCCAGCCGCGTTGCGCAACGCCGCCATTTGCCGTGGAGCGTGGTGCATGTCGACAACGGCCGGCTGCGCGACGAAACCGCCCGCCATCGCCTGCAGGCCGCCCAGCAATTGGCCGAACGGCTGGGCGGTGAAGTGGTGCTGCTCAGGGCAGGGGAGGTGGCCCGCACGCTGATCCAGCACGCCGCCGAACGCCGCGCCAGCCTGGTGCTGGTGGGCCAGTCCCGCGACCTGCTGCGCCGGCGCTTCTTCGGTGCCGGCGTAGCGGCGCGCCTGCTGCGTGAAAGCCATGGCCTGGAAATCAACGTGCTCGACCGAGACGCCCAGCCACAGCCGGCCAGTGCCGCGGCCAAGCGCGTGTGGGTGTGGCGCCACTACCTGCTGGCGCTGGTGGCCACGGTGCTGGCGGCCGGTCTGTCCTGGGCCGTTTCCAGCGTGCTGGCGCTGCCCAATATCTCGCTGGTGTTCCTCGCCGCCGTGCTGCTGGTGGCGGTGCGCAGCAGCCTTGGTCCGGCGTTGGCCTGCGCCGTGCTGTCGTTCCTCGTCTATGACTTCCTGTTCATTCCGCCGAACTTCTCGTTCAGCATCCAGCGCGAAGAAGACGTCCTGACCCTGGTGTTCTTCCTGTTGATGGCCGCGCTCACCGGCAACCTCGCCGCCCGCCAGCGCCGCCAGTTGCAGGCCCTGCGCGAGACCCAGGCGCAGACCAACCAGTTGCTCGATCTGTCGCGCCGGCTGACCGTGGCCACCGACCGCCAGGCCGTGTTCAGCGCCGCCGGCCAGCACCTGAACGGCTGGCAGGACGTGCAGGTGTGCCTGCTCGAACGCAGCGCCGACGGCCTGCTGCAAGTCGCCAGCGGCGATGCGCCGGCCTTCACCGACAACGAACGCGCCGCCGCCGAATGGGCCTGGCAACATGGCCAGGCCGCAGGTTTCGGCAGCGACACCTTGCCCCACGGCCGCTGGTGGTGGTGGCCTCTGGCCGTGGAGGAGCAACCCCTGGCCTTGCTCGGCGTACGCCCGCGCAACGGTGAACCCATGGGCGCCCAGCGCCGTCGCCTGCTGAAGGCCCTGGCACAGCCCCTGGCCCAGGCCCTGGCCCGAGCCCGCCTGGGCGAGCAACTGGAGGCCGCGCGCCTGCATGGCGAAACCGAGCAGCTGCGCAGCGCCTTGCTCGCCTCGGTGTCCCACGACCTGCGCACCCCGCTCACGTCCATGCGCGGCAGCATCGACAGCCTGCTGGCGCTGGGCGACGCCATCCCCCCGGCTGACCGCCGCGAGTTGCTCGAAGGCACCCGCGACGAAGCAGAGCGCCTGGACCGTTACATTCAGAACCTGCTGGACATGACCCGCCTCGGCCATGGCAGCCTCAAGCTCGCCCGCGACTGGGTGGCCCCCGCCGATATCGTCGGCAGCGCCCTCAACCGCCTGCGCGTGGTGCTGGCGCCGCTGCGCGTGCACACCGATGTGCCCGGCGAGCTGCCGCTGCTGTTCGTGCATGCCGCCTTGATCGAGCAGGCGCTGGTGAACGTGCTGGAAAACGCAGCGCGCTTCTCGCCGGCACAAGGGCGGCTCGACTTGCAGGTGAAGGTGCAGGACGAGCAACTGTGCTTCGCCGTCAGCGACCAGGGCCCCGGCATCCCCGAGGACGAGCGCGAAAAGATCTTCGACATGTTCTACACCGCCGCCCGCGGCGACCGCGGCGGGCAGGGCACTGGCCTGGGCCTGGCGATCTGCCAGGGCATGATCGGCGCCCATGGCGGGCGCATCCTGGTGGGCGACGGCCTCGATGGCCACGGCACCTGCATCACACTATGCTTGCCGCTGCCCACCCAACCCGATAGCGAAAGTGAAGCCCCATGAGCCAAGCCGCCACCCTGCTGGTGATCGACGACGAACCGCAGATCCGCAAGTTCCTGCGCATCAGCCTGGCGTCCCAGGGTTACAAGGTGATCGAAGCCGGTACCGGCAGTGAAGGCCTGGCCCAGGCCGCCTTGAGCAAGCCTGACCTGGTGGTGCTCGACCTCGGCCTGCCTGATATGGACGGCCAGCAAGTGCTGCGCGAACTGCGCGAATGGAGCACGGTGCCGGTGATGGTGCTGTCGGTGCGTGCCAGTGAAGTGCAGAAGGTCGATGCGCTGGATGGCGGTGCCAACGACTACGTGACCAAGCCCTTCGGCATCCAGGAATTCCTCGCCCGCGTGCGCGCTTTGCTGCGCCAGGCGCCGCAGGTGGGCAGTGCAACCTCGACGGCCAGCTTTGGGCCGCTGGTGGTGGATTTTGCCTTTCGCAAGGTGACGCTGGAGGGAGTGGAGGTGGCGCTGACGCGCAAGGAATACGCGCTGCTGGCGCAACTGGCCGGGCACCCGGGGCGGGTGATTACCCAGCAGCAGTTGCTCAAGGACATCTGGGGGCCGACCCATACCGATGACACGCATTACCTGCGGATCGTGGTGGGGCACCTGCGCCAGAAGCTGGGGGATGATCCAACCGCGCCACGGTTCATCATTACCGAGGCGGGGGTGGGGTACAGGTTGGTCGCACCAGCGCAACTGTAGCGAGGGCACGTGGGAGCGGGCTTGCCCCGCGATGAATGCGCGGGGCTTGATGGCACCTGCTTTGCCGGTAATCGCGGGGCAAGTCGCAGCGGCGCAGCGCCGCTCCCACGATGTTCACATCAGCGCGTATCGCATTACTGAGTGTTAGACACTCAGTTCCAACGCCAGCAGCTCCTGCACAGTCTGCCGCCGGCGGATCATGCGCACCTGACCCTGCTCGATCAGAAACTCCGGCAACAGCGGCCGGCTGTTGTAGTTCGACGACATGGACGCGCCGTAGGCCCCGGCATCGTGAATCACCAGCAGGTCACCGACCTTGGCTTGTGGCAGCACTTGTGGCGTTAGCTCCTGATCGTCCTGGGTAAACACATCCCCGGACTCGCACAATGGCCCGGCCACCACGGTCGGTTGCAGCGGGCGATTCACCGGGCGCCCCACGGCATCGAACAGGCTCATGCGGTGATAGGCTCCATACATCGCCGGGCGCATCAGGTCGTTGAAGCCGGCGTCCACCAGGATGTAGTGGTTGTTGCCCATCTGCTTGACGGCGCGCACCTCGGCCACCAGGTAGCCAGACTCCGCCACCAGATAGCGCCCCGGCTCGATCTCCATGCGCACGGGGTGGCCGAGCATCGCTTCGATCTCCGCCCGCGCCACCGCCCAGGTACGGGCATAGCACTGCAGGTCCACCGGCTGGTCGTCCTGGCGGTAGGGCGTGGACAGCCCGCCACCGATGGAGAAGGCTTCGATGTCCATGCCCAGTTGGCCGATCAGCCCGACCATGGCCCCGGCCACCTGCTCCAGGTGCTGGTAATCCACCCCCGAGCCGATGTGCATGTGCACGCCCACCAGGTGCAGGCCGTGCTGCTTCACGCAGGCCAGCGCCTCGGGCAGTTGCTCGTGCCAGATGCCGTGCTTGCTGTTTTCACCGCCAGTGTTGGTCTTGCGGCTGTGGCCGTGGCCGAAGCCTGGGTTGATGCGCAGCCACACCCGGTGCCCGGGGGAGCGCTCGCCCAGTTGGCGGAGCATGTCGATGGAGCCGGCGTTCACTTCGATACCGGTCTCGACCACCCGCGCCAGGGTCGGCTGGTCCAGCACGTCGCAGGTCAGCACCACGCCGGCCGGCTCGCCGGTCACTTGTGCGCCCGCGGCGAAGGCGCGTTCCATTTCACCCAGCGAGACCGCATCGAGCACCAGGCCACGTTCGCGGATCAGGCGCAGGACGTGCAGGTTGGGGTTGGCCTTTTGCGCGAAGCGCACCGTGTCGAAGTGCTGCAGCAGTTGGTCGATGCGCTGGCCGATGGTTTGCGCGTCGTAGGCCCACAGGGGCGAGCCGTGTTGGCGGACGGCGTCGGCCAGGAGGGTGGAAGGGGTGCTCATGGTGGTGTTCCTTGTAATGGATGCACCGATGGTGAGCTAATGGATGGATTCAGAAAAATAGCTAATTTTATTTAATCTATTCATATTTGATATGCACGTGCATGTGCTCATGCGTGGGAGCGGGCTTGCCCCGCGATCACCGGCATAGCCGGTGCCAAACACCGCGTTGCTTGAGTCGCGGGGCAAGCCCGCTCCCACGACACCACTACCACGAGCCACCTCATGAAACTCTCCATCCGCCACATCGAAGTGTTCCGCGCCATCATGGCCGCCGGCAGCGTCACCGGCGCCGCCCGCCTGCTGTTCACCTCGCAGCCCACCGTCAGCCGTGAGCTGGCGCGCATGGAGCAGGTCACCGGCCTGAACTTGTTCGACCGCGAAGGCGGGCGCCTGGCGCCCACTGCCCAGGCCCTGCTGCTGATCGACGAGGTCGAGCGCGCCTTCGTCGGCCTGGAGCGCATCGACCGCTTTGCCCAGGCCATCCGCAACTTCGAGCAAGGCCGGCTGGCCATTACCTGCCTGCCGCTTTTCTCGCAAACCCTGCTGCCCAGGGCCTGCCAGCGCTTCCACCAGCAACACCGGGGCGTGAGCGTGAGCATCACCGCCCAGGAGTCGCCGCTGTTGGAGGAGTCGCTGGTCGCCCAGCAGCACGACCTCGGCCTGACCGAAGTCGAGCAGGTGCCCCGGGGCGCGGTGGGCGAGCTGCTGTTCAGCGCCGACATGGTCTGCGTGCTGCCCCAGGGGCACCCGCTGCAGGCCAAGGCTGTGCTTGAGCTGAGTGATTTCGATGAGGTCGATTTCATCAACCTGGCCAGTCTTGACACCTACCGCCAGCAGCTCGACCAGCACTTTCGCGCCGCCGGGGTGAATCGGCGCACGGTGATCGAGACCACCAGTGCGGCCTCGGTGTGCGCCATGGTCCGGCAGGGGCTGGGGGTGGCGATCATCAATCCGTTGAGCGGCCTGGAGGCGGGGCAGGGTGGGTTGGCGATTCGGCGCTTGAGTATCTCGGTGCCGTATCGGGTGATGCTGATCCAACCTGAGCACCGGCCGGCGTCGGCGGTTGTGGAGCCGTTTTGCCAGGCTTTGCGCGAGCAGGCACGGGAAATGACAGCGGCGCTGGGCGGTAGCAGCGCTCAAGTGACCGCATAATCCGGGACAGCTTTGTCCCACCACAAGGAAGCACAATGAACGGATCGCAGCCCACGACGGCAAAATCCCTGGGGGATCTCGAACCCCTTCCAGACGCAGTATCGACCCTCACCCGGTTATTGCTGGATGAAACCCATGAGCGACACGAAGATATCGTGTTCGAACTCGGGCTGCTCGGCGATGCGGCAGCCGTCCCTGCCATTGCGCAGGCGGTGAACATTCCGTTCGCCAGCCTGGTGCGCTGGGGCAACCTGCAGGAGTTCCAGCGCAAGTGCGCGTATGCGCTGGCACGGATTGGCACCCCGGAATCCCGCGCAGTGCTTGAACGCATGGCGAGCAGTGCCGACCCGGACATCCAGGCTTATGGAGAAGAAGGGCTGGCTCGTTGGCCCCTTAAGTAGAAACGCCATCGAATCCCACTCGGAGGCGGGGCAGGGTGGGTTGGCGATTCGGCGCTTGAGTATCTCGGTGCCTTACCAGGTGATGCTGATCCGGCGGTTTCAGGCGCGGGAGATGGAGGCGGCATTGGCGAAGGGGGGATGAGCCCGTCGGAACGAATCAAGCGGGGGTTGGGTCAACAACTGCATTGGTGTTCGAGAACGCTCCATAGCAGGAGGATTGGCCATGAGTACCCTGACGATAGAAGGTTGGTGCAAAGGCAACGGTGATCGCCGCTCCACCCCGGTGGGCGATATCCATTTCGACATCCAAGGCCCCACCCATACGTTGCTGGAGCAGGCCGAAGAGCGCCTGCAACAGAGCCATGAGCCCGAGGCCATGGTCGATGTCGACATGGGCACGCTGAACCTGATGTTGCCGGAAGGCTATGGGCCGCTGTCCGACTGCCGACTGCGTGTGTACCTGAGTGATGATGAGCGCGGGCAGTTTCACCTGGTCGGCCATAGGGCCAGCGATGGCAGCCTGATCTACACCAATGCGGTGCTGATTGCCCAGTTGAGTTGAGTTTCGGTGGCGGCCAACCAGGCCTGAGTGCATTCACTCTCAGGCCGTGTTGCCCAGATGGTTCAAGTGGAATTATTCCAGGCCAATAATTATTGAAATCCAATAATTCTGGATAAAACGGTGACAGACCTTTGCCAGCGCCCCGAGCTGATGGCGGCGCAGGCCAACGTCACCTGACCTTCCCAACCGGCGTGAAACTGCCGACCAGGTTCGGGCCAACCGTGTTCTTCGGCTTGTAATCCGCCTCGTGTTTCAGCCGGTCCTCGACGCTTGGATCGATGGCCTCCCGGCCAAACAGCGTTTGCCCGATGTCCCGGTAGTGGGGCGGATTGAACTGGCTATAGGCGCCGCCGAGGAACTGCTTGTAGGAGTTGGTGATCGGCAGTGTGGTGGTGGGCAGGCTGGGGATCTTGCTGGTGTCCACCGCCAACCCGCATTCGACCGCCTTGTTGATCATCCACGTCAGGGCGATATCCGAGAGGCTGTTGTCCGGGTAGCCACCGCCGATATTGGCGTGGGCACCGGAGAACCAGACTTGCTCCACACGTTGGTTGGGTTTGCTCTTCGGATCCCACAGGGTGCACTGGTAGTTCTTGCGCCATTCATCGATCGCTAGCGCGTGGAAGGCGTTGTGGACGATCGAGCTCAGTTCGGTGTCATGGAATTCGTAGTACGACCTGTTGAACCAGTCGAAGGATTCCAGCGGCACGCCCAGTGCGCCGACGGTATCCCAGATGCCCAGCATGTGGATGGTGATGTTGCGTGAGAAGTTGCTGCGGAAAAGTTGTGCTCTGTCCGAGTCGGCGCCCTCGTCCCGGGTCCGATACAGGCCATAGGCCTCTTCTGTCAGGTCGATATGCTCGGGTTTGAGCAACCCTGCGTTGCGGATCAGGCCCACCAGACTGCGCGCGGTGTAGGCGCCCCGGCTGAAACCGAAGATGTGGACCAAGTCACCGGGCTCGTAGGTGTTTGCCAGGTGACGATAGCCTTCGAGGATCTTATCTGAAAGCCCCACGCCGAAGGCACCCCCGCGTATGCGGTCGTACCATGCCGTGCCAACGCCTGGGTCATACCATTTGTTCTGGGTGGTACCGTCCTTGTCGCGAGCGAGCAGGGCCGCGTGCAACTTCCACACGTTGGTGCTCTTGCTGCCTTTGATTTCGGATTTGGTATCCGGTGTATTCCAGGTGCCGTCAAACGAGATGATGATTTTCTTGGGCATAGTCCGTTCTCCTTCGCCACTGTGCTGCCTGGGCTTTGAACCGCACTGGGCATGGGCGTGAGTAACGGGTATTTCGTGCAGGGTGCAGCGCAAGTTACGGCTGGTGGTGCGCTGACACATGCTCCCAGGGCCATTCACAGATGCTGTTCTCAGCGATCACTGTAGCCCTACATTTGTTGGGGTGCCTTGAAGGTTATGCCGGCAAGGACGTACTGAATTGATCCGCCGCAGGGCATGAAGCGCGGTGGCGAGGTTTCATCATGGGCTTGCACTTCATTCGTAGCCCATATCCAGATCCTGTGCCTGGTCAGCCAGTTCTCTCATCGTCGCCCGGCTGATCCCATCGCGCTTGTCCTTGTAGGCAATCAAGTCAGAGAACGTGATAACGGGTTGACCGTCAGCGCTGGTAACAGGCATTGCCCCCACATCCAGCAACTTCGCCAGATGCGCGCAAGAAACGTTGAGGGCATGGGCGGCTTCGGGGATGGTCAGCGCAGATTTTTCCATGACGGTGGTGCGCTCCACGCCATGGAACTCATCGCGAATCTTCTGGTACCCCAAGCGTGCGTAGAATGCTTGGGCAGTGATGGAGGACGGTACGCGCAGTGACTTGATGCCAGCCCTGACCGCCTGTGCATGGATGGCATCCATCAACTGTTTGCCTATACCTGCCCCTTGGTGTGCTGGCGCAACAAATACCGTTCTCACAACATCGCCATCCAGGCTTGCCGTCGCCAGCAATTGCCCTTGGCAGGTCGCCACGAATACCACTCGGTTAGCGAGCAATGTAAAGACTGCCGCAGGCGAAAAGCTCTGCTCGACCTGGGCAATCACCTCTGCTGGATAGTCTCGTGCGTTGGACTCGCGCAATGCCGCGATCACGATACGGCTGATGGCTTCTGCGTCGTCGCGCCGAGCGCGACGGATATGACACTCCATGAACGCCTCCTAAGTTGATCTGCCCAGTGTAGGAGCGGCCTTGCGTCGCGAGAGGGCTGCGAAGCAGCCCCAGCGATGTCAGCGCGATAGGGAAGTCTGGAGCACCGGCAAGTCCGCTGCTTCACCTTGGGCGTGCAGCTACCAATCAGCTCCAATCTTCAGTGCTTCATCCCCAACTCAGCATCATCCATCAGCGCCTTGGCCAGCGCGCTCAGGTAATACGATGCCCAGAGCAGTTGCGGTTTCTCTTCCATGATTCCGGCGATGGTCAGGTCGCGCACGCAGCCCATCAGCTCCGAAGCTTGGTCCCGCGCATGCTGGCAGGGGATGCCGGGCTCAATGCAGAACAGCGGGGCGGTCATGCCTTCGCCTTGGTAGAACTTGGTCTTGCCCGCAGTGGTGCGGGGCGTGGTGTCGTCTGTGTTCATTGCTCACTCTCCCTGAAATGATCGGTGCCTGGGCGGGCCCTATCGCGGGTCAAGTCGCATCGGCGCACCGCCGCACCCACGAATGCAGGCATTACCCTGCGGGCTTGAACTGGCCTAATGATTTTGGACACCTTCATCGGGCGCTATGATGGCGCCCAATTGGAGGCAAAATCAGTGCGTAAATCTTATTCAAGAGAATACAAAGTCCAAGCAGCCGAAATGGTACTGGACGGCGGCCAGTCAGTTCCTGAGGTCTGCGCAGCCCTTGGGCTTGGGCCTACCGCGCTTCGTCGCTGGGTTGAACAGGTGCGACAAGAAAGAGCGGGCAAGGTGCCGGCTGGGGCC
>NZ_JAVYJF010000022.1:0-91134 GCF_032621715.1 Pseudomonas sp. zfem004 | reverse complement strand
AGCCAGCTCCCACAGGTTAGTGCGAAACTCACAGACTTGCGCTGTACCTGTGGGAGCCGGCTTGCCGGCGATAGGGCCCGAATAAACAATACATAAACAACAGCCAGGCTCAGATATACGCATTGCTGCTCTTGATCTGCTCTTGATTTTGCTTCTAAGCGCGCGATAGTCCAGGCAACACAAGTTGCGACTTCAGGAGGCCGAGTGGAGGTGACTGGAGGGCCCAGGTGCGCAGCACCCTTCGGCGCAGCCGAAGGCGCGAGATGTAGACTTGCGTAGCAAGTCGGAGGCCGCGCGGGCCCGGAAGGCACCGGAGCGAGGGGACCCCGGAGCGCAGCGCAGGGGCCGTATGATGGAGCGGGCGGCTTTGGTTACTTTGGCCAAGACCAAAGTAACCCGCCGTAAGGGCGGAAAGGTGACTAAGCGTCGCCATCGCAAATGAATGCGCATACATCTATCAAAACTAGCACTCTGATCCCCGGACCCGGACCCGGACCCGGACCCGAACCCGAACCCGAACCTTGCCACCCCCCCATCCAACCCGCTATCGTCCCACTGCCCAAAAATTCATCCGATGACTGGACGTACCCAGGTGACCCTCCTGATCAAACGCTCCCTGGTCGAGCAAGCCGTCGACCAACTCCGCGACCGCATCGCCCAAGGCACCTGGTCGATCGGCCAACGCCTACCCACCGAACCCGAACTCGCCAGCGACCTCGGCATCAGCCGCAACACCGTGCGCGAAGCCATGCGCGTCCTGGCCTTCAGCGGCCTGGTCGAGATCCGCCAGGGCGACGGCAGCTACCTGCGCACCGCCCAGGACCCCCTCCAAGCCGTGCAGGCCATGGCCCGTTGCACCGTCGAACACGCCCGCGAAACCCGCCATATCCTCGAAGCCGAAGCCATCGGCCTGGCGGCACTGCGCCGAACCGAACAAGACCTGCGCGACCTGCGCGAAGCCTTGCAGCACAGTGCGGCGCACTTCCAGGGTGACCTGGACGCCTACGTCGAATGCGACATCAATTTCCACCAGCGCCTGGTGGATGCCGCCCACAACCCCGCGCTCAGCGAACTCTACCGCTACTTCTCCGGCGTAGCGGCCGCCGCCCTGCAGCACAACATGATCACCGTCCCCCGTTGCCAGGTGGTGTTCGACCTGCATGAGCAGATTCTCGACGCCGTCGAACAACGCGACCCGAAACTGGCCAAACGCCTGAGCCGAACCCTTATCGAATCCTGAACGGGAGACGGCCATGGCCGAACCTATGACCCGCGACACAACGCCCCGCGAAGCGGAGCTCGATGAACTGCTGATCGACGCCGAGGCTGACGACGAGCAAGTGCAGCAACAACCTGTGCTACTGCGCCGGCCCTGGCTGCTGTTGCTGGGCCTGGTGCTGGTGGCATTGAACCTGCGCCCGGCCCTGTCGAGCATGGCGCCGGCACTGGGCCAGGTCTCGCAAAGCCTGGGCCTCAACGCCTCGCAGGCGGGCTTGCTGACCACCTTGCCGGTGCTCTGCCTGGGGCTGTTCGCACCGCTGGCGCCAGTCCTGGCGCGGCGCTTTGGCAGTGAGCGGGTGATCCTCGGCATTCTCCTCACCCTGGCCCTGGGCATCCTGGTGCGCAGCGCAATGGGCGTGACGGGGGTGTTCCTCGGCAGCCTGATGGCGGGGGCGAGCATCGGCATCATCGGTGTGCTGCTGCCGGGTATCGTCAAGCGCGACTTCCCCCAACATGCCGGCACCCTGACCGGGGTCTACACCATGGCCTTGTGCCTCGGGGCGGCGATGGCCGCCGGCGCAACCGTGCCGCTGAGCCAGCACTTCGATGACAGCTGGGCGCTGGGCCTGGGTTTCTGGATGCTGCCGGCGCTGCTGGCGATGCTGGTATGGCTGCCCCAGGCCCGCCAGGGCCATGGCCTGCACAAGGTGGCGTATCGGGTGCGCGGGCTGTGGCGTGATCCACTGGCCTGGCAGGTGACGCTGTACATGGGCTTGCAGTCGTCGCTGGCCTATATCGTCTTCGGCTGGCTGCCCTCGATCCTGGTGGGCCGGGGCCTGAGCCCGACCGAGGCAGGCCTGGTGCTGTCGGGGTCGGTGCTGGTGCAACTGATCAGCTCACTGAGCGCGCCGTGGCTGGCGACCCGTGGCAAGGACCAGCGGCTGGCCATCGTGGTGGTGATGCTGGTGACCCTGGCCGGCCTGTTCGGCTGCCTCTACGCGCCCATCGACGGGTTGTGGGGCTGGGCGGTGCTGTTGGGGCTGGGGCAGGGCGGCACCTTTGCCCTGGCCTTGACCCTGATCGTGTTGCGTTCGAAGGATGCGCACGTGGCGGCCAACCTGTCGAGCATGGCCCAAGGGGTGGGGTACACCCTGGCGTCCACCGGGCCCTTCGCCGTCGGCCTGGTGCATGACCTGACCGGAGGCTGGGATGCGCTGGGCTGGATCTTCGCCGTGTTGGGGGTGGGGGCTATCGCGTTCGGCTTGGGCGCCGGACGCGCCCTGCATGTTCAGGTCAGCAGCGAGCGGGTGTAGGCCACGCCGCCCGCGATCATCATTCACGGCGCGAATGGGCATGGTACTGCTGCTGGCCAGGCAGTATCGTGCGGGTTCCGTATCTTCGCAGGACCACCCCATGAGCGATGCCAACAGCGCCCTGATCACCCGTTTCTACCAGGCCTTCCAGCGCCTGGATGCCGAGGCCATGGTGGCCTGCTACAGCGACGACATCGCCTTCAGCGACCCGGTGTTCGGCACCCTGCGCGGCCAGGACGCCGGCGATATGTGGCGCATGCTCACCCGCCGCGCCAAGGACTTCACCCTGACCTTCGACAACGTACGCAGTGATGAGCTCGGTGGCGGCGCCCACTGGGTGGCGACCTACCTGTTCAGTCAGACCGGGCGGGTGGTGGTCAACGATATCCAGGCGCGCTTCGTGATCCGCGACGGGCTGATTTGCCAGCACGATGACAGCTTTGACCTGTGGCGCTGGTCGCGTCAGGCGTTGGGCATGCCGGGGGTAGTGCTGGGCTGGTCGCCGATGTTGCAGAACAAGGTTCGCCAGCAGGCCTTCAAAGGGCTGCGGGCGTTCCAGCAGGCGCGCTGAGCGGGTAAGCTGGCGGCCATCTTCAGCTGTATCGAATCGAGCCGTGAGCGAGACACCTTCCACCGTCGAGTGCAAACCCTGGTACGTCTACCTGGTGCGGGCCGCCAATGGTTCGCTGTACTGCGGTATCAGCGATGATCCGCAGCGGCGGTTCATCAAGCACCAGAAAGGGCAGGGCGCACGCTACTTCAAGACCAGTCCGGCGCAGGCGCTGGTATACGTGGAGCAGTGGCCGGACAAAGGCGAAGCACTGCGCCAGGAGCGTCTGGTCAAGAAGCTGCGCAAGAAGGCCAAGGAGGCCCTGGTTGCCTCCTATTGCGAAGCCACGACGCTCTGATTTGTGGGAGCGGGTTTACCCGCGAACACCGGCAAAGCCGGTGCCATCCACGGTGTTGCCGGCTCCGCGGGGTAAATCGCAGCGGCGAACCGCCGCTCCCACAGCGCTAGGCTGCTCGCCTCAGTCCTTGCGGCGTTTCAACTGATCGACCAACTGCGTCGGCAACCCCTTGATCACCAGCGTCCCCGCTTCTTCGTCGTACTCGATCTTTGAGCCCAGCAAGTGTGATTCGAAGCTGATCGACAGCCCTTCGGCCCGCCCGGTGAAACGGCGGAACTGATTGAGCGTGCGTTTATCGGCGGGGATTTCCGGCGACAGGCCGTAGTCACTGTTACGGATGTGATCGAAGAAGGCTTGCGGGCGGTCCTCGTCGATCAGGCTGGACAGCTCTTCGAGGCCCATCGGCTCGCCCATCTTGGTCTGCGAGGTGGCGTAGTCGACCAGGGTCTGGGTCTTTTCCCGGGCGGACTCTTCCGGCAGGTCTTCCTTTTCGACGAAGTCGCTGAAGGCCTTGAGCAGGGTACGGGTTTCGCCCGGGCCGTCCACGCCTTCCTGGCAGCCGATGAAATCACGGAAGTAATCCGAGACTTTCTTGCCGTTCTTGCCCTTGATGAACGAGATGTACTGCTTGGAGTTCTGGTTGTTCTTCCACTCGGACAGGTTGACCCGCGCTGCCAGGTGCAGCTGGCCAAGGTCAAGGTGGCGCGACGGCGTCACGTCGAGCTCGGCGTTCACCGCCACGCCCTCGCTGTGGTGCAGCAGGGCGATCGCCAGGTACTCGGTCATGCCCTGCTGATAGTGGGCGAACAAGACGTGGCCGCCGGTGGACAGGTTGGATTCTTCCATCAGCTTCTGCAGGTGCTCGACGGCGACGCGGCTGAAGCTGGTGAAGTCCTTTTCCTGTTCCAGGTACTGCTTGAGCCAGCCGCTGAACGGGTAGGCGCCGGACTCGCCATGGAACAGGCCCCAGGCTTTGCCTTGCTTGGCGTTGTAGCTGTCGTTGAGGTCGGCCAGCAGGTTTTCGATGGCATCGGAGGCCGCCAGTTCGCTGTCGCGGGCATGCAGTACAGCGGGGCTGCCATCGGGCTTCTTGTCGATCAGGTGAACGATGCAATGACGGATTGGCATGGAATTCTCTGTGATGTAAGCGGGGGCGAGGCCGCGCTGCAAAAGTCGCTCAGTTTACCTCAGGGTGGGGGCGATGCAGTGGCCAGATGTTGGCAGAAATGGCGGTTGTTCGTTTTTTGTTCATTTTTGTGCGTTTTTTCCTTAAACCCCCGAAAAACCTGCACAAAATCAGTGTCGACAGCGGATATTTATCGATTCCTGTGGTAGCTTTGCGCGGTCTTGCGCCCCTTGAGTGGCGCATTGCTGGCAGCGTGCTGGCGGGGTGTCGAACCAAACGCCGATTTGCGCATCTACATACGCGATCGACGCGGCCTCTGGATTGTCCCGGGCTGGCCCGACCACCGACCAAGCACGCTGCACAACCTCTGATTTGATAGGGAAGGAACACCACCATGGCACTGACCAAAGACCAACTGATTGCCGATATCGCTGAAGCCATCGACGCGCCAAAAACCACCGCGCGCAACGCCCTGGAGCAACTGGGCCAGATCGTCGCCGACCAACTGGAAAACGGCGCCGAAATCACCCTGCCAGGCATCGGCAAGCTGAAAGTCTCCGAGCGTCCTGCCCGTACCGGCCGCAACCCTTCGACTGGCGCTGCCATCGAAATCGCTGCCAAGAAAGTCGTCAAGTTCGTTCCGGCCAAGTCCCTGAACGACGCCATCAACAAGTAATTGTTGCTGCGTTGACGAAACCGCGCCCGGCTTGCCCGGGCGCGGTTTTTTTACGCCTGTGATTTCGCCTTGTGGGAGCCGGCTTGCCGGCGATCACCGGCAATGCCGGTGCCATCCACCGTGTCGCCTGAATCGCCGACAAGCCGGCTCCCACAGCAGGATCAACGCTTGGCCAGCCAGCCCTTGCGCGCGTCGTCGTCATGGAAGCTCCAGGCGACCATGCGGCTCTGCTTCTGCCCCTGGCCCATCTCGACGATATGCACGGCCTTCACGCCGGCCTTCTTCAGCGCCGCCTCGATGCCCGGCAGGTTGCTGGCCTTGGACACCAGGCTGGTGAACCACAGCACTTGTGCTGCGTACTGCACGCTTTCACCGATCAGTTGGCTGACGAAACGGATCTCGCCGCCTTCGCACCACAGTTCGTTGTTCTGCCCGCCAAAGTTCAGCACCGGCAGCTTGCGCTTGGGGTCCTGCTTGCCGAGGTTCTTCCATTTGCGCTGGCTGCCGCGGGTGGCTTCTTCGCGCGAGGCATGGAAGGGCGGGTTGCACAGGGTCAGGTCGAAGCGCTCGCCTTCCTGCAACAGGCCGCTGAGGATGTGCTTGCGCTCGGCTTGCAGACGCAGGCCGATGGCCTTGTCCAGCTGGTTGGCCTGGACGATGGCCTTGGCCGAGGCCAGGGCGATCGGGTCGATGTCGGAGCCGGTGAAGCGCCAGCGGTAGTCGCTATGGCCGAGCAGCGGGTAGATGCAGTTGGCACCCACGCCGATGTCCAGGACGCGCACCTGGGCGCCGCGTGGCACCTCGCCGGCGTTGTCCGCGGCCAGCAGGTCGGCGGCCACATGGATGTAGTCGGCGCGACCCGGGATCGGCGGGCACAGGTAATCGGCCGGGATGTCCCAGTGCTGGATGCCGTACTGGGCCTTGAGCAGCGCACGGTTGAACACACGCACGGCTTCGGGGTTGGCGAAGTCGATGCTGGGTTTGCCGTAGGGGTTGGTGATGGTGAAGCGGGCGAGGTCCGGGTGGGCCTTGATCAGTGCCGGGAAGTCGTAGCGGCCCTGGTGGCGGTTGCGGGGGTGCAGGGTGGGTTTCTGGGTCATCGTGGTGTCCTGAAAAGCATCGCCGGCAAGCCGGCTCCCACAGGTACAGCGCATCCTGTGGGAGCCCGGCGATGGGCTGCAAGGCAGCCCCGAAGGCTTCACTGAATGTTACAGCGCAGCGATCCGCGCATGCTGCTCGGTGAAGTTGGCCAGGGCCTGCTCCGACTCGGCCAGCTTGGCGCGCTCTTTCTCGATCACGGCAGGCGGGGCCTTGTCGACGAAGGCTGCGTTGGACAGCTTGCCGCCCACGCGCTGGACTTCGCCCTGCAGGCGCTGGATTTCCTTGTTCAGGCGTGCCAGTTCGGCGTCCTTGTCGATCAGGCCGGCCATCGGTACCAGCACTTGCAGGTCACCCACCAGCGCGGTGGCCGACAGCGGTGCTTCGTCCTGTTCGCCCAGCACGGTGAACGACTCGACCTTGGCCAGTTTCTTCAGCAGGGCTTCGTTCTCCTGCAGACGGCGCTGGTCGTCGGCGTTGGCGTTCTTCAGGAACAGCGGCAGCGGCTTGCCCGGGCCGATGTTCATCTCGGCGCGGATGTTGCGCAGGCCGACCATCAGCTCCTTGAGCCATTCGATGTCGCCTTCGGCGGCGGCGTCGATGCGGCTCTCGTTCGCTTCAGGCCACGGCTGCAGCATGATGGTCTTGCCGTCGATGCCGGCCAGCGGCGCGATGCGCTGCCAGATTTCTTCGGTGATGAACGGCATGAACGGGTGGGCCAGGCGCAGCGCCACTTCCAGCACGCGCACCAGGGTGCGACGGGTGCCACGGGCGCGCTCGACCGGGGCGTTCTCGTCCCACAGCACCGGCTTGGACAGCTCCAGGTACCAGTCGCAGTACTGGTTCCAGATGAACTCGTACAGCGCCTGGCTGGCCAGGTCGAAGCGGAACTGCTCGAGCTGGCGGGTCACTTCGGCTTCGGTGCGCTGCAGCTGCGAGATGATCCAGCGGTCGGCCAGCGACAGCTCGTAGGCCTCGCCGTTCTGGCCGCAGTCCTCGCCCTTGTCCAGCACGTAGCGGGCGGCGTTCCAGATCTTGTTGCAGAAGTTGCGGTAGCCTTCGACACGGCCCATGTCGAACTTGATGTCACGGCCGGTGGAAGCCAGCGAGCAGAAGGTGAAGCGCAGGGCGTCGGTGCCGTAGCTGGCGATACCTTCGGGGAACTCGGCCTTGGTCTGCTTGGCGATCTTCTCGGCCAGCTTGGGCTGCATCATGCCGCTGGTGCGTTTTTCCAGCAGGGCGTCGAGGGTGATGCCGTCGACGATGTCCAGCGGGTCCAGCACGTTGCCCTTGGACTTGGACATCTTCTGGCCCTGGCCATCACGCACCAGGCCGTGCACGTACACGGTCTTGAACGGGACCTGCGGGGTGCCGTCGTCGTTCTTGATCAGGTGCATGGTCAGCATGATCATCCGGGCGACCCAGAAGAAAATGATGTCGAAGCCGGTGACCAGCACGTCGGTGGAGTGGAACTTCTTGAGGAACTCGGTCTGTTCCGGCCAGCCCAGGGTGGAGAAGGTCCACAGGCCCGAGCTGAACCAGGTGTCGAGCACGTCGTCGTCCTGGCGCAGTTTCACATCGCTGCCCAGGTTGTGCTTGGCGCGCACTTCGGCCTCGTCGCGGCCGACATAGACCTGGCCGGCCTCGTCGTACCAGGCCGGAATGCGGTGGCCCCACCACAGCTGGCGGCTGATGCACCAGTCCTGGATGTCACGCATCCAGGAGAAGTACATGTTCTCGTACTGTTTCGGCACGAACTGGATACGGCCGTCTTCCACGGCAGCGATGGCCGGCTCGGCCAGCGGCTTGGTGGAGACGTACCACTGGTCGGTCAGCCACGGCTCGATGACGGTGCCGGAGCGGTCGCCCTTCGGCACTTTCAGGGCGTGATCGTCGATGCTGACCAGCAGGCCCTGGGCGTCTAGGTCGGCCACGATCTGTTTGCGCGCGACGAAGCGGTCGAGGGTGGCGTACTGCGCGGGCAGGCTGGTATCGATCTGCTCGTTGACGCTGCCGTCGAGGTTGAACGCCTGGGCACTGGCCAGCACCATCGCGTTCTTGTCGAAGATGTTCAGCAGCGGCAGGTTGTGGCGCTTGCCGACTTCATAGTCGTTGAAGTCGTGGGCCGGGGTGATCTTCACGCAGCCGGTGCCGAACTCGGGGTCGCAGTAGTCGTCGGCGATGATCGGGATCAGGCGGCCGACCAGCGGCAGCTTGACGAACTTGCCGATCAGCGCCTGGTAGCGCTCGTCATTCGGGTTGACGGCCACGGCGGCGTCGCCCAGCAGGGTTTCCGGACGGGTGGTGGCGACCACCAGGTAGTCCTTGCCTTCGGCGGTCTTGGCGCCGTCGGCCAGCGGGTAGCGCAGGTTCCACAGGTGGCCTTTCTCGTCGTGGTTTTCCACTTCGAGGTCGGAGATCGCCGTGTGCAGCTTGGTGTCCCAGTTGACCAGGCGCTTGCCGCGGTAGATCAGGCCGTCTTCATGCAGGCGCACGAAGGCTTCCTTGACCGCGTCCGACAGGCCGTCGTCCATGGTGAAGCGCTCGCGGCTCCAGTCCACCGACGAGCCCAGGCGGCGGATCTGGCGGCTGATGTTGCCACCGGACTGATCCTTCCACTCCCAGACCTTCTCCAGGAACTTGTCGCGGCCCAGGTCGTGGCGGTTCTGGCCTTTGGCTTCCAGCTGGCGCTCAACGAGCATCTGGGTGGCGATACCGGCGTGGTCGGTGCCTGGCTGCCACAGGGTGTCGCGGCCCTGCATGCGGCGGAAGCGGATCAGGGCGTCCATGATCGCGTTGTTGAAGCCATGACCCATGTGCAGGCTGCCGGTGACGTTCGGCGGCGGGATCATGATGGTGTAGGACTCGCCTGCACCTTGTGGGGCGAAATAGTTCTCGGACTCCCAGGTGTTGTACCAGGAAGTTTCGATGGCGTGCGGCTGGTAGGTCTTGTCCATGCGCGGCGGGACCCTATGGCATTTGTTCAGGAAAGCCGGGAAGTATAACCAAGGTGCGCGCTTCAAGACAGGTGTAGCGACCATCGCGGGGCAAGCCCGCTCCCACGCCACATCGTGGGAGCGGGCTTGCCCCGCGATGGTTTACTCGGAACGCTTGAGCAGGCGTTCCAGCCGCGCATCCAGCCGGCGCTTGATCTCGGTCTCGATGTGCGGGGTGAAGTCGTTGATCACGTCCTGCATGATCTGCGCCGCGGCGGCACGCAGCTCGGCGTCCAGGTGCAGCAGGGTGTCCTGGCGGCGGGTCTGGGCATCCTCTTCTATGGCCGGGGCGGCTGTTACCTGAGCGACCGGCGGTGCGCCGGCGGGCTCCTCGAGCAACAGTGGAATCTGCTCGACCGTCTCGGTCAGCAGCGGCGGTTGCAGGTTGGCGTCACCCAGCAGCTCGCGAATCGATTCGAGATCGTCGAGCAGGTGGGCGGAATGGGTGAGGGAGTTCAGCTGCTTGTCCATCGTCGTCAGAGTCGCTGTAAGCGGTGGTCTTGCAGAGCATAGCCCTGTTCGCGGTAGAAACGGAATCGTTCTCGGGCGGCCTGGCGGATCGCCGGTGCTTCGACGACGATTTCGGCGACGCGCTCGAACTGTTTGACGAACCCGGGCACATCGCCGCCCAGGTTGATCATCAGGTCACGGTGCTCGCCTGCATCGCTGCCGATGCCCAGCGCTACGTGGGCGTCCTGGTGCAGTTCGGCGTGGTCGTGGGGCACGAATGCCTCGCCCTTGAACTGCCACAGGCGCAGGTCCAGTTCGTTGCGTTGCGCTTCGTCCTGGCAGTGCAGGTAGACCCGGTGGCCGAGGCGCCAGGCCTTCTCGCACAGCTTGCAGGCAAAATCCAGCCGTGCCGACAGCGAGTCGGTGGGCAGGATATAGAAGTCGACTTTGCTCATGGTTGGTTTCGCCGGCCAGTGGCGCCTTCAAGCGCCACTGGCCGTACGCCATCAGGCGCCGGCGCGGTCGAGCAGGTACTGGGTCAGCAGTGGCACCGGGCGGCCCGAGGCGCCCTTGTCCTTGCCGCCGCTGATCCAGGCGGTACCGGCGATGTCCAGGTGTGCCCAGTGGTAGGCCTTGGCGAAGCGCGACAGGAAGCAGCCAGCGGTGATGGTGCCGGCCTTGGGGCCGCCGATGTTGGCGATGTCGGCGAACGGGCTGTCCAGTTGCTCCTGGTACTCGTCGAACAGCGGCAGCTGCCAGGCGCGGTCGTCGGCGCGCTTGCCGGCGTCCAGCAGTTGGCCGATCAGCTCGTCGTTGTTGCCCATCAGGCCCGAGGTGTGGCTGCCCAGGGCGACGATGCAGGCGCCGGTGAGCGTTGCCAGGTCGACCACCGCCTGCGGCTTGAAGCGCTCGGCGTAGGTCAGCACGTCGCACAGCACCAGGCGGCCTTCGGCGTCGGTGTTGAGGATCTCGACGGTCTGGCCGCTCATGGTGGTCACGATGTCGCCCGGGCGGGTGGCGCCGCCGCTTGGCATGTTCTCGGCGCAGGCCAGCAGGCACACCAGGTTGATCGGCAGCTGCAGCTCCAGCACGGCCTTGAGCGTGCCGAACACGCTGGCGGCGCCGCACATGTCGTACTTCATCTCGTCCATGCCGGCACCTGGCTTGAGGCTGATGCCGCCGGTGTCGAAGGTGATGCCCTTGCCGACCAGTACGTAAGGTTTGTCGGCTTTCTTGCCGCCCTGGTAGTTCATCACGATCAGGCGCGGTGGTTGATCGCTGCCCTGGCCCACGGCGTAGAACGCGCCCATGCCCAGGTCCTTGATCTTCTTCTCGTCCAGCACTTCGACCTTCAGGCCCTTGTTGGCCTTGCCCAGCTCCTTGGCCTGTTCGGCGAGGAAGCTTGGGTGGCAGATGTTCGGCGGCAGGTTGCCCAGGTCGCGGGTGAAGGTCATGCCGTTGGCGATGGCGGTAGCGTGCTTGACGGCGCGCTCCACTTCGCCCTGGCCGGCCTTGTCGGCCAGCAGGGTGACTTTCTTCAGGGCGCGCGGCTCGGCCTTCTGGCTCTTGAAACGGTCGAACACGTAGGTGCCGTCCAGCAGGGTTTCGGCCAGCAGGCGGTATTTGCCGTAGTGTCCGTCACGGGCGGTCACGGCGATATCGTCCAGGGCCAGTACCGCATCGGTACCGCCGAGGCCTTTGAGCACGCCGGCGACACTGGCGACCAGCTTGCGCCAGGCACGGTCACCCAGAGACTCGTCCTTGCCGCTGCCCACCAGCAGCACGCGCTCGGCCTTGAGGCCAGGCAGGCTGTGCAGCAGCAGGGTCTGGCCCGGCTTGCCGGCCAGGTCGCCGCGCTTGAGCAGTGCGCTGATGGCGCCGTCGGTGGCCTGGTCGACGGCCTTGGCGATGTTGCCGAGCTTGCGCCCTTCACCGACCGGCACCACCAGGGTGGCGGTCTTGATGGATGCGGCGGCTACGCTTTTTACAACCAGTTCCATGTCTGGATCCCCGAATGGTCTGTGAGTGGGCGCTGTCTTTCGCAGGCGCTCGGAATACGGGGCTGGCGGCCTTCGGCGGCCAGCGGAAAAGCTGCCAGTTTGAGCCTGGCGCAACCTTCATGACAACCCCGATGTGCTCTGTCATGCGCGGCCAAGTGACAGGCGCCGTCAATCACAGGATAATGCGCGCACTTTACATGGAGGTTCGCCTTGGCGAACCGGCATTGGTCCTGGCTGTTGCGAATCCTTCGTATGGCTGTCCGCCCCTGACAACCCAGGAGTGTCTGGTTTGATCGTCTTTCGTTATCTGTCCCGCGAGGTCTTGCTGACCTTGAGCGCCGTCAGCGCCGTGCTGTTGGTGATCATCATGAGCGGGCGCTTCATCAAGTACCTGGCCCAGGCCGCCCAGGGCGTGCTCGACCCGAGCGTGCTGTTCCTGATCATGGGCTACCGCCTGCCGGGTTTCCTGCAGCTGATCCTGCCCCTGGGCCTGTTCCTCGGCATCCTGCTCGCCTATGGCCGGCTCTATCTCGAAAGCGAGATGACCGTGCTTTCGGCCACTGGCATGAGCCAGCAACGCCTGCTGGCGATGACCATGGCGCCGGCGGCGCTGGTCGCCCTGCTGGTGGCCTGGCTGAGCCTGAGCCTGGCGCCGCTTGGCGTGGCCCAGGTGCAGAAGATCATTGCCCAGCAGGACGCGCTGACCGAGTTCGACACCCTGGTGCCGGGCCGTTTCCAGACCCTGCGTGACGGCACCCGGGTGACCTACACCGAGCAGCTGTCCGACGACCGTATCAATCTGGCCGGGGTGTTCATCTCCGAGAAGCGCTTCAACCAGGACAAGACCAAGGACCGCGCGCCTTCGGTGCTGGTTGCCGAGAAGGGCCACCAGGAAGTGCAGGCCGACGGCAACCGCTACCTGGTGCTGGAGAACGGCTACCGCTATGACGGCAACCCCGGCCAGGCCAACTACCGCGCGATCAAGTACGACACCTACGGCGTGCTGCTGCCCAAGCCGGAAGTTGCCGAGGACGTGACCGAGCGTGAAGCCATCCCCACTTCGGTCCTGTTCGGCCACGAAGGCATCCCCCATCGCGCCGAGCTGCAATGGCGCCTGTCGCTGCCGCTGCTGGTGTTCGTCGTGACCCTGCTGGCGGTACCGCTGTCACGCGTCAACCCACGCCAGGGCCGCTTCCTCAAGCTGCTGCCGGCGATTCTTCTGTACATGGCCTATCTGACGATGCTGATTTCCGTACGTGGCGCCCTGGAGAAGGGCAAGTTGCCCATTTCGCTGGGTATCTGGTGGGTCCATGGCCTGTTCCTGCTTATCGGCCTGGCACTGATGTACTGGGAGCCGCTACGCCTCAAACGCGCCGCGCGCCGTGCGGAGGTGGCCCGTGGCTAAACTGGACCGCTACATTGGCCAGAGCGTGCTGCTGGCCATTCTCGCCGTGCTGGGCATCATCCTCGGCCTGGCCTCGCTGTTCGCCTTCATCGATGAGATGAGCGACCTCAGCGACACCTACACGGTGATGGACGCCAGCAGCTTCGTGCTGCTGACCGCGCCACGCCGGCTCTACGACATGTTGCCGATGGCGGCGCTGATCGGCTGCCTGATCGGCCTGGGCAGCTTGGCCAGCAGCAGTGAGCTGACCATCATGCGTGCCGCCGGCGTGTCCATCGGCCGCATCGTCTGGGCGGTGATGAAGCCCATGCTGGTGCTGATGCTGGTGGGCGTGCTGATTGGCGAATACGTAGCCCCCGTCACCGAGAACAAGGCCCAGGCCGACCGCTCGCTGGCCCAGGGTGGCGGCGAGGCGCAAAGCTCCAAGCGCGGCATGTGGCATCGCCAGGGCGAGGAGTTCGTGCACATCAACTCGGTGCAGCCCAACGGCCTGCTGCTGGGTGTCACCCGTTACCGTTTCGATGACCAGCGCAAGATCCTCACCTCGAGTTTTGCGCGCCGGGCCCAGTACAGCGACAACCGCTGGATGCTGAGCGATGTGAGCACCACCTATTTCCGCGGCGATCACACCGAAGTGGTGAAGAACGCCCAGGAACAGTGGGATGTTTCGGTCACTCCCGAGCTGCTCAACACCGTGGTGCTGGCGCCGGAGTCGCTGTCGATCACCGGCCTGTGGGACTACATCCACTACCTCTCCGACCAGGGCCTGAACAATGCCCGCTACTGGCTGGCCTTCTGGACCAAGGTGCTGCAACCGGCGGTGACGGCGGCGCTGGTGCTGATGGCGATCTCCTTCATCTTCGGGCCGCTGCGTTCGGTCACCCTCGGCCAGCGCGTGTTCACCGGTGTGCTGGTGGGCTTCGTGTTCCGCATTGCTGGAGACCTGCTTGGCCCGTCGAGCCAGGTGTTCGGCTTCCCGCCGCTGCTGGCGGTACTGATCCCGGCCGGGATCTGTGCGCTGGCGGGTATGTGGATGTTGCGTCGGGCCGGTTGATGGCCTGAGCTGCTGCGAAAAAGCCGACCCCAGGGTCGGCTTTTTTGCAGCAGCTCTATGTGGAGCGTGTGACCGGCGGTTCGTGGGAGCGGGCTTGCCCCGCGATGGCGTTGCGAAGGCCATCGCGGGGCAAGCCCGCTCCCACGAACCGCCGCTTCCACGCTGTGACTTTTGCGGTCACTTCTTACGTTTTGGCAGTCGCACCAGCTGCGTATCGGAGTAGATGTCGTGCCAGCTGCGCTTGCGCTTGTCGAACAGTGACCAGACGAAGCCCAGCCCCAGGCACAGCCATGAAGCGATCGACACCACAAAACGCAACAGCGCCTGCCACAGGCTGATGGCGCTGCCATCGGCGTTCTGTACGCGCAGGCCCCATACCTGCATGCCGAGGGTCTGGCCGCCATGGGTCCAGAACTTGGCGAAGAAGCCGAACAGGGCGAACAGCAGGATGGTCGACAGCAGCGGGTCGCCATCCAGCGCGCCGGCCTCGGTCAGTTCGCGCATGCGTGCTTCGCCGATGATTGCCATCTGGATCATCTTGTAGGCACCGGCGGTCACGATCAGCAGGGCGGTGCACAGCAGGAAGTCATAGAACATCGCTGCCAGTCGGCGGCCCAGGCCGACGGGGGGGAAGTCACCCTGGGGATTGAGCAAAGGCTTGGACATGCACGACGGCTCCAGATGGCAAAGGCCCATTCTAGGGAATTGCAGGCACAAAAAAGCCCCTGTGCGTCAACACAGGGGCTTTTTTTAAACAGAAGATCAGCCTTCTGCCTGAACCTCGTCAGCCTGCATGCCTTTCTGGCCTTGCACGGCAACGAAGGTGACTTTCTGGCCTTCCTTCAGGCTCTTGAAGCCGTTGCCCTGGATGGCACGGAAGTGTACGAACAGATCCGGACCGCTTTCAGGGGTGATGAAACCGAAACCTTTTTCGTCATTGAACCACTTGACGGTACCGCTCTGACGTTCAGCCATTGTCTTATTTCCTATGAAACTAAAATTTTGATGACAGTTTCTTTCACACGTTATGTACGTGAAAGAGTACTGGGCTGGGTTGCAGGAAAGTAAGAGACGTCGAACGGGTTGTAGCAAATTGCGGCTACTGGCCCAGGTCACGAACTGTTGCGACCCATGCAAACACAGTGCAGTGACTCTACGCCAACTCTCGAGCGAAACACAAGCCCTGCGCCGGGCTGAAAATCAGGCTTTTCCGAAGCCTCGCGCGATTTGCCCGAAGCGGCGTGGCGCCTGGCCTGGCGCTATGTTCAGAAGTTATTGGGCAGGTTCGAAAACGAATATGCCGAACCTGCCCGAACCCTTCAATCAACCGCGGTAGTAACGCTGTGCCACGAAAGGCATTTTGCTGACTTTAAGGGCAACTTGCTTGCCACGCACGACCGCGAACAGCGCCGTGTCCAGCGCCGCATGTTCGGTATCGACATAGCCCATCGCCACCGGCGCGCCGAGCGTCGGGCCAAATCCACCGCTGCACACCTGGCCGACAATCTTGCCGCTGGCGTCGACGATCTCGGCACCCTCGCGCACCGGGGTGCGTTCCTGCGGCAGCAGGCCTACGCGCTTGCGGGCAACGCCTTGTTGCTGCTGGGCGAACACGGCTGCGGCGCCGGGGAAACCACCGGCACGTGCGCCGTCGGCACGGCGCACCTTGGAGATCGCCCACAGCAGGCTGGCCTCGATCGGCGTGGTGGCGGTGTTCATGTCGTGGCCGTACAGGCACAGGCCGGCTTCCAGGCGCAGTGAATCGCGCGCACCGAGGCCGATTGGCTGTACTTCCGGTTCGGCAAGCAGGCGACGGGCCAGGGCTTCGGCGGCGGCCGCCGGTACCGAGATCTCGTAGCCGTCTTCACCGGTGTAGCCCGAGCGGCTGACGAAGCACTCGCTGCCCAGCAAGGTAACCGGGCGGAACTGCATGAAGGTCATGCCGGCCACTTCCGGCGCCAGGCGCTCCAGCACCTTGACCGCCGCCGGGCCTTGCAGGGCCAGCAGCGCACGTTCCTCGAACAGTGGTTGAATCTCGCACTGCGCGCCGATGTGCTGGCGCAGGTGGGCCAGGTCCTGGTCCTTGCAGGCGGCGTTGACCACCAGGAACAGGGTGTCGTCACCCAGGTTGGCGACCATCAGGTCATCCAGAATGCCGCCTTGTTCGTTGGTGAACATGGCATAGCGTTGCATGCCCACCGGCAGGTCGATGATGTCCACCGGCACCAGGGTTTCCAGCGCGCGGGCCGCATCGCTGCCGCGCAGGACGATCTGGCCCATGTGCGAGACGTCGAACAGGCCGGCCTGCTCGCGGGTGTGCAGGTGCTCCTTGAGCACCCCCAGCGGGTACTGCACCGGCATGTCATAGCCGGCGAACGGCACCATGCGTGCGCCCAGTTCGAGATGCAGGGCGTGCAGCGGGGTCTTGAGCAGTGTTTCGGACATCGGTGACTCCTTGGTTTTTGTTCGGGTCAACATTCGATGATGTTGACGGCCAGACCGCCGCGGGCGGTCTCCTTGTATTTGCTTTTCATGTCGGCGCCGGTCTGGCGCATGGTGCGGATGACCTTGTCGAGCGAGACGTAGTGTTGCCCATCGCCGCGCAGGGCCATGCGCACCGCATTGATCGCCTTCACCGAGCCCATGGCGTTGCGCTCGATGCAGGGCACCTGGACCAGCCCGCCGATGGGGTCGCAGGTCAGGCCCAGGTTGTGTTCCATACCGATCTCGGCGGCGTTCTCCACCTGCTGCGGGGTACCCCCCATCACCTCGCACAAGGCCCCGGCGGCCATCGAGCAGGCCACGCCGACCTCGCCCTGGCAGCCCACCTCGGCGCCGGAAATCGACGCGTTCTCCTTGTAGAGGATGCCGATCGCCGCTGCGGTGAGCAGAAAACGCACCACCCCGTCCTCGTTGGCGCCGGGGACGAAGCGCATGTAGTAGTGCAGCACCGCGGGCACGATGCCGGCCGCGCCATTGGTCGGCGCCGTAACCACGCGCCCGCCGTGGGCGTTCTCCTCGTTCACCGCCAGGGCATACAGGTTGACCCAGTCGAGCACCGACAGGGCATCGCGCAGGCTGGCTTCCGGGTGCTGGCTGAGCTGGCGGTACAGCGCCGGGGCGCGGCGCTTGACCTTCAGCCCGCCGGGCAGGATGCCCTCGTGGCGGCAACCGGCCTCGACGCAGTCCTGCATCACCTGCCAGATGCGCAACAGCCCGGCGCGGGTTTCGGCCTCGGGGCGCCATGCCGCTTCGTTGGCCAGCATCACCTGGCTGAACGAAAACTGTTGCGCGGCGCAATGCCCGAGCAATTGCTTGCCGGTCTTGAACGGGTAGGGCAGCACGGTGCTGTCCTCGACGATGCGGTCATGGCCGGCGGCCTCTTCATCGACCACGAAACCGCCACCCACCGAGTAGTACTCACGGCTGCGGATCTGCAACCCGGCCGCATCGAAGGCACGGAAGATCATGCCATTGGGGTGGTAGGCCAGCGGCTTGCGGATCATCGCCAGGTGCTGTTTTTCGACGAATTCGATCTCGTGCTCGCCAAGCAGGCGCAGGTGGCCGCTGTCGCGGATCGCCTGCAGGCGGGCGGGGATGCTTTCGGTATCGACGGTGTCCGGGTGCTCGCCTTCGAGCCCGAGCAGCACGGCCTTGTCGCTGCCGTGGCCCTTGCCGGTGGCGCCGAGCGATCCATACAGCTCGGCCTTGACGCTGACCGTGCTGGCCAGCAGGCCGTCACGGCGCAGGCCTTCGGCAAAGCGCGCGGCGGCGCGCATCGGGCCGACGGTGTGCGAGCTGGAGGGGCCGATGCCGATCTTGAACAGGTCGAAGACGCTCAGGGACATGCTGACCTCCTAACCGGCTCTACAGGTTGACGGTGAACCTGTGGGAGCGGGTTTACCCGCGAATACGTCGGTGAAACCACTATCGCATTCGCGGGTGAACCCGCTCCCACAGGGCGCGCTGTCGACCCGAGTGCTATCAGACGTCCTGATAGCTCTCGATCGACGGGCAGGCGCAGACCAGGTTGCGGTCGCCGAACACGTTGTCGACGCGGCCGACCGGTGGCCAGTACTTGCTTTCCACCAGGCTCGGCAGCGGGTAGACCGCCTGCTCGCGGCTGTAGCCGTGGGTCCACTCGCCAGCCAGCTCCGCCGCCGTGTGCGGGGCGTTCTTCAGCGGGTTGTCGTCCTTGTCCAGGCTGCCGTTCTCCACGGCGCGGATCTCTTCGCGGATCTGGATCATGGCGTTGCAGAAGCGGTCCAGTTCCTCTTTCGATTCGCTTTCGGTCGGCTCGATCATCAGCGTGCCCGCCACCGGGAACGACATGGTCGGGGCATGGAAGCCAAAGTCGATCAGGCGCTTGGCCACGTCGTCGACGCTGATGCCGCTGGTGTCCTTGAGCGGGCGCAGGTCGAGGATGCACTCATGCGCCACCAGGCCGTTGCCGCCGGTGTACAGCACAGGATAGTGCTCTTCCAGGCGACGGGCGATGTAGTTGGCGTTGAGGATCGCCATCTGCGAAGCGCGCTTGAGCCCGGCGCCACCCATCATGCGAATGTACATCCAGGTGATCGGCAGGATACTCGCGCTGCCGAACGGTGCGGCGCATACCGCGCCAGCGGTGTTGTCCAGCTGGGCGTGGCCCGGCAGGAACGGCGCCAGGTGCGACTTGACACCGATCGGGCCGACGCCCGGGCCGCCGCCGCCGTGGGGGATGCAGAAGGTCTTGTGCAGGTTCAGGTGCGACACGTCGCCGCCGAACTTGCCCGGGGCGCACAGGCCGACCATGGCGTTCATGTTGGCGCCGTCGATGTACACCTGGCCGCCGTTGTCGTGGATGATCGCGCAGATCTCGCCGATGGCCTCTTCGAACACGCCATGGGTCGACGGGTAGGTGATCATGATCGCGGCCAGGCGTTCGCGGTGCTCGAGGGCCTTGGCGCGCAGGTCGTCGATGTCGACGTTGCCGCGAGCGTCACAGGCGGTCACCACCACGCGCATGCCGGCCATGTGGGCGGTGGCCGGGTTGGTGCCGTGGGCCGAGGACGGGATCAGGCAGATATCGCGATGGCTGTCGCCACGGCTGCGGTGGTAGGCGCGGATCGCCAGCAGGCCTGCGTATTCACCTTGCGAGCCGGCGTTGGGCTGCAGCGATACGGCGTCGTAGCCGGTGGCCGCGCAGAGCATGGCTTCGAGCTCGGTGGTCATCTGCAGGTAGCCCTGGCTTTGCGCGGCCGGGGCGAACGGGTGCAGGTTGCCGAACTCGGCCCAGGTCACCGGGATCATCTCGCTGGCGGCGTTGAGCTTCATGGTGCACGAGCCCAGCGGGATCATGGTGCGGTCCAGCGCCAGGTCCTTGTCGGCCAGGCGGCGCAGGTAGCGCATCAGCTCGGTTTCGCTGTGGTAGCGGTTGAATACCGGGTGCTCGAGGATCGCGGACTGGCGCAGCAGGCCGCTCGGCAGGCGCCCGACAATGGTCGGGGCCAGGGTGGCGAAGTCCGGGGCGGCCTGGCCGTCGGCGAACAGTTGCCACAGGGCTTCGACATCGGCCTGGCTGCTGGTTTCGTCCAGCGACAGGCCCAGGTGCTCGGCGTCGATCTGGCGCAGGTTGATGCCTTGGGCGCGGGCCTTGTCGTGCAGGGCGGCGGTAGCGCTGCCGGTATTCAGCGTGACGGTATCGAAGAACTCGCGGGTGACCACTTTCACGCCCAGTTTCACCAGGCCAGTGGCCAGGATCGCGGTCAGGGCGTGGGTACGTTCGGCGATTTGCTTGAGGCCGGCCGGGCCGTGGTACACGGCGTACATGCTGGCAATGTTGGCCAGCAGTACCTGGGCGGTGCAGATGTTGCTGGTGGCCTTCTCGCGGCGGATGTGCTGCTCGCGGGTCTGCATGGCCAGGCGCAGGGCGCTCTTGCCGAAGCGGTCGATCGACACGCCGACCAGGCGGCCCGGCATGTCGCGCTTGAACGCGTCGCGGGTGGCGAAGTAGGCCGCGTGCGGGCCACCGAAGCCCAGCGGCACGCCGAAGCGTTGGGCGCTGCCGATGGCCACGTCGGCCTCGAATTCGCCGGGCGGGGTCAGCAGGGTCAGGGCCAGCAGGTCGGCGGCCACGGCCACCAGGGCGCCGGCGGCGTGGAACTGCTGCACCACGGCGCGGTAGTCGAACACGTCACCGTTGCTGGCCGGGTACTGCAGCAGGGCGCCGAAGTAGGCGCTGGCGTCTTTGAGCTCACGCTCGTCGCCCACCACCACCTCGATACCCAGCGGTTCGGCACGGGTGCGCAGCACGTCGAGGGTTTGCGGGTGGCAGTGCACGGAGGCGAAGAAGGCATGGCTGGCCTTGTTCTTCGACAGGCGCTTGCAGAAGGTCATGGCCTCGGCGGCGGCGGTGGCTTCGTCGAGCAGGGAGGCGTTGGCGATCGGCAGGCCGGTCAGGTCGCTGATCAGGGTCTGGAAGTTCAGCAGCGCTTCCAGGCGGCCCTGGGAAATTTCTGGCTGGTAGGGGGTGTAGGCGGTGTACCAGGCCGGGTTTTCCAGGAGGTTGCGCAGGATCGGCGCCGGGGTGTGAGTGTTGTAGTAGCCCTGGCCGATGTAGCTCTTGAACAGTTGGTTCTTGGCGGCGATGGCTTTCAGCGCGGCGAGGGCATCGGCCTCGCTCTGGCCGTCTTCGCTGCCCAGCACGCTGGTGCCCTTGATGCTGTCGGGGATGACTGCAGCGGTCATGGCTTCCAGCGAATCGAAACCGAGGGTGGCGAGCATGGCCTGCTCGTCAGCGGCGCGTGGGCCGATGTGACGGGCGATGAATTCGTTGGCGGTGCCGAGGTTGATGGTCATTGCAGGTTCCTCAGGCGTCGTCGTTGGCTTTGAGCAGGCGGTCGTAGGCGTCCTGGTCGAGCAGGGCGGCCACTTCGTTCATGTCGGCGGGGATGAAGCGGAAGAACCAGCCTTCGCCCAGCGGGTCTTCGTTGACCAGTTCGGGTTGGTCGTTGAGGCCTTCGTTGACCGCGACCACTTCACCGCTCAGGGGCATGTACACGCCGCTGGCTGCCTTGACCGATTCCACGGTGGAGGCTTCGGCGCCTTTGTCGTACTGCTGCAGTTCCGGCAGTTGCACGTAGACCACATCGCCAAGGGCGTTCTGGGCGTAGGCGGTGATGCCCACGGTGACGCTGCCGTCAGTTTCGACGCGCAGCCATTCGTGATCTTCGGTGAAACGCAACTCGCTCATGGGAATTCCTCGGGAAGCAGGGGCGTTGGGCGCGGTAGACCCGCGCTCTTAAGGTTGGAATTCCCTTAGCAATAATGCGGCCAGTCACAAAAAATGCTTATAAATCATGATGTTAATATAAATCTGAGGCTGGTTTTTCATTCTTGTGGAATGAAATCGATACAGGAAGGGAGCGATTCAAAAGCGTAGTGGGATCAAACCCTTGCATAGACGCATCCGGATGAGTGTGTAGCGAAATCGATACGGTGTAATGATTTTGCTACGCGGAGGGTTGGCCGGCCCTTTCGCGGGGCAAGCCCGCTCCCACAGGATTCACATCGGGCGTGGCGGCAAGGGTGATGCTGTGGGAGCGGGCTTGCCCCGCGAAGCTGCATCAGGCCTTGCTTGGAATCCCGTACTTGCGCAACCGCTGGGCAATCGCGGTATGCGAAGTCTGCAAGCGCCCGGCCAGCTGCCGCGTCGAGGGATAGCTGGCATACAAGCGCTGCAACAGCTCCCGCTCGAAATCGCCGACGGCCTGGTCCAGGCTCGCCACTTCGCCGTCCTGCCCACGCGCCACGGAGGTGCCGGCGATGTCCAGGTCGCCGATATCCACCACGTTGCTTTCGCAGATGGCCGCTGCGCGGAAGATCACGTTCTGCAGCTGGCGCACATTGCCCGGCCAAGGGTTGGCCAGCAGCGCCGCATGGGTGGCAGGTGCCAGCCGGCACTGTGGCCGCTGGATCTGGGTGCAGGCCTGCTGCATGAAGTAGTGCGCCAGCAGCAGGATGTCCTGGCCGCGCTCGCGCAGCGGCGGCACTTGCAGGTTGAGTACGTTGAGGCGGTAGAACAGGTCTTCGCGGAAGCTGCCCTCGCTGACCATCTGCTCGAGGTTGCGGTGGGTGGCGCTGATGATGCGCACGTCCACCTTCACTTCGCGGTCGCCACCGACCCGGCGGAAGCTGCCATCGCTGAGAAAGCGCAGCAGCTTGGCCTGCAGGTAGGGCGACATCTCGCCGATCTCGTCGAGGAACACCGTGCCCTGGTTGGCCAGCTCCATCAGCCCCGGCTTGCCGCCGCGCTGGGCGCCGGTGAAGGCGCCCGGGGCATAGCCGAACAGCTCGCTCTCGGCCAGGCTCTCGGGCAGGGCGGCGCAGTTGAGGGCCAGGAAGGGCGCGGCGTGGCGGCTGCTGATGGCATGGCAGGCGCGGGCCACCAGCTCTTTGCCGGTGCCGGTTTCGCCGTGCACCAGCAAGGGCGCGTCGAGGGCCGCCACGCGCAGGGCGCGGGCCTTGAGAGTGCGAATGGCCGGCGAGTCGCCGAGCATGGCGTCGAAGCCTTCGGCGTGGTCGTGGTGCAGCGCCGACAGCCGCTCGCCCATGCGGTTGGGCGGGTACAGGGTGAGCAGCCCGCCGGCATTGGTGATCGGCGTGGCGTCGAGCAGCAGGCTCTGGCCATTGAGCTGCATCTCGCGCATGGGCAGGTGGAAATTGTTGTCCAGCAGGGCCTGGAGCAGGTCGGGGTCGCCGAACAGCTCGGCCAGGGAGCGCCCGGCCGACTCGCGCCCGCACAAGGCGATCAGCGCCGGGTTGGCCAGCAGCACTTTGCCGGCGCTGTCCACGGCCAGCACCGGGTCGCTCATGGCGGCGAGCAGGGCATCGAGCTGCAGGTGGCGGCGTTGGCCGGGGAGGATGTCGACCACTTCCACCGACTGCACGCCACGCACCTCGAACAGGGCGTCGTGCAGTTCTTCGAGCACGGCGGGGCTGAGGGTCGGGGCGTCGATGTAGACGTTCGGCGGGACCATCTCCACGGCATCGAGGTTGAGGTTGCGGGCACCGAGCAGGGCCAGGACTTCCTGGGTGATGCCGACGCGGTCGATGAAGCTGACGTGGATGCGCATGGGGCGGGCAGTTGTGGCCGGGGGAGGGCGACAGTATGCCTTGGTGATCGTATGAAGCCTATCGCGGGGCAAGCCCGCTCCCACGGTAGGCAACGTAGAGCAACTGTCCGGTGTTGCCTGTACGGGCCTCATCGCTGGTAAACCAGCTCCCACAATTACAGCGCTGCCCTTGAGGATGGTGCAATCCCTGTGGGAGCGGGCTTGCCCCGCGATGAATTCGGCTATTCCAGGTGTTCAGGCTTGATCGGGTCGCCCGACTTCACATCCAGCTTCGCGCGAATGTCTTCGAACATTGCGTCGTACAGCTTGTGCGGCGAGCCCAGGGTCTCGAATTTCTTCGGCGGCTTCAGGTAGGCCTGGGCCTTGCGCGTGGTGACGCTGAGGAAGCTGGGCAGCACCTGGTCTTTGGCCAGGAAGAACTTCTCGTCAACCGGCTTGCCCTCGATGCTGCCATGCAGGCGGAACTCGATGCCTCTGCCTTCCTTGGGGTCCTGGGCCACTTCGTAATTGATGTTCAGGTCGTAGCTGTGGTCGTTGGTGTTCAGCGCGGTGCGCTCGATATGAACGTGACCGGGTTGGTACTGGGCCATGGTGGAATCCTCCGGAAGGTTGAAAACGGCGGGCGGCGGGCGCCCGCCAACTGCATTCAACGGTAGCTGATACCCGGCTTGGCGGTGGAAACCCGTGTGCCGGCGGTGCCTTTGACGATGTCCTCGATGTTTTCCAGCGAGCTGATCACCGCGACCTTGCCGGTATGCCGGGCGAAATCGCAGGCAGCCTGCACCTTGGGCCCCATGGAACCGGCGGCGAAGCCGAGCTTTTCGAGCTCGTCGGGGTGGGCCTGGGCAATCGCTTTCTGGGTGGGCTTGCCGTAGTCAATGTAGGCCGCATCGACGTCGGTGGCGATGATCAGAAGGTCGGCTTCCAATTGCTCGGCCAACAGTGCCGAGCACAGGTCCTTGTCGATCACCGCCTCGACGCCCTTGAGCTTGCGGTTTTCGTCATACATGGTGGGGATGCCGCCGCCGCCGGCGCAGATCACGATGCTGCTCTTTTCCAGCAGCCACTTGATCGGGCGGATCTCGAAGATGCGCTTGGGTTTGGGGCTGGCCACCACGCGGCGGTACTTGTCGCCGTCGGGCTTGACCACCCAGCCTTTCTCTTTGGCCAGGCGCTCGGCTTCTTCCTTGGCATATACCGGGCCGATGAACTTGGTCGGGTCCTTGAAGGCCGGGTCCTTGGCGTCCACTTCAACCTGGGTGAGCAGGGTGGCGAACGGCACCTCGAAGGCCAGCAGGTTGCCCAGCTCCTGTTCGATCATGTAGCCGATCATGCCTTCGGTCTCGGCGCCGAGCACATCCAGCGGGTAGGCTTCATCCGGCTTGTACGACAGGCCCTGCAGCGACAGCAGGCCGACCTGCGGGCCGTTGCCGTGTGCAATGACCAGTTCGTTGCCGGGGTGGATCTTGGCGATCTGTTCGGTGGCGGTGCGGATATTGGCGCGCTGGTTGTCAGCGGTCATCGGCTCGCCACGGCGCAGCAGGGCGTTGCCGCCCAATGCAACAACGATACGCATGGGGAATGTCCTTTAACTGAAGTGTGAATGCGGATCCCTGAGCGGACACGGCACCTGTGGGAGCGGGTTTACCCGCGAATGCGTCAGCCCAGGCAACGCGGCCGGTGCGACTGACGCCTTCGCGGGTAAACCCGCTCCCACAGGGATCCGTATCGCCCGGCCTGCGGAGTCAGCCCTTACAGATCAGCCAGGGTCGACACCAGGATCGCCTTGATCGTGTGCATGCGGTTTTCCGCCTGCTCGAAGGCGATGCACGCCGGCGATTCGAACACGTCATCGGTCACTTCGATGCCGTTGGCCAGGTGCGGGTACTGTTCGGCGATCTGCTTGCCGACCTTGGTGTCGGAGTTGTGGAACGCCGGCAGGCAGTGCATGAACTTGGTACGTGGGTTGCCGGTGGCCTTCATCAGCTCCTTGTTCACCTGGTAGGGCAGCAGTTGCTGGATGCGTTCGCCCCAGGCTTCGACCGGCTCGCCCATCGATACCCAGACGTCGGTGTGCACGAAGTCCACGCCCTTGACCGCGGCTTTCGGGTCTTCGGTGAGGGTGATGCGCGCACCGCTCTCTTCTGCGTACTTCTTGCAACGCTCGACCAGGTCGTCATGGGGCCACAGCGCCTTGGGCGCGGCGATGCGCACGTCCATGCCGAGCTTGGCGCCGATCAGCAGCAGCGAGTTGCCCATGTTGTTGCGGGCGTCGCCCAGGTAGGCGTAGCTGATGTCGTGCAGCGGCTTGTCGCTGTTCTCACGCATGGTCAGCACGTCGGCGATCATCTGGGTCGGGTGGTATTCGTCGGTCAGGCCGTTGAACACCGGCACGCCGGCGAACTTGGCCAGCTCTTCGACGATCTCCTGCTTGAAGCCACGGTACTCGATGGCGTCGTACATGCGCCCGAGCACGCGGGCGGTGTCCTTCATGCTTTCCTTGTGGCCGATCTGCGAGGAATTGGGGTCGATGTAGGTGACGTTGGCGCCCTGGTCGTAGGCGGCGACTTCGAAGGCACAGCGGGTGCGGGTCGAGGTCTTCTCGAAGATCAGGGCGATGTTGTTGCCCTTCAGGTGCTGCTGCTCGGTGCCGGTGTACTTGGCGCGCTTGAGGTCGCGGGACAGGTCCAGCAGGTAGCGCAGCTCGCGGGTGGTGTGGTGCTCGAGGCTGAGCAGGTTGCGGTTGTGGATGTTGAACGCCATGACGGTTCTCCTTGAGTTCGGTAGGTAGCCCGGCCGCCACTTCGTGGCTACGGCCGGGTGCAATGGGCGTTAGTAGTCGATTGGGTCGCGGACGATCGGGCAGGTCATGCAGTGGCCGCCGCCACGGCCCCGGCCCAGTTCGCCGGCGCTGATGGTGATGACCTCGATCCCGGCCTTGCGCAGCAGGGTGTTGGTGTAGGTATTGCGGTCGTAGCCAATGACCACGCCGGGCTCGATGGCCACCACGTTGTTGCCGTCATCCCACTGTTCGCGCTCGGCGGCGAAGCTGTTGCCGCCGGTTTCGACCACGCGCAGCTTGACCCCCAGCTGTTCGCCGACCACTTCGATGAACGACTTGTTCTCGCGGCGCACGTCCATGCCGTAAGGCTTGCTTTCGTCCGGGCGAATGATGAACGGCACGATCTCCTTGACCACTTCCGGGAAGACCGTGACCAGGTCGCGGTCGCAGAAGCTGAACACGGTGTCCAGGTGCATCGCGGCACGGGATTTCGGCAGGCCGGCGACGATCACTTCCTTGACCGCGCCCTTGGCGAACAGGTTCTGCGCCAGTTGGCCGATGGCCTGGCGCGAGGTGCGCTCGCCCATGCCGATGAGCACGATGCCATTGCCGATCGGCATCACGTCGCCGCCTTCGAGGGTGGCCTTGCCATGGTCCTTGTCGGGGTCGCCGTACCAGACCTGGAAGTCGGCGCCGGTGAATTCCTTGTGGAATTTGTAGATGGCGGTGGTCAGCAGGGTTTCCTGGCGTCGCGCCGGCCAGTACATCGGGTTGAGCGTCACGCCGCCGTAGATCCAGCAGGTGGTGTCGCGGGTGAACTGGGTGTTGGGCAGCGGGTCGAGCAGGAAGCTGGAGTGGCCCAGGTAGTCGCGGTACATCTTGATCACGCTGGCGCCTTCGCTGTCGGGCAGGTCCTCACCGGCCACGCCGCCGATCAGGAACTCGGCCAGCTTGCGCGGCTCCAGGCCTTCGAGCCAGCTGCGCACTTCGTTGGTGAGGCCGACGCCGACGGAATCGGAAGTGATCTTGCGGTCGAGAATCCACTTCAGCGCGTCGGGCTGCTGGACGATGTCGGTCAGCAGGTTGTGCATCTCCAGCACATCAACGCCGCGCTCGCGCATCTTGGTGACGAAGTCGAAGTGGTCGCGTTTGGCCTGGTCGACCCAGATCACGTCGTCGAACAGCAGCTCGTCGCAGTTGCTCGGGGTCAGGCGCTTGTGCGCCAGGCCTGGCGAGCAAACCATCACTTTGCGCAGTTTGCCGGCTTCGGAGTGGACGCCGTATTTCTGTTTGTCAGTGGACATGGTTCATTCCTCCAGTAAAGCGAAGACAGGTGTTCAAAGGGTCAGGAAGCCGTCGTACAGGCCGTAGGCCGCCACCAGGGCGCCCACCACCACGGCGGCGAAGATCAGTTTTTCGATGCTGGTGAAGATCGGCTGGCCCACTTCGCGCTTGGCCTTGGCGAACAGGATGGCGCCAGGGGCGTACAGCAGGGCCGAGAGCAGCAGGTACTTCACGCCGCCGGCGTACAGCAGCCAGATCGCGTAGAGCAGGGCGATGCCGCCGATGATCAGGTCTTTCTTGCGTTCGGCCAGGGCCTGCTCGTAGGTCTCGCTGCGCCAGGCCAGCAGGAAGGCGTAAGCCGCCGACCACAGGTAGGGCACCAGGATCATCGAGGTGGCGAGGTAGATCAGCGACAGGTAGGTGCTGTTGGAGAACAGCGTGATCACCAGGAAGATCTGCACCATGGCGTTGGTCAGCCACAGGGCGTTGGCCGGCACCTGGTTGGCGTTCTCGCGGCGCAGGAACTCCGGCATGGTGTGGTCCTTGGCGGCGGCGAACATGATCTCGGCGCACAGCAGCACCCACGACAGCAGCGCCCCCAGCAGCGAGATGATCAGGCCGACGCTGATCAGCACCGCACCCCAGTGGCCGACCACATGTTCAAGCACGGCGGCCATGGACGGGTTCTGCAGCTTGGCCAGTTCCGGCTGGGTCATCACCCCCAGCGACAGCACGTTGACCAGCACCAGGAACAGCAGCACGGTGACGAAACCGATGACCGTGGCCTTGCCCACGTCGGAGCGTTTTTCGGCGCGGGAGGAGAAGATGCTCGCGCCCTCGATGCCGATGAACACCCACACGGTGACCAGCATCATGTTGCGCACCTGATTCATCACGCTGCCCAGCTCCGGCGTACCGACGGCCCAGATGTCAGCGGTGAAGATGTCGAGGCGGAAGGCGAACAGGCAGATCAGCGCGAACAGCGCCAGCGGCACGACCTTGGCCACGGTGGTGACCAGGTTGATGAACGCCGCTTCCTTGATGCCGCGCAGCACCAGAAAGTGCACGGCCCACAGCAGGATCGAGGCACCGATCACCGCCGCCGGCGTATTGCCTTCGCCGAAGATCGGGAAGAAATACCCCAGGGTGCTGAACAGCAGCACGAAGTAGCCGACGTTGCCCAGCCAGGCGCTGATCCAGTAGCCCCAGGCGGACGAAAAACCCATGTAGTCGCCGAAACCGGCCTTGGCATAGGCGTATACACCGCCGTCAAGATCAGGTTTGCGGTTGGCCAGGGTCTGGAACACAAAGGCGAGGGTGAGCATGCCCACCGCGGTGATGGCCCAGCCGATCAGCACGGCCCCTACGCCGGCGCTGGCGGCCATGTTTTGCGGCAGCGAGAAGATCCCGCCACCAATCATCGAGCCGACGACAAGTGCAACAAGCGCACCTAACTTTAGTTTTGCGGGAGAATCAGACATTTAACGACTCCGTACCAGGAGAAAGTTGACTTCAGAATAAATCTGACGCCTGGGTCATTAGCTGATTTAGATCAGTTCATGCCGACATGAACGGTTAAAAAGACCGTTCATGTACCTCCTGGAGGATGCCGACAGCTCTGCTGCAAGCCTTGTGCACTGGCACCTCCGTGTCCATCTAGAGCAAACGCTCCGTTTTGCCTGCGCTATGAAGCTAGCCGTTTCTGGATATTTCGCAAATTTTTCACAAGATTGAGTGGTGGCACTACGCCACGTGCGAAAAAGTCCGTTAAAACCCTGGGTGTCGTGCGCTTTTAGTTAGACAAAGGAGTTATGAGTGAACTAGCTTTAATGTCCTGCATTAATATAAATATGCTGTAACATTTATATGCGTTAGATCGAAATTTCATGCGCCGCACGGGCAAGAGGGGAGAAGCGCCATGAGCGAACCGGGACAGAAGCTGCGCCTAGGCGCCCTGATCGCGCTGGTGGTCGGCTCGATGATTGGCGGCGGGATCTTCTCGCTGCCACAGAACATGGCTGCCCGCGCCGACGTCGGCGCCGTGCTGATCGGCTGGAGCATCACCGCAGTGGGCATGCTGGCGCTGGCTTTCGTGTTCCAGACCCTGGCCAACCGCAAGCCGGAACTGGACTCGGGGGTGTACGCCTACGCCAAGGCCGGCTTCGGCAACTACATGGGCTTTTCGTCCGCCTGGGGCTACTGGATCAGCGCCTGGCTGGGCAACGTCGGCTACTTCGTGTTGTTGTTCAGCACCCTGGGGTTCTATTTCCCGGCTTTCGGTGAAGGCAATACGCCGCTGGCCATCGGTTGCGCTTCGCTGCTGCTGTGGGCGGTGCATTTCCTGGTGCTGCGCGGCATCAAGGAGGCGGCGTTCATCAACCAGGTGACCACCGTGGCCAAGGTGGTGCCGCTGCTGATGTTCATCGTGATTGCCGCGTTCGCTTTCCGTGCCGATATCTTCACCCGCGACATCTGGGGCTTGAGCAACCCCAAGTTCGGCAGCGTGCTGGAACAGGTGCGCAACATGATGCTGGTAACGGTGTTCGTGTTCATCGGTATCGAGGGTGCCAGCGTGTATTCCGGCCGTGCCGAGCGTCGCTCGGACGTGGGCAAGGCCACGGTGGTGGGCTTTCTCGGGGTGCTGGCGCTGCTGGTGCTGGTCAACGTGCTGTCGCTGGGGGTGATGACCCAGCCGGAACTGGCCGGGCTGCAGAACCCGTCGCTGGCCTCGGTGCTGGAACACATCGTCGGGCCGTGGGGCGCGCTGTTGATCAGCATCGGGTTGGCGGTGTCGCTGCTGGGGGCCTTGTTGTCGTGGGCGCTGCTGTGCGCCGAGATCCTGTTCGCCACCGCTCGCGACAAGACCATGCCGCGTTTCCTGGCCCGGGAAAACGCCAACCACGTGCCGGCCAATGCGTTGTGGCTGACCAACGTGATGATCCAGGGTTTCCTGTTGATCACGCTGTTCTCGGCGGGGACCTACACCAGCCTGATCTACCTGGCGTCGTCGATGATCCTGGTGCCGTACTTCTGGTCGGCGGCCTATGCGGTGTTGCTGGCGTTGCGTGGCGACAGCTATCAAGGCCAGCCCAGCGTGCGCCGCAAGGACCTGCTGGTGGCGCTGATAGCCTTGCTGTACGCGGTCTGGCTGCTGTATGCCGGTGGGCTCAAGTATGTGCTGCTGTCAGCGTTGCTGTACGCGCCGGGGGTGATCCTGTTCGCCCGGGCCAGGCACGAGCAGGGGCTGGCGCTGTTCACCCCGTGGGAGAAGCTGATCTTCGCGGGAGTGCTGGCGGGCGCGGGGCTGGCGGCGTATGCGTTGTATTCGGGGCTGTTGAGTTTGTGAACCGCGCATGACGCGTCTTCTGTAGGAGCGGCCTTGCGCCGCGAAAGGGCTGTGCAGGGTGGCACGGGCTTCGCCCGTGTTCGCGGGGCAAGCCCGCTCCCACAGGGATCGCGCTAGCTTTAGCAGTTGAGCAAGACAGTTGCTCCTACACAGAGAATGCGCGTTGAGTGGCAGAAGATGCGTCACCACTGAGCGCTGGCCGAACCCAGTTCACAGCTACCCCGCACCCATCCCATCACCGCCGTACCCACCTGCAGCGGCCCTTTGATCCGCTGCGCCGGCCCCCATGGCGTGTGCTCTATGTGCGGCTCAAGATCCGCCGCCGTCTCCGCCGCCAGCGGCAGGTCTTCTTCCACCGTCCCGCGCTCGACCAGCAGTGCCGCAGTACGCGCCAGCGACAGCCGCGCCTGGCACCCCTGGCCGCCGCGTAAACGCTCGGTCAGCGCGCGGATCGCCTGCGCCGCCATCAGGTAGCCGGTGGCATGGTCCAGCGCCTGCACCGGCAGCGGCACAGGCCGATCCGCTTGCTGCCAGCGCATGCCTTCGTGGGCAATGCCGACGCTCATCTGCACCAGGCTGTCGAAGCCGCGGCGGTCCTGCCAGGGGCCACCCCAGCCATAGGCGTTCAGGCCCACATCGATGAGGCCCGGGTTGAGCTGGCGCCGACGTTCGGCACCCAGGCCCAGCCGTTCGAGCGCATCGGCGCGGTAACCGTGGACCAGGATATCGGCCTCGCCCAGCAGGTGTTCGAACAGCTGACGACCCTTATCTGTTCGCAGATCCAGGCGCGCGCAGCGCTTGCCCAGGGTGACTTCCGCCGCCAGCGAAGGCTCATCCCAGCCGGGTGGGTCCAGGCGCAGTACCTCGGCACCGAAGGCGGCCAGCAAGCGGGTGGCAACGGGGCCGGCGATGATGCGGGTGAGGTCGAGCACCTTCATCCCGGCCAACGGCCTGGCTGTGTTGCCCTGCCAGGCCTGTGCCGGCCCGGTGAAGGCCTGGCGCAGGATCAGCGGTTGCCGGTTGACCGCCTGGCCCTGGGGATGGGCGCACCATTGCGGCCAGCTGCGCATTCGCGCCGCGCAGCCACCGGCTGCGACCACCGCGGCTTCAAGGGTATCGCCCTCCCACTTGGCCACCTCGCGGGCGACGCTGGCGCGTTCGGCATGGGTGCCGAGCACCTGCAAGGCAGCGGCTCGATGGTGCGGGGCATTGGTGTGCAGGCGGATCCAGCCGTCGCGGGTTGGGTAGTCGCCGGCGATGGCGTCCCACAACGGCGGTACTTGCCAGCCATGGGGGCGCAGGCTGGTGGCGAACCAGAATGATGCCAGGCGTCGGTCGACTCGCACTGCCGGGCAGGTGCCGGTCTGGCTTTCGAGCAGGTTGGCCAGGGCCAGGCCGCAGGCGGCAATGCTGGCGGTGGCCAGTTCGCTCACGGCGAAGGTCGAGGGCAGTGCGCCTACCCCTTGCCAGCGCACGGCGGTGGGGGCGAGGCTCAGGGACTGGGCGATGGTGTCGAGCAACGGCTGCATGCAGGGTCCTCCTTGCTGGGCCCTATTGCAGTACATCCGCCTACGCTGTGCAAACCCTTCAGCGTTGCAGTTCGCCGCAACCCGACGTGGTCGGCCGCTCCGGGCGCGACCAGATCCACAGGTTGCCCAGGGTCATGCCGGCGATGGCCAGGTAGACCGGCCAGTGGTGTTCGAGAAAGGTCAGCATCAGCCCTGCGCACAGCAGCATGCTCAGGGTCGCGCTGACCTTGGCGCGACGCTGAATCACCCGGCCATTGCGCCAGTTGTACAGGATCGGCCCGAACAACCGGTGGTTCTCCAGCCAGGCGGACAGCCGCGGCGAACTGCGGGTGGCGGCCCAGGCGGCGAGCAGGATGAATTCGGTGGTGGGCAGGCCGGGGATGACGATGGCAACCAGGCCGATCCCTAGGCTGACATAAGCCAGGATCGCGTAGAGCAGCCGGGACACTTTGGAGCGGGCGAGTCGGGTCATGGTCTCACTACAGCGGTGCGGCCGCCCGCGGGCGGCCGGGTGAAGCGTGTCAGGCCAGCGCGGCGTCGGTGGCGTAGGCATGCTTGAGCAGCTCGGTGAAGCGCTCGAAGGCGGCGACCGCGCCACGTTCGGCGGCGGCGTCTTCCTCGGGCGACAGGGCCTGGCTGTCGAGAATGCGGGTGAACTGCTTCCAGCCTTCGGCGCGGCCGCCTTCTGGCTCGCCCAGGTGACGGGCACCGAAGCTGTCGGACAGATCCAGCGCCACGGCGCGCTTGATCAGGAATGCGGCGCCCAGTTTGGAGCCTTCGGAGACGAAGATCCAGCCCAGTGCTTCACCCAGGCTCGGGTTCTGCAGGGCACCGGCGACGGGCGCCGGCACTTCGGTGTCGAGGTCGGCAAGGTCCAGGCGAGCCTGTTCAGCGCGGCAGCGCGCCGCCAGATCGGGGACGATGGCGATCAATTGCGGGTCGTTGTACAGCGCCTGCAGTTCCGACTGGAACAGGTACTGGGCGACCACGAAGCGGGCGAAACTCTCGCGGCTGTCGAACGGCTTGTGCGACTTGACCAGCGCGTCCAGCTCGGTGTGCGGGGCGTGGGTGACCTGGTTCAGGCGCTGGGAGCGCAGGGCGGCGCGTTCGGAGGAGGTGGACATCGGGGGCATCCTTGGGAAATGGGCTGTCTAGTGACAAGACGAACCAGATGATGCGTGACAGTAAAAAAACTCAGCTGGGAAGTTGAATCATTTACCGGGCTGCGAACTGGGGGAGCGGGCTTGCCCCGCGAAGGTGACACCTCGGTGCCTGGCACGGGCTATGCCCGTGTTCGCGGGTGAACCCGCTCCCACAGTGATCGCGCAGCTGTTCGAATGGCGAGCAAGTCAGTTGCTCGCACAGGCTTGCAAGGTCAAAGCGTTCGAATCAGATATCCCACACCACATTGATGGCGAAGTTGCGCCCCGGCATGGTCAGGCGGTCGAGGTTGGCCGGCTGGGTCACGCTGGCTTCGCCGATCGAGTCGTAGCCGCGTACGTCATCCCATTGCCAGTACTTCTTGTCGGTGAGGTTGTACAGGCCGGCGTTGACGGTGACGTCTTCGCTCACCTTGTAGAAGCCGGTCAGGTCCAGCACGCCGTAGCCGGGGCTGCGGAACTGCTTGCTGGTGCCGTCGGGGGCGAAGAAGGTGGTGTCGTCGACGCGATCCTTCTGCTTGACCAGGGTCCAGCTCAGCAAGCCACCGTAGTTCTGCTGCTCGTAGCCCAGGCCGAGCACGGCGGTGAGCGGGTTGACGCTGTTCAGCGGCTGGCCGTTGTCGTCGTTGCGGCCACGGGCGTAGGCCACCGAACCCTGGGTGTAAAGGCCCTGCGCGGCACCGAAGTGGTCGAGGTTCAGACGGCCCTTGAACTCGGCGCCACGGATGGTGGCGTGCTTGATGTTGTTGGCCTGGAACTTGGCGCCCAGGTTGGACGACAGGATGGCGTCTTCGTTGATGAAGTCGCGGTACTTGTTATAGAACACCGCCACGTCGAAGTTGCCGGCGTCGAAATTGCCGCGCAGGCCAGTCTCGTAGCTCTTGCTCTTTTCCGGCTCCAGGTCAGGGTTGGGCTGCACGCTGTAACCCAGGCCCGGGTTGTCGAAGCGGCCGTACATGGCCTTGGCGGTTGGGGTGCGGAAGCCCTCGGCGTACTGACCGTACCAGGTGTAGTTGTCGTTGAAGGCGTAGGTGACCCCCAGCTTGGGCGATACGCGGTGCCACTTCTTGTCCGAGTCGTCGGCATTGGCGGCACCGGTCACACTGGTGCTCTGTACGCCGCGCAGGAATTCGTCGGTGAATTTGGGCTCCATGCGGGTGTAGTCGTAGCGGGCACCCGGCAGGAAGGTCCAGTTGTTCCAGCGGATCTCGTCCTGGGCGAACAGGCTGTAGGTGTTCACGGTCGGATCGGGGAAGTCGCTGACCGGTACCTGGCCATCGCGGGCGCTGTTCTGGCCGACGGCCGTGCAGGAGCCGCCAACGTTCAGGCAGGTGCCGACGCCCTGGCGGATGCCGCTGATCTTCTCGTGCTTGAGGGTGGTGCCATAGGTCAGCAGGTGCTCGGTGGCGCCAATGCTGAAGGCTTTGTCCAATTGGGCGTCAAGGACCCACTGGCGGTCCTTGTAGGTGGTCTGGCGGTCGCGGAACACCTGGCGGCCGGCGGCGAAGTACAGCTCGTCGGTGCGCTGGTCGGTCTTGGCGATCTGGTAGTTGAGGCTCCACTTCGCGTGGTCGGCGACCAGGCTGTCGAGGCCGAACTCATGATTGATGCCGAAGCGTTCGCGGGTAACGGTATCGTTGCCCTGGCGCATGCGGTACGAGTTGGACGCAGCGAAACCGGGAATGAACGGCCCGCCCACGGAGCTCAGGATGTTCTGGTCGCGATCATCCTTGTAGTGCTCGTAGGTCAGGCCCAGGCGGGCGTCGTCGGCGTAGTTCCAGCCCAGTTTGGCCAGCACGTTGGTGGTGCGCACATCCTCGGGGTTGGCTTCGGTACGGGCCAGGCCGCTGCCGCCGTGCTCGCCGTAGGACTCGGTCTCGTGGCCATTGCGCTGGCTCAGGTGCAGCAGGCCGTCGAAGTCGGCGTGGCGGCCTGCGACGGTGGCGGAAGTCAGCCAGCTCTCGTCGGCGGAGCTGTAGCCGGTCTTCAGGCGCGCGCCGACATCCTTGCCGGGCTTGATGATGTCTTCAGGGTCGAGGGTGAAGTAGCTGACCGCGCCGCCGATGGCGTTGCTGCCGTACAACACCGAGGCCGGGCCGCGCAGGATCTCGACGCGCTTGACGATTTCCGGGTCGACGTAGTTGCGCTGGGTCTGGGCGTAGGGGCCGTAGAAGAAGCTGTCGGGGATCGACACGCCGTCTACCTGGGTAAGGATGCGCTCACCGTCGATGCCGCGGATGTTGTAGCCGTTCAGGCCGCTGCGCTGGCCAACGCCGCCGACCGACACGCCCGGCTCGTAGCGCACCAGGTCCTTGATGTCGTTGACGTTCTGCCGGTCCAGCTGCTCGCGGGTCTGCACGCTGACGGTGCTGGGCACCTGGCTGACCTCCTGGGCGCTACGGGTGGCGCTGACGGTCATCTGTTGCAGGGCGATGGCACTGCCCGCCTGGCGTTCGAGCACCACGTTGGCGTTGTCGATCTTGCGATAGGCCAGGCCGGTGCCGTGCAGCAGGCGTTGCAATGCCGCTTCCGGGGCCAGCGAGCCTTGCACCCCTGGCGAGGCCACGCCTTCGGCCAGCTCGGCGTTGAAGCCGACCTGCCAGCCGGTGACCTGGCTGAACGCATTGATCGCCGAAACCAGCGGCTGCTGGGCAATGGCGAAGCGGTAGTCGCCCATGCGCTGGCTGCTCGCCTGGGCAGGCTCCACGGCCAGGGCCGGCAGGCTACAGGCGCCGCTGGCGAGCAGGGCGAGGGTCAGCAAGGACAGCTGTCCGTGGCGGCGGGAAGGGGTGAACGGGCGGGTTGGACCTGTGGACATCGAAAGCGCTCCCTGTCGCGCGAGGGGTTATAGGCGTGGACTGTTGTCGTTATCGAACGAGAATCAGTTGCATTGGCTATAACGAGACGTGCTGCCTACAGGGGTCGCGTAAAAAAACTTGTTGGCTTAGTTGAGAATCACCACGGCAGGGTATTCATGCAGTTGCGCCGAGGTGATCTGGGCGAGGGCGCGCAGGGTTTGCAGGGGCTGGTCGAGGCGGTAGTTGCCGGTGACCGCGACCTGCTCCAGCTGCGCATTGCGGCTGATGATCCAGCCTGGGTAGTAGCGCTGCACTTCGGCGATGACCTGGCCCAGCGGGCAGTTCTCGAACACCAGGCGGCCTTCGACCCAAGCCAGCTCCTTGTTCAGGTCGACGCGCTGGCGCTGGCCAAAACCCTGGGGGCCGACGCTGATGCTGTCGCCAGCGCTCAGGCGGATGCGCTGGTCGCGGGCCCCCTGCAGATCGACGTCGCCACGCTGCACCCGCAACTGCGCTTCGCCATCCAGGTAGCGCACGGCGAAGTCGGTGTCGCGCACGTTGGCGCGCAGCGGCCCGGCCTGCACTTCCAGCGGCGGCTGGCTGCCGCCGGCGACCTGGAAGTAGGCCTCGCCCTGCAGCAAGCGGGCAACCTGGCGCCCGTCGCGCACATCGCTGGCGAAGGCCGAGTTGGTGTTGAGCAGGATTTTTGCGCCGTCGTCCAGTTGCAGGCGCTGGCGCTCGCCGACCACGGTGAGGTGGTCGGCCTGCAGGCGCACAGGCAGGTTGCCGAAGGTGAACAGCCCAACCAGCAGCACGGCGGCGGTGGCCAGCGGCTTCCAGTGGCTGCGCAGGCGCCCGCCGAGGGAGCGGCGCTGACGTTGCTGCAGTTGCTCGGCGGCCTGGCGCAGCGGCGCACCGTTCCACAGCGCTTCGGCCTCGACGTAGGCTTCGGCGTTTTCCGGCTCGGCGCCCAGCCAGTGCTCGAAGGCCTGGGTGTCCTGGTCATTGGCGCACTGCAGGCGGATCAGCCAGTCCATCGCCTCTTCGCGGGCACGGGCGCGGGCATCAGGCTCGGCAGGTGTCGGGCGAGGGGTGGGCTGATCGGTCACGAAGGATCCTTGCGGGGGCTTTTTTGCGCATGATCGGCGCAGGCCCGGCACATGGCAAGGGCTTTGCGCAGGTGCGCGGCGAGTGGTCGCGTCACTGGTGCCGAGCGGCGACGCCCATGCAGATGGCCATGATCAGTTTCAGTTCCTTCTGCACGGTGCTGGCCGAGACGTTCAGTTGCTCGGCGATTTCCAGATAGCTGGCGCCATGCAGGCGGCTCTGGATGAAGATGCGCTGCTGGCGCTCGGTCAGCTGGCCGAGGCTCGTGCTCAGGTGCTTGAGCAGTTGCTCGGCGTGGGCGGCATCCTCGCTGCTGCCGGCGGGGGCGGCGACGTTGTGCAGCACTTGCTCGGGCACGTCGTCGACCAGGGTGCGTGCCTGCACCCGGCGGGCGCGCAGGTGGTCAAGGGCGAGGTTGCGCGCGGTCTGGAACACGAAGGGTTCAAGGTGCTCGATCGGCCGCTCGCCCAGGGCACGGGTGACCCGCAGGTAGGTTTCCTGCAGCAGGTCCTCGGCGGTGCTGGGGTTGCCGACCATGCGTTGCAAGGTGCGCAGCAGGCTGAGGCGCTGGGTGAGGAAGACTGAATTGAACCGGGATTGACTCACGGGGGGACCTGGCCACTTTGGGGTTAATGATAATGCTTATCATCCATATGGCAGGTCAAGCGTTGAAATGTCACGAACAGGTAAAGATTGCGGTTTACGTGGTGCGCGGTGGGCGGTGAGCGTCCACGCCCACCGCCCATCTACTTACTTGGCGCTGAACAGCGCCAGGCAGTTGTCCAGCATGCGGTTGGAGAACGCCCACTCGTTGTCGTACCAGGCCAGCACCTTGAGCATGCGGCCGTTGGCGCGGGTGTGGTTGGCGTCGAAGATCGACGACAGCGGGTTGTGGTTGAAGTCGCACGACACCAGCGGCAGCGCGTTATAGCCCAGCACCCGCGAATGGCGGCTGGCCTCGAGGAACAGCTGGTTGACCTCTTCGGTGGTGGTTTCACGCTGCAGGTTGACCGTAAGGTCGACCAGCGACACGTTGATCACCGGTACCCTCACGGCCATGCCGGTGAGCTTGCCGGCCAGCTCCGGCAGCACCAGGCCCACCGCCTCGGCGGCGCCGGTCTTGCTCGGGATCATCGACTGGGTGGCCGAGCGCGCCCGGTACGGGTCGGCGTGGCAGACGTCTGTGAGCACCTGGTCGTTGGTGTAGGCGTGGATGGTAGTCATCAGCCCCTGCTCGATGCCGAACTCGCGGTGCAGCACTTGGGCCACTGGGGCCAGGCAGTTGGTGGTGCACGAGGCGTTGGAGATGATCTGGTGCGAGGCGCGCAGCACATCGTGGTTGACCCCGTACACCACGGTGGCGTCGGCGCCCTTGGCCGGTGCGCTGATGATTACCTTGCCGGCGCCGGCGGCCAGGTGCGCGGCGGCCTTGGCGCGCTCGGTGAACAGCCCGGTGCATTCGAACACCACGTCGATGGCCAGGGCTTTCCAGGGCAGCTCGGCGGGGTTGCGGATGGCGCTGACGGCAATACGGTCGCCGTTGACGGTGAGGCTCTCGTGGTCGGCCTCGACCTGTGCATCGAAATGGCCGTGAACGCTGTCGTACTTGAGCAGGTGGGCGTTCATCGCGCTGTCGCCCAGGTCGTTGATGGCGACGACCTGCAGGTCCTGACGGTAGCCGTGCGTGTAGAGTGCGCGCAGGACGTTGCGTCCGATGCGGCCGAATCCGTTGATGGCGATGCGTAGGGTCATGGCGTTACCTCTGGCAGTCGGGTGAAGCCTGTGGCAAAAAGGCAGCTTCACTGAAACGGTTTTGTTATTGGAATTACAAGATTATTCACTGCGTGATAGAAAACAAGCCTTTTTAGTGGCAGTATTTTGTTAAATCTACAACGAGTGGCCGGGCAGGCTGCTCCGCGAATGGGCCAGGTAGCTTTACTGCAAGCCTAGGCCGCAATCGTTTGGAGGGAAAATGCCCGTTGAAGCCGCCCTTACCGTTAGCCTGGAGTCCAGTACATGCATCCGCGCATCCTTGAGGTCACCGCACGGCTGATCGAACGCAGCCGCCCCACCCGTGAACGCTACCTTGAGCTTATCCGCGGCGCGGCCAGTGACGGACCGATGCGCGCCAGCCTGCAATGTGCCAACTTCGCCCATGGCGTGGCCGGCTGCGGTGCCGACGACAAGCAGACCTTGCGCCTGATGAACGCTGCCAACGTGGCCATCGTTTCGTCTTATAACGACATGCTTTCGGCGCACCAGCCGTACCTGCACTTCCCCGAGCAGATCAAGCAGGCCCTGCGCGAGGTCGGCTCGGTCGGCCAGTTCGCCGGTGGCGTGCCGGCCATGTGCGACGGCGTGACCCAAGGCGAGCCGGGCATGGAGCTGGCTATCGCCAGCCGCGAAGTGATCGCCATGTCCACCGCCATCGCCCTGTCCCACAACATGTTCGATGCAGCCCTGATGCTGGGTATCTGCGACAAGATCGTCCCCGGGCTGATGATGGGGGCGCTGCGCTTCGGCCACCTGCCGACCGTTTTCGTCCCCGGCGGGCCGATGGTCTCGGGCATCTCCAACAAGCAGAAGGCCGACGTGCGCCAGCGCTACGCCGAGGGCAAGGCCACGCGCGAAGAGCTGCTCGAATCGGAAATGAACAGCTACCACGGCCCAGGCACCTGCACCTTCTACGGCACCGCCAACACCAACCAGCTGGTGATGGAGGTGATGGGCATGCACCTGCCGGGCGCCTCGTTCGTCAACCCCTACACGCCGCTGCGCGATGCCCTCACCGCCGAGGCCGCGCGCCAGGTCACGCGCATGACCAAGGCCAGCGGCAGCTTCATGCCGATCGGCGAAATCGTCGATGAGAAGGCGCTGGTCAACTCGATCGTTGCGCTGCACGCCACCGGCGGTTCGACCAACCACACCCTGCACATCCCGGCCATCGCCCAGGCCGCCGGCATCCAGCTGACCTGGCAGGACATGGCCGACCTGTCCGAGGTGGTGCCGACCCTGTCCCACGTGTACCCGAACGGCAAAGCCGACATCAACCACTTCCAGGCCGCCGGCGGCATGGCCTTCCTCATCCGCGAGCTGCTCGATGCCGGGCTGCTGCACGAGGACGTCAACACCGTGGCCGGCCCGGGGCTGCGCCGCTACACCCAGGAGCCGTTCCTCGACAACGGCCAGTTGGTCTGGCGCGAAGGCCCGCAACAGAGCCTCGACGAGAGCATCCTGCGCCCGGTGGCGCGGCCGTTCTCCGCCGAGGGCGGCCTGCGGGTAATGGAAGGCAACCTGGGGCGTGGCGTGATGAAGGTCTCCGCCGTGGCCCCTGAACACCAGGTGGTGGAGGCCCCGGCGCGGGTGTTCCACGACCAGCAGTCGCTGGCCGATGCGTTCAAGGCCGGTGAGCTGGAGCGCGACTTCGTGGCCGTGGTGCGCTTCCAGGGCCCGCGCTGCAACGGCATGCCCGAGCTGCACAAGCTGACGCCGTTCCTCGGCGTACTGCAGGACCGTGGCTTCAAGGTGGCGCTGGTCACCGACGGGCGCATGTCCGGCGCCTCGGGCAAGATCCCGGCGGCCATCCATGTATGCCCGGAGGCCTTCGACGGTGGCCCGCTGGCGCGGGTGCGCGATGGTGATATCGTGCGCGTCGATGGTGTCGAAGGGACGTTGCGGATCATGGTCTCGGCCGAGGAACTGGCCAGCCGCGAGCTGCCCGAGCCGCCCAAGGGCAATGACCTGGGCTGCGGTCGCGAGCTGTTCGGCTTCATGCGTGTGGCGTTCAGCTCGGCAGAGAAGGGCGCCAGTGCCTTCACCTCTGGCCTGGAGAATCTCAAGTGAAAGAACTGCTGGTTGGCGACATTGGTGGTACCAACGCACGTTTTGCCCTGTGGCGCGACAACCAGTTGCACGCGGTCCAGGTGCTCGCGACCGCTGACTACACCAGCCCCGAACAGGCGATCGAGGCGTACCTGGGCGAACAGGGCATCGCCCGTGGCGGACTGGAGGCGGTGTGCCTGTCGGTTGCCGGGCCGGTGGATGGCGATGAATTTCGCTTTACTAACAATCACTGGCGGCTGAGCCGCCGGGCGTTCTGCCAGACCCTGCAGGTCGAGCGGCTGCAATTGATCAACGACTTTTCCGCCATGGCGCTGGGCATGACCCGTTTGCGCGAAGGTGAATATCGAGAAGTCTGCGCGGGCCAGGCCGACCCCTCGCGCCCAGTGCTGGTGATTGGCCCTGGCACCGGGCTTGGCGTTGGTAGCCTGGTGCGGCATGGCGAGCAGTGGCTGGCGTTGCCGGGCGAGGGTGGGCATGTCGACCTGCCGGTGGGTAATGCCCGCGAAGCAGCGATTCACCAGGAGATTCAGCGGCAGATCGGCCATGTCAGTGCCGAGACGGTGCTCAGCGGGGGCGGGCTGGTGCGTTTGTACCAGGCGCTCTGCGCGCTCGATGGCGACACGCCCAGGCACAAGACCCCCGCGCAGATCACCGATGCGGCACTGGCCAACGAGCCACGGGCGCTGGCGGTGGTCGAGCAGTTCTGCCGGTTTCTCGGTCGGGTGGCGGGCAACAATGTGCTCACCTTGGGCGCGCGCGGCGGGGTCTATATCGTCGGCGGGGTGATTCCGCGTTTTGCCGAGCTGTTCCTGCGCAGTGGTTTTGCCGCAAGTTTTGCCGACAAGGGTTGCATGAGCGGGTATTTTGCCGGGGTGCCGGTGTGGCTGGTGACTGCGGAGTTTTCCGGGTTGCTGGGGGCGGGGGTGGCCTTGCAGCAAGAGCTGGGTAGCTGAAGCACAAGGCGATTGCTGTGGGAGCGGGTTTACCCGCGAATGCGGCGGCTGCCTTACCGACGCTTTCGCGGGTGAACCCGCTCCCACAGGATCCGTAAAGCAGGCAGAAGATCTGCGCATAACAAGAGGACGGACCATGATGACCACTGCCGGCAAATCGATCCTGATGGTCGACGACGACCAGGATATCCGCGAACTGCTGCAAACCTACCTCAGCCGCGCCGGCTTCCAGGTGCAGGCCGAGCCCGACGGTCAGTCCTTCCGCCGGGCACTGGACGCCAACCCCTGCGATCTGGTGATCCTCGACGTGATGCTGCCCGACGAAGACGGCTTCAGCCTGTGCCGCTGGGTACGCCAGCACCCCAGGCTGTCGCGGGTACCGATCATCATGCTCACCGCCAGCTCCGACGAGGCCGACCGGGTCATCGGCCTGGAGCTTGGCGCCGACGACTATCTGGGCAAACCCTTCAGCCCGCGTGAGCTGCAGGCGCGGATCAAGGCCCTGCTGCGCCGCGCCGACTTCGGCCAGGCCGCACCGGTCAGCGCCGTGCTGGCGTTCGACGACTGGCGCCTGGACACGGTCAGCCACCGGCTGTTCCACCGCGATGGCGAGGAGGTGATCCTCTCCGGCGCCGACTTCGCCCTGCTCAAGCTGTTCCTCGACCACCCCCAGCAGATCCTCGACCGCGACACCATCGGCAATGCCACCCGCGGGCGCGAGCCGATGCCCCTGGACCGCATCGTCGACATGGGCGTCAGCCGCTTGCGCCAGCGCCTGCGTGACACCGAAAAACCACCCCGGCTGATCCGCACCGTGCGTGGCAGCGGCTACTTGCTGGCGGCCCATGTCAGCCCGGCCTAGCGAGCGGCGCTGGCGCCTGCTGCCACGCTCCTTGCTGGGGCGCATGTTGCTGCTCACCCTGCTGGTGGTGGTACTGGCCCAGGGGCTTTCCAGCGTGATCTGGGTCGCCCAGCTGCGCGCAAGCCAGCTGCAGGGCCTGCGGGCCAGCGCCAGCAGCCTGGCTCACTCGATGAGCGCCAGTGTCAGCTACTTCCGTTCGCTGCCGGTGGCCTACCGGCCGATGGTGCTCGACCAGTTGCGCAGCATGGGCGGTACGCGCTTCTTTGTGTCGCTCAACGTCAAGCCGCTGGACATGCCGGTGCTGCCCGTCACCCCACGCAAGCAGGCGGTGATCGAGGTATTCCAGCAGGTGCTGCACGAACGCCTCGGGCAGCAGATGGACATCTCGGTGGAGTTCGTCAGCCCCGACGACCTGCGCATCTTCAACAGTGGCCTGAAGCTCGATGAGTTGCCGCGTTCGTGGGCGCATTACTCGCTGACCCTCGAACCGCTCAACCCGCCGGTGCTGGTCACCCAGATCCGCCTGGGCGAGGGCGAGTGGCTGTATATCGCCTCGTTGCTGCCCGAGCCCTACACCAGCCTCGAAGCCGAACGCCTGCCACGCCAGCAGATCGGTTTCATCGCCCTGACCACCGTCCTGTTGCTGCTGTTCATCGGCTTGCTGGTGCATTGGCAGAGCCGGCCGCTCAAGCGCCTGGCGCGGGCGGCCCGGGAGCTGTCGCTGGGCGCCGAGGTGGCACCGGTGGCCGAGGGCGGCGGCAGTGAAGTGGTGGAAGTGGGGCGGGCCTTCAACAACATGCGCGAGCGCATCAGCCGCTATCTGACCGAACGCTCGCAATTGTTCAGCGCCATCTCCCATGACCTGCGCACACCGATCACCCGCCTGCGGCTGCGGGTCGAGCTGCTGGAAGACGAGGCCTTGCAGGCCAAGTTCAGCCGTGACCTCGATGAGCTGGAGCTGCTGGTCAAGGGCGCGCTGCAATGCGTGAAGGACACCGACATTCACGAGAACATCGAGCCGATCGACCTCAACCAGGTGCTGGAGCTGCTGGCCGAGCCCTACCTGCGCGACGGCCGCATCACCCTCGAAGGCCGGGCGCTGGCGCCGTATCCGGGCAAGTCGCTGGCCCTGCGCCGCTGCATCGGCAACCTGATCGACAACGCCATCAAGTACGGCGAACGGGCGCAACTGCGCATCATCGACAGTGCCGAGAGCTTTGTGCTGCAGGTCGACGATCAGGGGCCGGGGGTGCCGGAGCAGCGTTTGGAGCAGGTGTTCGAGCCGCACTTCCGATTGGCCGGACAGCAGCAGGGATATGGGCTGGGGCTGGGGATTGCGCGCAATATCGCCCATAGCCATGGCGGTGAGGTGAGTTTGCTGAACCTGCGTGAGGGTGGCTTGCGGGTGACGCTGTATTTACCGCGCAGTATGGATTGAGGTGGGCAGGTGCTGTCGAGCGGCAAGCACCAACCTTGCCGGCTCAAGAGGCGGCAAGGCTGGTGCTTAAGGGCGGTGCTTGTAGTTCTTGGGGCTCAAATTGTGCGCCAATATTCCGAGTTCACTTGATAAAGGTTGGCGTGTGCGGCCTCAAGTTCCGCCCGAGTAAACAGAGGCTTGTACCTTTCTTCGACCATGGTGTGTTCCAGGCTCAGTTCCAGCGCATTCTCCTTTGCCAAGGACTTGAGGCCTTCACGCAATTCGTCGCGCGTCGTCTCCCTGGCGCGGGAAGGCTTGATCAGGCGTCTGGCTACCTCGACGGCATTGGCTTCGGCAAGCAGCGTCAGGATCAAAGCACTGATCCATCCGTTCGAATGCGCAATTTCCATGTTACGGCGCACCAGGGCATCGAATTCTTGCCGAATGCTGTCCAGGTCGGTGGCTTCGGGGGCTGGATGTGTTTCGGGCTTGCGCATTTGCCGTTCGACCTCAGCCAGAAAGGCGGGCATCAGAGGCAGCGTCGGTGCGATGCGCCACGGGTCTTTAAGCCAGAGGAACTTGACGAAGCGTTTGAGCCTCAATGTGGCGTGCACGGCGGCTACAACTATTGGAGTAAGTTCGAACGGAGGTGAAATAGCAGATCTTGTTTTCAGCTCGATGGCCAGTTTGCTGTATTCCGTGTCCTTTACACCATGTTCAATTATTTCGTCGATGTGGACCCAGTAAGGTTCAGTTTCGTCACGAGGGTAGCCGTTGTCATCCGCATGCCAACATAGGACCCACTTGCCTCGTTCGATATCATCTCGCGGCATGAAGCACACTGAATCTCTGATAATCGAGCTGTCCACAACCTCCTCGTTGTATTCGCACTCACCGGTAACGCCACAAATGTAGATATTTTCGGCGAAGGGCAGGAATGCAGTCAGACTTTGATCTTGCCCATCGTTCCTGATGATGTCGGCTCTGATGGCGCGCCCCCACAATTGGTAAAGCGCCGTGAGCCTCGAGGCCTTTTCTTCAACGCTGGGGTAGTTCTCATGTGCTTTGGCCAGGTAGGAATCAAAAAGCTGGCGAAGCTCTTCGATTGCCTTGTCTTCCTGCACAAGGTAACCGGCTTCCTCAAGCCCTTCTGCGCTAAGCCCGTTGGCAGTGAGGTTGAAGCTGCCCAAGGCTGCTGCGCCTTTGCCCAGATACAGTTTGGTGTGGAGGTTGTCGAGGAAGTGCACCCGTTCCCAACCAAGCTGGCTGACCAGTGCAGAAATTGCGAAGGGATTGGAGCCGATGGTTGGCGACAGGATGATTTCCTGCAGGTGATCGGTTGAGAGGTAGTCGCGCCAGTCTTTGCCTGCATAGGCAACCGCCACTTGCCGAGGCGCGATCTCGCGCAGCGCTTGTTTGATCCCACTTCCGTGCAGCAGTTTCATTCACATGTCCTGTGTAAGTATCAACGTTGATTGCATAGTGCCATCCTCCCATGCTGGCGTCATCCGGGTGAGCCGTTCTCAAAGGGGCCGAAGGGAATGTCTCGGACTGGTGACAATTGCACCGGCCTTTGTGACATGCCACCCAGGACGGCTGGCTAGAATCGGCTGACAACTACAAGGAAGACGCCAATGACCCGCAGCTGGCTCGATTCCCCCGCACACCACGCCTGGCTTACCACCGAAGCCTTGCGCCTGCTCGATTTCGCCAGGGCCGCACGCCTGCCCCAGGGCTTCGGCAACCTCGATGACGATGGCCGCCTGCCCCGTTGCGCCCTGGCCGAGACCATGAACACCGCACGCATGACCCACAGCTTCGCCCTGGCACATATCCAGGGTGTCCCGGGTTGCCGCGAACTGGTCGAGCATGGCGTCGCCGCCCTGCAAGGCCCGCTGCGCGACCAGGAGCATGATGGCTGGTATGCACAGCCCGAAGGCCACGGCGACACCGGCAAGGCCGCCTACCTGCACGCCTTCGTCGCCCTGGCCGCCAGTTCGGCGGTGGTGGCGGGCGTCAGCCAGGCCCAGGCACTGCTGGACGCTGTGGTCCAGGTCATCGAGCAGCGCTTTTGGTGCGAGGAGGAGGGCGCCCTGCGCGAGTCGTTCTCCCGCGACTGGCAGCAGGCAGAAGCCTACCGCGGCGCCAACAGCAACATGCATGGCGTCGAGGCGTTTCTCGCCCTGGCCGACGTGACCGGCAACACGCTGTGGCTGCACCGCGCCCTGCGCATGGTCGAGCGCTTGATCCTTGCCCAGGCTGCCAGCGACGGTTTGCGTGTCACCGAGCATTTCGACGGGCACTGGCAGGCACTGCCCGACTACAACCGCGACAACCCCGCCGACGGCTTCCGTCCCTACGGCACCACGCCTGGGCATGCCTTCGAGTGGGCACGGCTGGTGCTGCACCTGGAGGCGGCCCTGCAACGGGCGCAACTGCCTGCGCCCGAGTCCTTGTTGCCGGCCGCCAGGGGGCTGTTCGACAGTGCCTGCCGCGATGCCTGGCACGCCGACGGCGCGCCGGGCCTGGTCTACACCCTGGACTGGCGCGACCGCCCGCTGGTGCGCGAGCGCCTGCACTGGGTGCATGCCGAGGCCTGCGCCACCGCTGCCGCCTTGCTGCGGCGCACTGGCGAGCCGCGCTACGAGCAGTGGTACCGCTGCTTCTGGGACTTCATCGCCACGCATTTCATCGACCGCGTACACGGCAGCTGGCACCACGAACTGGACCCGACCAACCAGCCCAGCGCGCGCATCTGGGGCGGCAAGCCTGATCTCTACCACGCCTTGCAGGCACTGCTGCTGCCGCGCTTGCCTCTGGCGCCGAGCCTGGCCACTGCGCTGGCTTTGTAACCAAACGCTGACATTCGCGCATCCGTTCGTTACCTGGCGCCGGGTGCGAGGTCCTTACACTCACTGCAAAGCAAGCGACAGTCTTGCCACGCATAACAACAAGAAAGGTATTCCCCCATGCATTCGACGCTTCGTCTCGCCGCCGCGATCTCGTTCGCTTCCCTGTACACCCTCAGTGCCCATGCCGCCGATACCAAAGGCAGCGTGGAAGTTGTCCATTGGTGGACTTCCGGCGGTGAAAAAGCCGCCGTGGATGTGCTCAAGGCCCAGGTTGAAAAAGACGGTTTCACCTGGAAGGACGGTGCGGTTGCCGGTGGCGGCGGTGCCACCGCCATGACCGTGCTCAAGAGCCGCGCAGTGGCCGGCAACCCGCCGGGCGTGGCGCAGATCAAGGGGCCGGATATCCAGGATTGGGCGTCCACGGGATTGCTCGATGCCGATGTATTGAAAGACGTTGCCAAGCAAGAGAAGTGGGACAGCCTGCTCGACAAGAAAGTCGCCGACACCGTGAAGTACGATGGTGACTACGTGGCCGTGCCGGTGAACATCCACCGCATCAACTGGCTGTGGATCAACCCCGAGGTGTTCAAGAAGGCCGGGATCGACAAGGCGCCGACCACCCTCGATGAGTTCTACGCAGCCGGCGACAAGCTCAAGTCCGCCGGTTTCATTCCGCTTGCCCACGGTGGCCAGCCCTGGCAGGACAGCACCGTGTTCGAAAGCGTGGTGCTCTCGGTGATGGGCGTGGAAGGCTACAAGAAGGCCCTGGTCGACCTCGATGAAAAAGCCCTGACCGGCCCCGAGATGGTCAAGGCGCTGACCGAACTGAAGAAGGTCGCCACCTACATGGACCCCGACGGCAAGGGCCAGGACTGGAACCTGGAAGCCGCCAAGGTGATCAACGGCAAGGCCGGCATGCAGATCATGGGGGACTGGGCCAAGAGCGAGTGGACCCTGGCCAAGAAAACCGCCGGCAAGGACTACCAGTGCGTGGCGTTCCCCGGCACCGACAAGGCCTTCCTCTACAACATCGACTCGCTGGTGGTGTTCAAGCAGAAGGACGCCGGCACTGCAGCGGGCCAGCAGGACATCGCCCGCAAGGTGCTGGGCGAGGACTTCCAGAAGGTATTCAGCACCAACAAGGGCTCTATCCCGGTGCGTAACGACATGCTCGCCGACATGGGCAAGTACGGCTTCGACGCCTGCGCCCAGACCTCCGCCAAGGACTTCCTGGCCGACGCCAAGAGCGGCGGCCTGCAGCCGAGCATGGCGCACAACATGGCCACCACGCTGGCCGTGCAGGGGGCGTTCTTCGATGTGGTGACCAACTACATCAATGACCCCAAGGCTGACCCGGCGGATGCGGCGAAGAAGCTGGCCGCAGCAGTCAACGCCGCCAAGTAACCCTGATCGCGGGGCAAGCCCGCTCCCACAGTGAACTCACTGCCTGCGTGGGAGCGGGCTTGCCCCGCGATGCGGCACATCGGGAAACCAGATCATGACTACAGCAACCGCCCGCCTGCGGGCCTCACCCCTGGACGCGCTTCAGCGCTGGCTGCCAAAGCTGGTGCTGGCGCCGAGCATGTTCATCATCCTGGTGGGGTTCTACGGCTACATCCTGTGGACCTTCGTCCTCTCGTTCACCACCTCGACCTTTTTGCCCACCTACAAATGGGCCGGGCTTGCGCAATACGCGCGGCTGTTCGACAACGACCGCTGGTGGGTGGCGAGCAAGAACCTGCTGCTGTTCGGCGGTTTGTTCATCGCCATCACCCTGGCCATCGGCGTGTTGCTTGCCGTGCTGCTGGACCAGCGCATCCGCCGCGAGGGCTTCATCCGCACGATCTACCTGTACCCCATGGCGCTGTCGATGATCGTCACCGGCACCGCCTGGAAGTGGCTGCTCAACCCCGGCATGGGCCTGGACAAGCTGCTGCGCGACTGGGGTTGGGAGGGCTTTCGCCTGGACTGGCTGATCGACCCGGATCGGGTGGTCTACTGCCTGGTGATCGCCGCGGTGTGGCAGGCCTCGGGCTTCATCATGGCGATGTTCCTCGCCGGCCTGCGTGGGGTCGATCAGTCGATCATCCGCGCCGCGCAACTGGATGGCGCCAGCCTGCCGCGCATCTACTGGACCGTGGTGCTGCCCAGCCTGCGCCCGGTGTTCTTCAGTTCGCTGATGATCCTGGCGCACATCGCCATCAAGAGCTTCGACCTGGTCGCGGCCATGACCGCCGGCGGCCCCGGCTACTCCTCCGACCTGCCGGCGATGTTCATGTACGCCTTCACCTTCAGCCGCGGGCAGATGGGCATGGGCTCGGCCAGTGCGATCCTGATGCTCGGCGCCATCCTGGCGATCATCGTCCCCTATCTGTACTCGGAGCTGCGGGGTAAACGCCATGACTAGCCGCCTCGACAAACCCGCATTGAGCTTCAGCCGCATCGCCATCCACGCCGTGCTGCTGCTTGCCGTGCTGCTGTACCTGGTGCCGCTGGTGGTGATGCTGTTGACCAGCTTCAAGACCCCCGAAGACATCAGCACCGGCAACCTGCTGAGCTGGCCGGCGGTGTTCACCGGCATCGGCTGGGCCAAGGCCTGGGCCACGGTCAACGGCTACTTCGTCAACTCGGTGCTGATCACCGTGCCGGCGGTGCTGATCTCCACCACCATCGGCGCGCTCAACGGCTACGTGCTGTCGATGTGGCGCTTCCGTGGCTCGCAGCTGTTCTTCGGCTTGCTGCTGTTTGGCTGCTTCCTGCCGTTCCAGACCGTGCTGCTGCCGGCCTCGTTCACCCTCGGCAAGCTCGGCCTGGCCAGCACCACCAGTGGCCTGGTGCTGGTGCACGTGGTGTACGGGCTGGCCTTCACCACGCTGTTCTTTCGCAACTACTACGTGAGCATCCCCGATGCACTGGTCAAGGCTGCGCGCCTGGATGGCGCCGGGTTCTTCACCATCTTCGGGCGGATCATTCTGCCGATGTCGACGCCGATCATCATGGTCTGCCTGATCTGGCAGTTCACCCAGATCTGGAACGACTTCCTGTTCGGCGTGGTGTTCTCCAGCGGCGACTCGCAGCCGATCACCGTGGCCCTCAACAACCTGGTCAACACCAGCACCGGGGCCAAGGAATACAACGTCGACATGGCCGCGGCGATGATCGCCGGGCTGCCGACGCTGCTGGTCTACGTGATTGCGGGCAAGTATTTCGTGCGCGGGCTGACCGCCGGCGCGGTAAAGGGGTAAGTCATGGCAACGCTCGAACTTCGCAACGTGAACAAGACCTACGGCACCGGTTTGCCGGACACGCTCAAGGACATCCAGCTGGCGATCAAGGACGGCGAGTTCCTGATCCTGGTCGGCCCCTCGGGCTGCGGCAAGTCCACTTTGATGAACTGCATCGCCGGCCTTGAGAACATCAGTGGCGGTGCGATCCTGATCGACGATGAAGACGTCAGCGGCATGAGCCCGAAGGATCGCGACATCGCCATGGTGTTCCAGTCCTATGCGCTGTACCCGACCATGAACGTGCGCGACAACATCGCGTTCGGCCTGAAGATCCGCAAGCTGCCCCAGGCAGCCATCGACGAGGAAGTGGCGCGGGTCGCCAAGCTGCTGCAGATCGAGCACCTGCTGGGCCGCAAGCCCGGCCAGCTGTCCGGCGGCCAGCAGCAGCGCGTGGCCATGGGCCGGGCCCTGGCGCGGCGGCCGAAGATCTACCTGTTCGACGAGCCGCTGTCGAACCTCGACGCCAAGCTGCGGGTAGAGATGCGCACCGAGATCAAGTTGATGCATCAGCGCCTGAAGACCACCACGGTGTACGTCACCCACGACCAGATCGAGGCCATGACCCTGGGCGACAAGGTGGCGGTGATGAAGGACGGCCTGATCCAGCAGTTCGGCACGCCGCAGCAGATCTACAACGATCCGGCCAACCTGTTCGTCGCCAGCTTCATCGGTTCGCCGCCGATGAACTTCATCCCGGTGCGCCTGACCCGCCAGGACGGCCGGGTGCTGGCGCTGCTCGACAGCGGCCAGGCGCGCTGCGAACTGCCGCTGGGGGTGGATGCCGATGCGCTGGACGGGCGCGAGGTGATCCTGGGTGTGCGCCCGGAGCAGATTTCGCTGGGGGGCACGGAGGGTAACGGCCTGCCGGGTATCCGCGCCGAAGTGCAGGTGACCGAGCCCACCGGGCCGGACCTGCTGGTGTTCGTCACCCTCAACCAGACCAAGGTCTGCTGCCGCCTGGCGCCGGATGTGGCGTGTCGGGTGGGCGACAGCCTGAACCTGCAGTTCGACCCGGCGCGGGTGCTGCTGTTCGATGCTGCCAGTGGTGAGCGGCTGGACTTGGCCGCTACCGCGGTGAAAGACAACGTGGCCCGCTTCAAGGGGCGTTGATGTGGGAGCGGGCTGCAAGGGCTCGACCGTTAAACCGTTCTGTTAATAACAAGAAAAGAGGACGCAAAGGGATGGAACAGCGCAATCGCATCAGGACATTGGGCTCGCTGGCACTGCTGGCCATGGTCGGCAGCAGCGGGGCCCAGGCTGCCGAGGCTTTCTCGTCGGAATCGAAATGGATGACCGGCGACTGGGGCGGCACCCGCACCGAGCTGCTGGACAAGGGCTACGACTTCACCCTCGATTACGTCGGCGAGGTGGCCGGCAACCTGCACGGTGGCTACAACGACGACAAGACCGCGCGCTACAGCGACCAGTTCGCCCTCGGCGCGCACCTGGACCTGGAGAAGATCTTCGGCTGGCACGATGCCGAGTTCAAGCTGGCGATCACCGAACGCAGTGGCCGCAACCTGTCCAACGACCGCATCAGCGACCCGCGCGCCGGGCAGTTCAGCTCGGTGCAGGAAGTCTGGGGGCGCGGCCAGACCTGGCGGCTGACGCAGATGTGGGTCAAGCAGAAGTACTTCGACGGCGCGCTGGATGTGAAAGTCGGCCGCTTCGGCGAAGGCGAGGACTTCAACAGCTTCCCCTGCGACTTCCAGAACCTGGCGTTCTGCGGCTCGCAGGTGGGCAACTGGGTGGGTGGCATCTGGTACAACTGGCCGGTCAGCCAGTGGGCCCTGCGGGTGAAATACAACATCACCCCGGAATTCTTCGTCCAGGTCGGTGCCTATGAGCAGAACCCTTCGAACCTGGAGACCGGCAACGGCTTCAAGCTCAGCGGCAGCGGCACCAAGGGCGCGATCCTGCCGGTGGAAGCGGTGTGGTCGCCCAAGGTCAACGGCCTGCCGGGCGAGTACCGCCTGGGCTACTACTACAGCACCGCCAAGGCCGACGATGTGTATGACGACATCAACGGCAACCCGCAGGCCTTGACCGGGCAGGACTTCAAGTCGCACTCCAGCAAGCATGGCTGGTGGGTGGTGGCGCAGCAGCAGGTGACTGCCCACGCCAGCGATGCCAGCCGTGGCCTGAGCCTGTTCGCCAACTTCACCGTGCACGACAAGGCCACCAACGTGGTCGACAACTACCAGCAGGTCGGCCTGGTCTACAAAGGCGCCTTTGACGCCCGGCCCAAGGACGATATCGGTTTCGGCGTGGCGCGTATCCATGTCAACGACGACGTGAAGAAGCGTGCCGAGCTGCTCAACGCCCAGTCCGGCATTATCGATTACGACAATCCAGGCTTCGTGCCGCTGCAACGCACCGAGTACAACGCCGAGCTCTACTACGGCTTCCACGTCACCAATTGGCTGACCGTGCGGCCGAACCTGCAGTACATCAAGAGCCCGGGTGCGGTGGACGAGGTGGACAACGCGCTGGTCGCAGGGTTGAAGATTCAGTCGTCATTCTGAGACGAATTGTTGTAAATTTACGCCATCCATTTTCGGCCTTCCGCTAACCACTGGTCTGCAGTGGTTAGCGGGTACGGGTCGAGACAGCGCTATCTCGAACAACAAAAGAGCTTGGAACCATGGCAGAACATCCGCTACATCGCTTCTTCACCTCGCAACGGCCGAGGCCGACCTTCGAGTGGGAGCGTTACCAGCAGCGCGATGTGCTGATCATCGACCACCCTCGCTGCCAGGCGGTGTTCAGCCGCCAGGGCGGGCAATTGCTGCACTTCCAGCCCACCGGTGAAAAGCCCTGGCTGTGGTGCGCCGAGCAGTGGCCGCAGGTTGGCGCCATCCGCGGTGGCGTGCCGGTGTGCTGGCCCTGGTATGGCCGCCATCCCAGCGAGGACCTGTGGCCGGCCCATGGCTGGGCGCGGCTGCTGGACTGGAAGCTGGTGGACAGCCGTGAGGACGAGCAGGGCGTGACCCTGAAGTGGCGCCTGGACCTGTGCGACTGGCAGGTCGACCTGCATGCGCGCCTGGGCGCCAGCATGGAATTGAGCCTGAGTACCGAGCACCAGGACAGCGAACCCTGCCAGTTGAGCCATGCGCTGCTGGCTTACTGGCGGATCAGTGACGTGTCGAAGATAGCGCTGTCTGGGCTTGAGGATATCGAAGGCTACGACCGCCTCAACCGCCAGGCTTGCCGCGAAGACGGCGCGTTGAAACTCAAGGGCGGTTGCCAGAAGGTCTACCCCGGCACGCCCAAGGTGCAGTTGCAGGACCCGGCCTGGCAGCGCGAGCTGTGCATCGACACCGGTGACAGTGACGACACCGTGGTCTGGCACCCGGGCAACCGCCCGCTGATGGGTGTGAGCGGGCGCGAGTGCCAGGGTTTCGTCTGCGTCGAGGCGGCCAGTGGCAGCGACGAGGGCCTGAGCCTGAGGCCGGGTGAACGTGCGCACCTGCGGCTGCAGGCGCACCGCCTCAGCTGAGGTCGTCGTCCTCGATCGGGTAGCGGCTGGCGTTGAGGCTTTCCTTGATCTTGCGCAGGTGCGGCTGGAAGTCCACGCCGCGGCGCAGGGTCATGCCGGTGGCGAGCACGTCGAGCACGGTGAGCTGGATGATCCGCGAGGTCATCGGCATGTAGATGTCGGTGTCCTCCGGCAACGGGATGTGCAGGCTCAGGCTGCAGGCCTGGGCCAGTGGCGAGCCGGCGGCGGTCAGGCCGAGCACCGAGGCGCCGTTTTCCCGCGCCACGCGCGCCACCTCGACCAGCTCACGGGTGCGCCCGGTGTAGGAGATGATCACGAACAGGTCGCCGGTGTGGGCCACCGAGGCCAGCATGCGCTGCATCAGCACATCGGCATGGGCCGACACGGCAAGGTTGAAGCGGAAGAACTTGTGTTGCGCATCGAGGGCCACCGGGGCGGAAGCGCCGAGGCCGAAGAAGTGGATCTGCCGGGCCTGGATCATCATGTCCACGGCGCGGCTGACCTGCTGTGGGTCGAGTTGCTGGCAGGCGCTGTCGAGCGAGGCGATGGCGCTGCCGAAGATTTTCTGGGTGTAGGCCGCCGGATCGTCGTCGGCCTCCACCGCGCGGCTGACGTAGGCCGCGCCGCTGGCCAGGCTCTGCGCCAGTTGCAGCTTGAGCTCGGGGTAGCCGTTGACGCCGAACGAGCGGCAGAAGCGGTTGACGGTCGGTTCGCTGACCGAGGCCGCCTGGGCCAGCGCGGCGATGCTGAAGCGGGTGGCTTGTTGCGGGTTGAGCAGGATGACTTCGGCGACTTTGCGTTCGGCCTTGTTCAACTCGTCCAGGCGGCCCTGGATCTGTTCCAGGAGGTTACGCACGCGGTCCATGGGGTGTCCTTGGTCGGCTCTAGGTGACAGCCGGCTGGCGGGGCAGCAGGCTTTTTGCAGTGTTGTGTATCCTACTGGCGGTGAGATTGTCACACCACTGGGTTGTAATAGATGTAGATAATGTTGTGGTTTTTACTACATTAGGCCTTGAAAACCCGCTTTGAAAGCGGTATTCCTAGCTCAACTTTAATAAAAGAACCAACATCATGGCTGCGATCAGTGTCGAACCTTGCACCTTTGCCCTGTTTGGCGCCTTGGGCGACCTGGCATTGCGCAAGCTGTTTCCCGCGCTCTACCAGCTCGACCGTGCCAACCTGCTGCACCCGGACACCCGGCTGCTGGCCCTGGCCCGTGAGCCGGGCACCACGCAGGAGCACCTGGGCACCATCGAGGCGCACCTGCGTCGCCACGTCCCCGACGCGGACATCGACGCCGTTGCCCTGGGTCGTTTCCTCGAACGCCTGAACTACCTGCACGTGGACTTCGTCCAGCCCGAGGATTACCAGGCCCTGGTCGAGCACGCGCCAGGCGAGCTGCCACTGATCGCCTACTTCGCCACGGCCGCCGCCGTCTATGGGGCGATCTGCGAGAACCTCGACAAGGCCGGCCTGGCGCCACGCACCCGGGTGGTGCTGGAAAAGCCTATCGGCCACGACCTGGAGTCGTCGCGCCGGGTCAACGACGCCGTGGCGCGCTACTTCCCGGAAAACCGCGTCTATCGCATCGACCACTACCTGGGCAAAGAGACGGTGCAGAACCTGATCGCCCTGCGCTTTGCCAACAGCCTGTTCGAAACCCAGTGGAACCAGAATTCCATCTCCCACGTGGAAATCACCGTCGCCGAAAAGGTCGGTATCGAAGGCCGCTGGGGCTACTTCGACAAGGCCGGCCAGCTGCGCGACATGATCCAGAACCACCTGTTGCAGCTGCTTTGCCTGATCGCCATGGACCCGCCCAGCGACCTTTCCGCCGACAGCATCCGCGACGAGAAGGTCAAGGTGCTCAAGGCCCTGGCGCCGATCACCGGCGAGGGCCTGAGTACTCGCGTGGTGCGTGGCCAGTACATCGCCGGCTACAGCGATGGCAAGCCGGTGCCGGGGTACCTGGAAGAAGACAACGCCAACGCCCAGAGCGACACCGAAACCTTCGTCGCCCTGCGCGCCGACATCCGCAACTGGCGCTGGTCGGGCGTGCCGTTCTACCTGCGCACCGGCAAGCGCATGCCCGGCAAGCTGTCGCAGATCGTCATCCACTTCAAAGAGACGCCGCACTACATCTTTGCCCCGGAACAGCGCTTGCAGATCGGCAACAAGCTGATCATCCGCCTGCAGCCGGACGAAGGCATCTCGCTGCGGGTAATGACCAAGGAGCAGGGCCTGGACAAGGGCATGCAGCTGCGCAGTGGGCCGCTGCAACTGAATTTCTCCGACACCTGGCGCAGCGCACGGATTCCTGATGCCTACGAGCGCTTGCTGCTGGAAGTGATGCGCGGCAACCAGAACCTGTTCGTGCGCAAGGACGAAATCGAATACGCCTGGAAATGGTGCGACCAACTGATCGCCGGCTGGAAGACCAGCGGCGATGCCCCCAAACCCTATGCGGCCGGTTCCTGGGGGCCCATGAGCTCGATTGCACTGATCACACGTGATGGGAGGGCCTGGTATGGCGATATCTGAACTGCAACTGCCGGCGAGCGTGAAGGCGCATGCGCTGGCCGATTCCAACACCCTGGCGGCGACCCTGGCCCATGACGTGGCCGAACGCCTGCGCCAAGCCATCGCCAGCAAGGGCCAGGCCTGTGTGGTGCTGTCCGGCGGGCGCAGCCCGGTGCCGTTCCTCGAGCAGCTGGCGGCTCAAGTGCTGGACTGGTCGAAGGTGACCGTGAGCCTGGCCGACGAGCGCTGGGTGCCGGTGGAGCATGCCGACAGCAACGCCGGCTTGCTGGGCCGTCACCTGCTCAAGGGCGCGGCGGCCCAGGCACGCTTCATCGGCCTCTACCAGGCTGCCGCCAACCTGGAAGCCGCTGCCGAGCAGGCCGACCAGGTACTGGCCGACTTGCCGCCGATCGATGTACTGGTGCTGGGCATGGGCGACGATGGCCACACCGCCTCGCTGTTCCCGGCCAGCCCCAACCTGCGCCAGGGCCTGGCCAAGGTGGGTGAGCGCCGCTGTCTGCCGATGCTGGCGCCCAGCGTGCCGCACCAGCGCCTGAGCATGACCCGCGCGCTGCTGGCCAGCGCCGCTTTCACCGCCCTGTCCGTGCAAGGGGCAGGCAAGCTCGCTACCCTGCGCGCCGCACTGGCGGGCAACGACCTTACCGAAATGCCGATTCGCGCTTTTCTTCACGACCCCCTGAGCATCTACTGGTGCCCATGAGCCAAGGATCCACAGTCATGACCACCCTCGAACGCCCACAGCCTTTGCTCTCGATGGCCGAGAAAGCCGAACGCATCGACGCGATCTGCGCCAAGGCGCGCATCCTGCCGGTGATCACCATCGCCCGCGAGCAAGACATCCTGCCGCTGGCCGACGCCCTGGCCGCCGGTGGCATCCGTACCCTGGAAGTGACCCTGCGCTCGGCGCTGGGCCTGAAGGCCATCCAGGTACTGCGTGAGCAGCGCCCGGAGCTGTGCGTCGGTGCCGGTACCGTGCTCGACCGCAGCATGTTCGCCGCGGTCGAGGCCGCAGGCGCGCAGTTCGTCGTCACCCCGGGCATCACCCAGGACATTCTCGAGGCCGGCGTGGAGAGCGACATCCCGCTGCTGCCCGGCATCAGCACGCCGTCCGAGATCATGATGGGCTACGCCCTGGGTTACCGGCGCTTCAAGCTGTTCCCGGCCGAGATCAGCGGCGGCGTGGCGGCGATCAAGGCATTCGGTGGCCCGTTCGGCGACATCCGCTTCTGCCCCACGGGCGGGGTGAACCCGGCCAACGTGCGCAACTACATGGCACTGCCCAATGTGATGTGCGTGGGCGGCACCTGGATGCTCGACAGCAGCTGGATCAAGAACGGCGACTGGGCCCGTATCGAGGCGTGCAGCGCCGAGGCGATGGCGCTGCTGGACTGACCGATTTCGTTGTGTGCTACACGGCTTGTGGGGCGCTTGGTCGGCGCCCCTTTTTTTTGCCTGGGCCCAATCGCGGGGCAAGCCCGCTCCCACGGATACACCACTAGCAGCGTGGGAGCGGGCTTGCCCCGCGATGTTTCGCCTGTCAGAAACTGCCAGTGGTGCGGAACCCGCCGCCGCCGGAGCTGCGACTGGACGAGAAGCCACCGCCGCCGGAGCTGCCGCTGGTACGAAAGCCATCGCTGCTTGAACCGCCGGACGATCTGCCCGTGCTGTGCGTGTTGTTGCCGCGATGCCTTGGGGCAACATACTCGCGGCCTTCATCGAGACGTTTTTCCACGGCTTGCTGGTCGAGCAGGCCGCTCATGTAGTCGGCAAGCACCTGCTCGATCGGCGGGCTCAACTGGTACTCGTGGCGCGGATCGCTGAAATGATCGTTGCGCAGTGCGTATTCCAGAGCCTTGGCGCGGTCGTAAAGGCGACGCTTGCCCAGTGCTTGGTCCTGCAGGCCGTGCAGACGTTGCTGGATTTCCCGCAGGCGGGCATGCAGCAGCTGCAGGTCATTCACCAGGACATCGTCATGGGGGCTGGGGGTCTTCGCCGCTTCGGCGATCAGTTCGGCCAATGGCCGAGCCTGGAGCTGGTCGGCGATGCCCTGGCGAATCTGTTGCAGATACGGATCGCGCTTCTGGGCGTAGTCGGTCAGTTGGGCCTGCAGTGAGCGGGCCTGGGCCTTGCCCTCGCTCAGCAGCGTGCCCAGGCCTTGCTCCTCGACCCGCAACGCCGGCATGCCGAAGGTTTCGCGGGCCTTGTCCAGTTGTTGCCGGTGCTGTGCCTGCAGTTGCTCGCGGGCTTCGCCGAGGGCCTGGCGCAGTGTCTCGTTGCGTGCCTGCATGCTCAGCAGGATCTGCTCGTTGGCGTAATTGACGCGAAAGCCGACCCTGCGTGCGAGGTAGTTGTCGAACGCGCGCTGGAACAGACGCGGGCGGTACTGCTCGGTGCCGTAGTGGTTGGCCTTCAGGAAACGGTACAGCGGGTTGCTGTTGTAGCCTTGCAGCTTGCTGGCGCACTCGTCGCGGATTTCATCGTAGCTGGCATGGGCTTGCTGTTCGGCCTGGAGGGCTGCGTCCAGTTGCTCGCTCAGCTGGCGCACGGCCGGATCCTGTTTGAGCAGGTCCTGCGACTGGCTGTCCAGGCGATCAAGGTTGCTACGCACCGCCTGCAGCGCTTCCAGCCTGCGGGCGATGAGCCCTTCGACGTCTTCGAGCTGCTGGGTGAGCGCGGCATGGGTTCGCTCGCGTTGTTCGAACAACTGCCGGGTCTGCAGGTCCCGCATCGGGTCGATCCTGAGCTGCAGGCTGGCAATATCGGACAGTTTCGAGCTGATCAGGTGTTCGAGCCGGGTTTGCTGTTCGGTCTCGGCATACAGCGCCCGTTCGGCCTCGCGCAGCTGTTGCTCGGCCTGGCGCGTATTGCTTTCGAGCGCATTGCCGAGGGCGGTCGGGGTCATGGCGTCACCATTCCAGGATCATGTCGGGAGCGGGGCTGGTGCGCTGGTTGAAGCGCAGGGTCAGGCTATTGGCCGGTTTTTCACCGATCAAGCGCTGGCTGATGTGGCCATCGTCGAGTTTGTCCTGGCGGACCCTGAGGTATTCCTCGTAGCTGACGCGCACGCCGAAGCGCTTGGCCCAACGAGTCGTGCCGTCCTCCACGCTGGTCACCGGGGCGAAGGCCGGCTTGCCGGTGCTGTCCAGCGGCTCGACGATCAAGTACCAGCTCTTGCCGCGCAGGCTGTTCTCGCTGCAACCGGTCTCTTCATAGCAGCGTTCCACGCCGGACTTGATACCGGGGCGATCGATCAGTTCGATCGTCAGGGGCTCGGCGGCGAAGTCCAGGTAGTCCTTCAGCGCTGCAAGTGTAGCGTCCGCCTTTTTCAACCGTAGCCTGGCAATGTCCTTCCCGACCGACTCGGCCCAGTTCGTCATATCCAGGCGCTCGGCCGCAGGCAATGGCATTGCCTTCAGGCGATCGAGCAAATGGCGTTGGAGATCGAGGCTGGCGTAGACGTGATCCACGCGATTGAGCCTTTTTCTGGCGCTTTCCAGATGCTTGCGCGGTGTCGACAGCTGCAGTTGCGCCATCTGGATGCGGGTCTGGAGCTGGGCGCGGTTTTCACGGGTGATCGGGTCCGGGCGATCCAGGGTGTAAGGCAGGTTGGTGCTGGGCAGCAGAGGGTCGATTTTCGCAACCAGCGCCGCCACCACGGGTTGCGGTTGTTGTTCCAGGCGCGCCTTCACCCGTTCAAGCCGTTGTCGTTGCACGGCAATGTCGTCGTTCAACTGCTCACCGATCCTGGCCAATCGGTCGGCGCTTTGCCCCACTTTCGTGTTCAGGGCCGTGTCTACCAGGTGGGCGATGCCCAGGCCAAGGGCGCAGGCCATTGCGCCGCACGCTGCCCAGATCATCAGCTTGCGGTGGGCCATGGCCAGGCACGCCAGCAGGCGTTGCGCGAAGTTCAAGGTGGGGGCCTCGAACATCAGCCGGCGCGAGAAGAACGCACGCACGCCTTCCTCGACCTGGGCGTCCTCGTAGTGGATGCCGTTGCTCTGGTAGTAGGCGCGGATCCGCTCGGCCACCTCGGCGCGGCGCCGAGTCAGGTCAAGGTGGTCCTGCAGTTCCATGTCCCGGTGACGCAGTTCGTCGACCAGGGCCATGGCTCCCATCTGTTCGGAAAGTGAGACGGTCATTGGCGGCCTATCAGAAGCTGGCGGAGATGATGTGCTGGCTGGTGTCGGCCGGATTGTCGTAGGCGCCACCGACGAGGGCGCGACTGTCGAACTTGCGGGCCATGCTGTAGGCATCCTTGCTGCCGATGACCGGTTTATCGACGCGGCCCGTGGCCTGCTTGGCCTGCTGTGCTTGCAAGTACTGCGCGTGACTGACCTGTACGCCGAGGGTGTCGGTAAGTGCGATATCACCGGTGCGGCCGTTGGCGAGTGGCATCGTCACTACCTTGCCTTGCGGGTCGCGTGCCTGGAATGCCAGGAACCATGCCTTGCCGTCTTCGCTGTCTGGCTTGCACGCCGAGGTCTTGCGGCAGCGTTCGTAACCAGACATCTGGCCGGCGACGTCGGGGATGCGCAGTTGCAGTTTTGCCTCTGTGAAGTCGGCATACACCTGCAGCTCGCGCAGGGCCCGGATGGCTTTGGCCGGCCCATGGTCGGCCACCAGCGCGCCAGTGGAGCGGGCGAACGGCAGCAGCTTGGCGCGCACGTCATCCGGCAACGGCATGGCCTCCAGGCGGGCCATCAGCGCAGTGTATTGGTCCAGGCGAGCCTGGTGCGCGGCCCGGTCCGCCTCCGGCGTCCAGGCTGGCGCCGCCGTCCCCAGGCCGGTGTCGGTAGCCTTGGTGGCGGTGGCCGCTTGGCTGGGCGCGGCGGGTTGGCGCAGGTTCGCCGCCAGCAGGGCGCCGCCCAGCAGCGCAATCCACACCAGCACCCACGCCACCAGGCTGCGGCGCAGGAACACGCCGGCCAGCAGCCGGCGAGGCCAGGCCAGCGTCGGTGCCTCGAACACCAGGCGGCGGGCGAAGAATTCGCGCACGCCCTGCTCGATCAGTTTGTCGTCGCAGGCGATGCCCTGGCGCTGGTAATAGCCACGAATGCGTTCGGCGACTTCCGCGCGGCGCCGCGGCAGGTCCAGGTGCTCCTGCACCTGGCGCTGCTGTTGGCGCAGCTCGTCGACGAGGGCCATGGCCCCCATCTGTTCGCTGAGCGAGCCGTTGCTCATTGCGCGGCCTTGGTCAGCAAGGCGGCGAAGGCGCGCTTGGCATCTTCGACGGCGGTGGAGATTTCCAGCGCGGCCTTGCTCGATTCGGCGCGGTAGGTTTCGGTCAGGCCTTGCATGTCGCTCTGGAAGTCCAGGGTGGCCTGGGCCAGGGCGCGGACCGAGTCGACGCGAATGGTCGAGCCATAGCTGGCCTTGACCGCGGCGCCGAGCTGCTGGTTGCCGATTTCGCCCAGGGCTTCGAGGCCCTTGCTGATGCCGTCGGTGGTGGCGTTGAGGGTGTGGGTGGCCTCGGCCATGCCCTGGTTGGCGGTGAACGACACGGCCAGGCTGGTCAGCACCACTTCGTTGGTGGAGAAGAACGAGACCATGCGCTGGTACTGGCGCTCCTTGACCACGTGCACCTGGCTGATGCGGGCGAACACCAGTTCGGCGGTGTTGTAGCCGACCCGCAGGTCGTCGGCGATGTCCTTGACGATCTGGTAGCGCTTGTCTTCGTTCTGCAGGGCGCGCACCGCTTCGTCGCGTTGCAGCTCCAGCGCGGCGCGTTGGGCCGGCTCCTGGTTGGCGGCCGCGGCCACCGTGGCGTTTGCGGTGTCCAGGGCAGTGGTGCATTCCTGCAGCGACTGGCCGGCGATGGCCAGCACCTGCTGGGCGTCCACTTCGGCGGTCTTCATGGCCAGGCGGAAGTCCATGTACGACTCGAGAATCAGGCCCTCGCGGGTGATCTGGTCGCTGGCGGCCTTGCACACATCCAGGTAGTGCTTGCGGATATCCTCGAAACGGCTCGGGATCGAGCCGCGGCGCAGGTTCATCCAGGCCATGCTGAGGCGTTCGAGGGTGTCCAGGCGGCCATCGTCCATCCACGAGGCCATGGCCGACGCATCCTCGCGAATCGAGGTGAAGCTGTCGGTGATGTCCATGTAGCGGTGCGAGATGTCCATGCCGGCGATCTGTTCACGCACGGTCTGGTTGAACACCGTGGCCTGTTGCAGCACGGCAGCGATACCGGTGACCCGCTGGTTGTCGTAATGGGCGACCTTGTCCAGCAGGACCATCACCGGCGCCTGTTGTGCCGGTTGGCCGAAGGTGATGCCGAGTTTGCGCAGGCCGTCGAGGGCGCGTTCCAGGTATTGGCTCATGGTTGTCCTTGCATGAGGGGGCGGTCGGAAAGGGTGGTGTCCGGGTTGCCGGGGAGCAGGCGCAGGGCGCTGATGGTGCCGAGCACGGTATTGAGCGTCTGGGCCCTGTTCATGTACTCGACGATCAGTTGCCCGTAGTTGGTGTCGTCGCGGTACTGGTCGGCCAAGGGGTAGCGCAGCTGGCAGGGGCAGTCGTCCAGGCTGGGCTGGGTGTGGCAGTTGCAGTCGCTGGCGCAGCCGGCGTCGCCACGCAGGCGCCTGCCCAGCGCGGACTCCAAGGTGCATGCCTGTTCGTACACTTCCCTGGCCTGGCCGACGCGCTGGCTGGCGCTGTCCAGGCGCCGGCGCAGCTCGTCGAGCTCCTGCTGGAAGCGGGTGGCCTGCGGGGAGCCAATGGCTGCCCACTGGGCGAGCGCCTGGTTGAGGCTGTCGGTCTTGAGTTCGTACCTGAGCCAGCGCAGGGCATCCTGGCTGTCGCCGTCGGCGCATTGTTCGAGCAGGTCGATGTCCTGGCGCACCCGCTTGAGGTGCTGCTGGGCGACGATCACCTGGCGTGCCAGGGTTTCGGTCTCCTGGCTGAGCGGGCCCAGGTCAGCGGCAGGCAGGCTGCTGCGCAGCAGTGCGGTCAGTTGCCGTTCGAGCTCGGCAATTTGCTGGTCACAGGCGGCCAGGCGGGTGGCGTCCTGTTCCAGCATGGCGAGCAACAGCTGTTCGTTCTGCCGGTTGCTGACGAAGTTGCACTGCCGGGCGAGCCAGTCGTCCATGCGCCGTGACAGTACATTGCGTCGGTAGTGTTGCGTGCCGTATTGGCGCAAGCGCAGGTAGGTATAGATCCGGTGCTGGCTGTAGGCCGCCAGTTTGCCGGTGCATTCATCCACCAACGGCTGGTGGTCGGCGGCGATGTGCTCGCGCTTTTGGCGGGCCTGTTGCAGTTGCTGCTGGCCCTGGCGCAGCGCAGGGTGCTGGCGCTGTTCGGCGAGTGCGCGGCTGTGACTGGCGACGAGCCGCTCCTGGGCCTGACGGAACAGGGCCAGTTGGTTATCCAGGCTGGCGTTGGCCTGCTCCAGGCGAGTGAAGCCATCGTCTTCGCGGGCTTGGCGCTGTTCGAGGATCTGGCGAATCTGCGCAGCCTCGAAGGCGCTGTCGTCGATGTCATAGAGCTCACAGAGGATGCGGGCCTGCAGGTGCAGGTGCTGGTGGTGCAATTGCGCGCAGTTGCGCTGTTCGAGAGTCAGTCGGCGCAGGTAGTCGCGGCTGTTGTCTTCGGCGAGCGCTGCGAGGGAGCCAGGGGTCATGGGGCGAAGCATCCGTGTCCGAGTGTCTGTGTCGATACGTGAACGGATGAGTCCACTGGCCGTCATCCGTGATCGAAGCGGTGGAAGTTCGGCAGTATAACCATGATTGCAGGCAAAATGATGGCGTTGTCCGACGCACCTTGCTGGATATTCCGGGCATAAAAAAACCCGCATCCGAGGATGCGGGTTTGCAGGCGAGCAGGGCGGGTTTACGCCGCCTTGGCTTCCTGTTGGCTCAGGGAGCGGTTAAGCGCGCTGAACAGTGCCTTGAAGCTGGCGGTGGTGATGTTCTCGTCGATGCCCACGCCGTGCACCGGGCGACCGCCCGCAACGCGCAGCTCGATGTAGGCCGCGGCCTTGGCGTTGGTGCCGGCGCCGATGGCGTGCTCGTTGTAGTCCATGATTTCCACGGCTACCGGCAGGCCGGCCACCAGGGCTTCCAGGGCACCGTTGCCTTTACCGTGCCAGTGCAGGGTGGTCTCGCCTTCACCGGAGACTTCCACCTGCACGTGGCTGCTGCCGTTCTCTTCCTGCAGGCGGTGGCTGACCAACGCGTACGGCGCATTGGCTTGCAGGTATTCCTTTTGCAGCAGGGTGTAAATCTGCTTGGCGGTCATTTCCAGGCCCAGACGGTCGGTCTCACCCTGCACCACCTGGCTGAATTCGATCTGCATGCGGCGCGGCAGACTGATGCCGTATTCCTGTTCGAGCAGGTAGGTGATGCCGCCCTTGCCCGACTGGCTGTTGACGCGGATCACCGCCTCGTAGCTGCGGCCGATGTCGGCCGGGTCGATCGGCAGGTACGGCACTTCCCACAGTTCGCCTTCCTGCTGCTTGGTGAAACCTTTGCGGATGGCGTCCTGGTGCGAGCCGGAGAAGGCGGTGTGGACCAGGTCGCCGACGTACGGGTGACGCGGGTGCACCGGCAACTGGTTGCACTCTTCGACGACCTTGCGCACGCCGTCGATGTCGGAGAAGTCCAACTGCGGGTCGATGCCCTGGGTGTAGAGGTTCAACGCCAGGGTCACCAGGTCGACGTTGCCGGTGCGCTCACCGTTGCCGAACAGGCAGCCTTCGGCACGGTCGGCGCCGGCCATCAGGCCCAGCTCGGTGGCGGCGATGCCGGTGCCACGGTCGTTGTGGCAGTGCAGGCTGATGACCACGCTGTCGCGGCGGCTGACATTGCGGCAGAACCATTCGATCTGGTCGGCGTAGATGTTCGGCGTGGCGACTTCGACCGTGGCCGGCAGGTTGAGGATGACCTTGTGCTCAGGGGTCGGGTTCCACACCTCGATCACCGCGTCGCACACCTCTTTGGCGAACTCCAGCTCGGTGGCGCTGAAGGTTTCTGGCGAGTACTGGAAGGTCCAGTGGGTTTCCGGCTGCTGGGCGGCGTACTTGACGAACAGCTTGGCCGCGTTGACCGCGATGTCCTTGACGCCCTGCTTGTCCTGGTTGAAGACGATGCGGCGGAACGACGGGCAGGTGGCGTTGTACAGGTGGACAATGGCCTTCTTGGCGCCGCGCAGGGATTCGAAGGTGCGGGCGATCAGGTCTTCACGGGCTTGAGTGAGCACCTGGATGGTGGTGTCGTCCGGGATGTGGCCGTCTTCGATCAGGGTGCGCACGAAGTCGAAGTCGGTTTGCGACGCGGACGGGAACGAGGCTTCGATTTCCTTCACGCCGACCTGCACCAGGGTCTTCCAGAACCGCAGCTTCTTCTCCGAATCCATCGGCTCGATCAGCGACTGGTTGCCATCACGCAGGTCGGAGCTGCACCAGATCGGCGCCTGGGTGATGGTTTTCGACGGCCAGGTGCGGTCGGGCAGGTCGATGGTCGGGAAGGCGCGGTATTTCTTCGAAGGGTCTTTGAGCATGGTCATGGAAGCAATCCTTTTATGTGCGGCCGAAATCGGGCCTGCCAAACGATAACGAGATGAAAAGGCGAGGCGACGCGATTCACCCTGGTAGTCGTGCACTGACCAGGCAGAGGCTGCGGTGTTGTCGGAGAAGGATGAGGGTGCTGAAGGTTTTCATGTGCTCAACCCTAACCAGTGGGGTGGGGGATGGCAAGCACTGTGAAAAAATTGAGAGGAATGCTTAAAAAAGCAATTTGATCGAGATTTTATGTCGAATTATTGCTTGTTGTTGGTTTTGTTTTGCTCGATGTTTTTTTATTGCGCAAATCGCGGGGCAAGCCCGCTCCCACGTTGAAATGCGCCAGCCGTGGGAGCGGGCTTGCCCCGCGATGGGCATTCAAGGCTGGAACGCACCAATGAAAATCGCCGGATCCACCCGCGCATCATTGAGGCTGACGTTCCAGTGCATGTGCGGCCCGGTGGCGCGCCCGGTCGAGCCCACCCGGCCGACCACCTCGCCACGGCGCAGCACCTGGCCTGGCTTAACGTCGATCTTCGACATGTGGCAGAACATGCTGATGAAACCCTGGCCATGGTCGACGAACACCGTGCGGCCATTGAAGAAGTAATCGCCCACCAGGATCACCTTGCCATTGGCCGGGGTCTTGATCGGCGTGCCGGCGGGCACGGCGAAGTCCAGCCCGGCGTGGGGATTGCGCTCTTCGCCATTGAAGAAGCGGCGCACGCCGAACTTGCTCGACAACGGGCCATTGACCGGTTTGTCGAGGATCAGGTTGCTCGGCAGCGCAGGGCTGAAGCTGCGGTAGGCCTTCACCTGCTCGGCCAGTTCGCGCTCGATGCGCTTGAGGTCGTCGGGCTCTGGGTTGACCTGGCGCTTGTTCTTCAGGGTGATGTGCTGCTCGGGGTACTTCTTGCTGCCGACGGTGAAGGGCAGGGTGCGGCTGCCCTGGGTGAGCACGGCGTTGCCGGGCTTCTGCGTCAGCGGGATGCCGACGATGGCCAGCCAGGTGTCCTGCTCCTTGACCACCAGCACCGGCTTGCCATCGAAGCGGGCGCTCGGGGCGCTGGCCGAAGGGCCAAGGTCGACCACCGCGACGCCGCCGGGCACCGGCTTGTCGAGGGTGCGAGTGATGTAGCTGGCCTGGGCTGCGGTGACCGGCAGCAGCAGGAACAGGGCGAGCAGGGGGGCGAACAGGCGGGGCATGTGTCAGTCCAGTAGCGAAAGGGTGACCGGAGTCTGGTGGTTGTCCTCGACCCGCACTTTGAGTTCGCCTTCATTGAGGCGTGCGGTCAGGCGCTGGCCGTTGTGGGTCTGGGCGGCGCTGCGAATGGCCTGGCCGCGCTCGTCGAGCAGGATGCTGTAGCCGCGGGCCAGGGTCGCCAGCGGGCTGACCACCTGCAGGGTCTGCAGTTGCGCCTGGAAGCGCTGGCGACGGTCCTTGAGCACTTCGCGCATGGCCCGTGGCAGGCGTTCGCCCAGGCTGTCCAGGCGTTGCTTGAGCAGCTTCAGCGAGCGGCCGGGGTGTTGCGCGGCCAGACGGGTGTCGAGACGGCCCAGGCGCTCATGGCGGCGTTGCAGGCTGAGCATGAAGGCGCGGCGCATGCGCATGTCCAGGTCATCCAGGCGCTGGGCCTGCTGGCGCAGGCGTTCGCCCGGGTGGCGCAGGCGCCGGGCCAGGCCTTCGACGCGCAGGCGGTCGTGGGCCAGGCGGTTCTGGATGCGCAGCAACAGGCGCCGCTGCAGGCTGTCGAGGCGCTGCTGCAGGCCGCTGCTGTCGGGGGCGAGCAGTTCGGCGGCGGCCGACGGGGTGGGGGCGCGCACGTCGGCGACGAAGTCGCTGATCGACACGTCGGTCTCATGGCCCACGGCACTGACAGTGGGCGTCACGCAGGCCGCCACGGCGCGGGCCACGGCTTCTTCGTTGAAGCACCAGAGGTCTTCCAGCGAGCCACCGCCACGGGCCAGGATCAGCGCATCGAAGCCCTGGCGGTCGGCCAACTGCAGGGCGCGGACGATCTGCGCGATGGCCTCACGGCCTTGGACAGCGGTAGGGATGAGGTTCAGCTCGACCTGCGGCGCACGGCGGCCGAACACGCTGATGATGTCGCGGATCACCGCGCCCGTGGGCGAAGTGATGATGCCGATGCGTTGCGGATGCACCGGCAAGGGTTGCTTGCGCTCGGTGCTGAACAGGCCTTCGGCGCCGAGTTTTTCCTTCAGGGCCTCGAAGGCCAGGCGCAGGGCGCCGTCACCGGCAGGTTCCACGGTGTCGAGGATCAGTTGGTAGTCGCCACGGCCTTCGAACAGCGAAACCTTGCCGCGCACCTTGACCGCCAGGCCGTCGCGCAGTGCCTGGCGCACGCGCAGGGCGTTCTGGCGGAACAGTGCGCAGCGAATCTGCGCGCCGCTGTCCTTGAGGGTGAAGTACATGTGGCCGGAGGCGGGGCGGGCGAGGTTGGAGATTTCGCCTTCCACCCAGACGCTGCGGAACACGTCTTCCAGCAGCACCCGGGCGCGGCCGTTGAGCTGGCTGACGGTGAGGACCTCGCGGTCCAGGCCGAGTCGTTCGAAGGGGTCTTTGATCATGGGGGCATGATAAGGGGGAGTTTGGGGGGATGCCAGGGTTGAGATTGTTGGGGTGGGTGGGGTGTGGGGCAGGCAGGTGCATGGCGGGAGGTTGTGTCAGGGCATGCAGGTGTATGGCGAAAGCCTTGCAGCGCTTTCAAGATCGAGCGCCGCCCGCGCGGCGCTTCGCGGGTAAACCCGCTCCCACAGTTTATTTCGGGCCAGTCTCTCCTGTGCCATTACCTGGTCCGCCTTGTTGGTACGACGCGGTATTAAGGTGGGCATTGCTGGCGCCTCGCCTGACTTGAGGCATGCACCAAGGCAGGCGCCGGTACTTTCACAGGAATAATTGGCCCGAAACAAACTGTGGGAGCGGGTTTACCCGCGAAGCGCCGCGCGGGCGGCGCTCGATCTCATAGGCGCCATAACTCTCAAGGCATACACTTGCTCGCCCCACCGCCTATCCCAACAAATGCACCTCCAAGGACTGACGAGACCCAGCATGACGCTAGCCCAACTCTCCCTAACCCCCTTCGACTGGCTCGCCATCCTGCTCGCGATCGCCGTCGCCTACATCGTCTTCGGCATCGCCGGCTTCGGTACCGCGCTGGTCGCAGGCCCGGTCCTGATCCACTTCATGCCCCTGTCGCGAATCATCCCGCTGCTGGTACTGCTGGACTTCGTCGCCGCCTTCGGCAACCTGCTGCCATCACGCAAGGATGTGGTGCGCAGCGAGTTGCTGCGCCTGCTGCCCTGCATGGCCGTGGGCTGCACCCTGGGCGTGGTGTTCCTGCTGCATCTGAAGTCGGATCTGCTGTTGCTATTGATGGGCCTGTTCGTCACGGCCTACGCCATCTACGGCCTGGCGGTGAAAGTGCGCCCGGCAAACCTGTCCGGCCTGTGGGCTGTACCGATGGGCACGGTGGGCGGGCTGTTCGGCGCATTGTTCGGCAGTGGCGGCTTCCTGTATGCGATCTACCTCAGCGCCCGGCTGGAGGTGAAGGAGCAGGTGCGCGCCACCCAGAGCGCCTTGATCAGTTGCAGCACGATCGTGCGCCTGTCGCTGTTCCTGATCGCCGGTGTGTATGCCGATACCAGCCTGCTGTTGCTGGCCGCCTGCCTGTTGCCGGTGATGTTCCTCGGGCTGTGGGTTGGCAGGCGTTTGACCCTGAAGCTGTCCCGCGAAGCCTTCGTGCGCCTGGTCACCTGGCTGGTGCTGGCCAGCGGCCTGGCTTTGATCGGTCGCTACCTGAGCACGTGAGCAGGCGCTAGAATTGCGCCATTACCGCAGTCGGCAGGCCCGTTTCGTTCATGAACACCCAAAGCATCATCGTCCCCAAACTGTCCACCGTGCCGTCCCACGAAGCCCGCTCGAGGGCCATCCTGCGCTGGCTGGTGCGCGAGAAGATCGTCCAGGAGCAACTGACCACCTGCGGACGCACCGGCAATCGCATGGGCCATGCCCTGGCCGAGGGGGCGCGCAAGGTTGCCCTGCACCCGGAGAAACTGCCCTTCGGCGAGCAGGTCAACGGCCTTGAAGTGGTGCTCAAGCGCTGCATCTACACCCCCACCGACGGTTTCCTCGAAGAAGCCGGCTGCCCGGAGTGCCGGCGCGAGGTCGGCGAGCCGCTGTTCGAGAGCCTGGAGGAGTGGACGCCGGGGGTGAGCGACAACTTCACCTGCCCGTTGTGCGGCTTCGAGGACGACATCAATGGCTTCCTTTACCTGCAGCCATGTGCCTTTTCCAACCTGGGGTTCATCTTCAACAACTGGGGCGAGGCCGGGTTTACCCAGGCCTTCCTCGACAGCTTTGCCGACTGGCTCGATCAGCCGGTGGCGGTGGTGCAGGTAAAACTGCCACAAGGCTGACCGAAGGCCCTTATTTTGCATTGAGCGGCGCGCCGTGGATGAGTATAATGGCGCGCTTCCATTTTTCCCTCCCGGGAGCCCCCGCGATGCTGCGTATCAGCCAAGAAGCCCTGACTTTCGACGATATCCTCCTTGTACCTGGTTATTCCGAGGTACTGCCCAATGAAGTCAGTCTCAAGACCCGTTTGACTCGTGGCATCGAGCTGAACATTCCCCTTGTTTCCGCCGCCATGGATACCGTGACCGAAGCGCGTCTGGCCATCGCCATGGCCCAGGAAGGCGGCATCGGCATCATCCACAAGAACATGACCATCGAACAGCAGGCCGGCGAAGTGCGCAAGGTCAAGAAGTTCGAGGCTGGCGTGGTCAAGGACCCGATCACCATCGACGCCGACGCCACCGTGCGCGACCTGTTCGACCTGACCCGCCTGAACAACATCTCGGGCGTTCCGGTCCTGGCCAACGGTGACCTGGTGGGCATCGTCACCTCCCGCGACGTGCGCTTCGAAACCCGCCTGGACGCCAAGGTCCGCGAGGTGATGACGCCTAAAGAGCGCCTGGTCACCGTGCGCGAAGGCGCCGACAAGAACGAAGTCCGCGAGCTGCTGCACAAGCACCGCCTGGAAAAAGTCCTGATCGTCGACGACAAGTTCGCCCTCAAGGGCATGATGACCGTCAAGGACATCGAAAAAGCCAAGGCCTACCCACTGGCGAGCAAGGACGACCAGGGTCGCCTGCGCGTGGGTGCCGCGGTCGGTACCGGCAAGGACACCGGCGAGCGCGTTGCCGCCCTGGTCGCCGCCGGCGTTGACGTGGTGGTGGTCGACACCGCCCACGGTCACTCCAAAGGCGTGATCGACCGCGTACGTTGGGTCAAAGAGACCTACCCGCAAGTGCAGGTGATCGGCGGCAACATCGCCACTGGTGCTGCAGCCAAGGCCCTGGCCGAAGCCGGCGCCGACGCCGTCAAGGTCGGTATCGGCCCAGGCTCGATCTGCACCACCCGTATCGTTGCCGGTGTCGGCGTGCCGCAGATCAGCGCCATCGCCAACGTCGCCGCTGCACTGGAAGGCACTGGCGTGCCACTGATCGCCGACGGCGGCATCCGCTTCTCCGGTGACCTGTCCAAGGCCATCGTTGCCGGTGCTTCCTGCGTGATGATGGGTTCGATGTTCGCCGGTACCGAAGAAGCCCCGGGTGAAGTCGAGCTGTTCCAGGGCCGTTCGTACAAGGCTTACCGCGGCATGGGCTCGCTGGGTGCCATGGCGCAGGCGCAAGGCTCCTCCGACCGTTACTTCCAGGACTCCTCGGCCGGTGCCGAGAAGCTTGTTCCTGAGGGGATCGAAGGCCGCGTGCCATACAAAGGCGCCCTGTCGGCGATCATCCACCAGCTGATGGGCGGCCTGCGTTCGTCCATGGGCTACACCGGCAGCGCGACCATCGAAGAGATGCGTACCAAGCCGGAGTTCGTGCGCATCACCGGTGCCGGCATGGCCGAGTCCCACGTGCATGACGTGCAGATCACCAAAGAAGCCCCTAACTACCGCGTAGGCTAAGGCTTCCAGCAATTACCGAACGGGGCTGTCACAAACAGCCCCGCGTCGTTTCCGATTTCCACTGACGAGATTGAGTCATGGCCCTCGACATTCACGCTCACCGCATCCTGATCCTCGATTTCGGTTCCCAGTACACCCAGCTGATCGCCCGCCGCGTGCGCGAAATCGGCGTGTACTGCGAACTGCACCCGTTCGACATGGACGATGAAGCGATCCGCGAATTCAACCCGCGCGGCATCATCCTTGCCGGCGGCCCCGAGTCGGTCCACGAAGCCAACAGCCCGCGCGCGCCGCAGGCCGTGTTCGACCTGAAAGTACCGGTGCTGGGCATCTGCTACGGCATGCAGACCATGGCCGAACAGATGGGCGGCAAGGTCGAAGGTTCCGAGCTGCGCGAGTTCGGCTACGCCCGTGTAGACGTGGTCGGCAAGAGCCGCCTGCTCGACGGCATCGAAGACCACGTCGACGATGACGGCGTACTGGGCCTGGACGTATGGATGAGCCACGGCGACAAGGTCACCCAGATGCCAGGCAACTTCAACGTGCTGGCCAGCACCCCGAGCTGCCCGATCGCCGGCATGTACGACGACGCCCTGGGCTACTACGGCGTGCAGTTCCACCCGGAAGTGACCCACACCAAGCAGGGCGGTCGCATCCTGTCGCGCTTCGTCCAGGACATCTGCGGCTGCGAAGCCCTGTGGACTCCGTCGAACATCGTCGAAGACGCCATCGCTCAGGTGCGTGAGCAGGTCGGTTCGGCCAACGTCCTGCTGGGCCTGTCCGGCGGCGTCGACTCTTCCGTGGTTGCCGCGCTGCTGCACCGCGCCATCGGCGACCAGCTGACCTGCGTATTCGTCGACAACGGCCTGCTGCGCCTGCACGAAGGCGACCAGGTGATGGCCATGTTCAAGGAGAACATGGGCGTCAAGGTGATCCGCGCCGATGCCGAGAAGCAGTTCCTCGACAACCTGGAAGGCGAAGCGGACCCTGAGAAGAAGCGCAAGATCATCGGCCGCACCTTCATCGACGTGTTCGATGCCGAAGCCAGCAAGCTGGACAACATCCAGTTCCTCGCCCAGGGCACCATCTACCCCGACGTGATCGAGTCGGCCGGCGCCAAGAGCGGCAAGGCCCACGTAATCAAGTCGCACCACAACGTCGGCGGCCTGCCGGAGGAGATGAACCTCAAGCTGGTCGAACCGCTGCGTGAACTGTTCAAGGACGAAGTGCGCAAGATCGGCCTGGAGCTGGGCCTGCCGTACGACATGGTCTACCGCCACCCGTTCCCGGGCCCGGGCCTGGGCGTGCGCATCCTCGGTGAAGTGAAGAAGGAATACGCCGACATCCTGCGTCGCGCCGACCACATCTTCATCGAAGAACTGCGCAAAGCCGACTGGTACCACAAGACCAGCCAGGCCTTCGTGGTGTTCCAGCCGGTCAAGTCGGTGGGTGTCGTCGGCGATGGCCGTCGCTACGCCTGGGTCGTGGCGCTGCGCGCCGTCGAGACCGTGGACTTCATGACCGCACGTTGGGCGCACCTGCCGTACGAGCTGCTGGAAACCGTCAGCGGCCGCATCATCAACGAAATCGCCGGTATCTCCCGCGTCACCTACGACGTGTCGAGCAAGCCGCCTGCCACTATCGAGTGGGAATAAGTTGAGCCACAAGGGCGCCGCAAGGCGCCCTTGTCGTATCTGGCGTCAGCCCTCGCGCTCGATCACCGCCTCACAACGCACCGGGAAGTTCACCGAGTTGGCGATGAAGCATTCGTGATGGGCGTCTTCATGCAGGCGCAGGGCGACTTGCGGATCCGAATCGTTGCTCACCACCACCTGCGGGCGCAGCACGATCTCCGTGAAATGTCCCTTGCGTTCGCCATCGCCTTCGACCATTCGGCCCTCTGGGTTGTCGACGTACGCCAGCACATTCACGTTGTTCACCGCGCACAGGTGCAGGTACCACAGCTTGTGGCAGGCCGATACCGAGGCGAGCAGCAGGTCTTCGGGGTTCCAGCGGCTGCGGTCGCCACGAAAAGCCGGGTCGGCCGAACCGGGCAGCGCTGGCTTGCCCTGGGCCTCGACGCTGAAGTCCCGTTGGTAAGCCGTGTAGTTGCAGGTGCCCTGGCCGGTATTGCCGGTCCAGTTCACGGTCAACGCGTAGGTATGTTCCTTCATGACCCTTCCTTGTGAGTGCGTATGGACGGGGGATGATTGCACATCACTCGCCTGGCTTGGGGTCTTTTGCAAACAGTGCCTTCTGGTACGCATCGTAGGACAGCAGGCGGTTCTTCATGGCCGTGAACGCGTCGCCTTCGACCGGCTGAGGGTTCTTCTCCTGCGGGTCGTCCTCGAGGTGGTAGCGCACCAGGGTATCCGGGCTGTACTCGTAGATGTACTTGTATGGGTGCTCCACCACTGCAGAGGACAGCTGGTCGAAGAACGTCGACATGTAGAACGTCCGCTTGCCGTGGTCCCTGAGCAAGCTGATGCCTTGTACGTTGAACGGCGCATCGCTCACCGCGAAGAAGTCGGCAATGGTAGGGGCGATGTCGGTCTGCTGGCTGGTGGTCGATATCGGCTTGGCCAGGGTCTTGCCCTTGGCCCAGAAAATCAGCGGCACAGTCACTTCTTCCTCGTGCATGGACGAGTTGTGAATGAACAGCCCGTGTTCGCCGAACGACTCGCCATGGTCGCCCACCAGCACGAACAGGGTCGAGTCGAGCAAGCCCGCCTTGTCGTATCCCTCGAGCATCTGCCCGATCAGGGTGTCGGTGGTCTCGATGCAGGTTTCGTACTTTTCCAGCGCTGACTGCGAGGCCGAGGTGCCCGTGCAGTCGTAGGGGTAGTGCGCAGCGCTTGGGAAGTACAACGCGATAAACCCTTTGCCGGTTTTGCTGATGGCCTGCAGGTGGGGAATGCTGGATGCGTACAGCAGCTCGTCGCTCTCGCCAAAACTGCTGTTGTTCTGCGCCAGTGTGTTGGCAGGCGCGATGTCGGCGACGGCATAGGCGTTGGCAACACCGATGGATTTGAGGAAACCGTCCATGTTTTCGAACTGCAGGAACAGTGAGCTGAAGGCGACGGCCTGCATGTTCTTTTGCTGCTTCAGTGCATGGATCACGCCGGGCTGGTGCAGCGGCATCGCCTCTTTGATTTCAACGCCGGGGTAGGCGTGCTGCCCGGTGAAGATCGAGTAGTAGCCTTTGGAGGAGTGGGGCACCGTCACATACGACTTGAACAGCATGCCCTCGCGCGCAAGCCTGTCGAAGGTGGGGAAGCGCTGGGCGGTGCGGACCTCGGCACCGAAAATGCTGTTCCAGCGCACCGACTCCAGGACGATGTACACCAGATTCTTGAAGTCTGCTGCGGGTGCGTTTTCCAGCTTGCGCAGGGTGTTGATGGCGGACACGGGGTAAGCGGGTTGTTCGAAAGGCAGCAGGTTGGGGTGCAGGCTCGCATTCACCTGGGTGGCGTTCTGCAGGGCCGTGACCAGCGAGCGGGTGACGATGTTCTCGTTCAGGTCATAACGGGCGTCCTTGGCGAAGATCGCCCCCAGCAACAGGCCGCACAGCAACACGACCAAGCCCAGTGTGCCTGCCCTTGCCGGCGCGGCGGGCGGGCGCTTGAACGCCTGGTAGGTGGCCAGGCCCACCAGCCCCCAAGCGGCCAGGTAAGCCAGGAACAGCACGAACACGATGAAGCGGAAGGTCAGGCCAAAGCCTGCCAGCTGGTTAAGGAACACCGGCGCCCCCGACGTCAGGTTGCTGGCGTTCTCGAGGCTGTATTGGATCAGCGACCAGTCCAGCGGCTTGAGCCAGAGCTCCCTGACACGCATGTCGATCAACAGGAACAGCAGCAAGGCGCCGCACAGGATGCTGACCAGGAAAAAGTTGTACTTGTGCCTGCGCAGCGTGGTGACGGCGACCAGATAGACCAGGCCCGCCAGCAGCAGGTCCTGCAGCAGGTACAGGGCAATACTGGCAAGGTCGGTGTCGATCCAGCGGTTGGAGAAGTAGCTGATCAGGATGATCTTCGGCACCAGCAGCAGCGCAACGGCAAACAGCAGCGCAACCTCAAGCAGATGGTTTCTTCGCTCCATGGTGCTTCGCTCCCCGAGTCCCTGCACAGGCCAATGACATCACTTAAGCAGCGCGTCCCTGTTTGGGCAAGAAAGCCCCGGGGTGGCGTTGTACAAGGCTGCGACAAGACTTCACTTAATATTTCGCAAATGCAGGTGTATCGTATTCGCCCTTCATCGCCAGCCGCTGCTGGCAGACTGATTGCGCGAGAACGAGGTACCCGCACCGATGTCCTTTACCCGTCGACAAATGCTCAAGGGCCTGACCGGCCTGGTGGTGGTAGGCCTGGGCGCCGGGGGCGCAGCGCGCTACTGGCTGGGCAAGGTCGAGGATGACAACGCCGGGTACGACTACGAGCTGATCGCCGCACCCCTGGATGTCGAACTGGTGCCAGGTTTCAAGACCGAGGCCTGGGCCTTCGGCCCGTCGGCGCCGGGTACCGAGCTGCGGGTGCGCCAGGGCACCTGGTTGCGGGTGCGCTTCATCAACCACCTGCCGGTGGAAACCACCATTCATTGGCACGGCATCCGCCTGCCGCTGGAAATGGACGGTGTGCCTTATGTGTCGCAGTTGCCGGTCAAGCCGGGCGAGTACTTCGACTACAAGTTCAAGGTGCCGGATGCGGGCAGTTACTGGTACCACCCGCACGTCAGCAGCTCCGAAGAGCTTGGCCGTGGGTTGGTCGGCCCGCTGATCGTCGAGGAGCGCGAGCCGACCGGCTTTGCCCACGAGCGCACCCTCAGCCTTAAAAACTGGCATGTCGACGAGCAGGGCGCCTGGATGCCCTTCAGCGTGCCGCGCGAGGCTGCGCGCAACGGCACCGCAGGCCGGCTGATCACCATCAATGGCCAGCCCGACTCGGTCACCGAGCTGCCGGCCGGGCAGGTGGTGCGGGTGCGCCTGCTGAACCTGGACAACACCTGGACCTACCGTCTCAACCTCAAGGGCAACTGCGAGGCGATGATCTACGCCCTCGATGGCAACCCGGTCACGCCGCGTCCGCTGGACGACGATTACTGGCTCGGGCCGGGCATGCGGATCTGCCTGGCCATCCGTATCCCCGAGGCGGGCGAGGAGATTTCCCTGCGTGACGGCTTCGTGCGCCTGGGTACCCTGCGTTCGGTGGCCAGCAGCCAGGCTCCGGGCGACTGGCCCAGGGCGCTGCCGGCCAACCCGATTGCCGAGCCGGACCTGGACAATGCCGAGAAGCTCAACTTCAACTTCGAATGGGTCGGCAAGGTCTCGGTGAACACCGACAACGGCAAGCCGCCGAGCCTGTGGCAGATCAACGGCCAGGCCTGGGACATCACCGACAAGACCTGCGCCGACCGACCGATCGCCACGCTGCAGAAGGGCAAGAGCTACATCTTCGAGCTGAAGAACATGACCCAGTACCAGCACCCGATCCACCTGCATGGCATGAGTTTCAAGGTGATCGCGTCCAATCGCCGCAAGATCGTCGAGCCGTGGTTCACCGACACCTACCTGCTGGGCAAGAACGAGCGTGCCCAGGTGGCCTTGGTGGCCGATAACCCCGGGACCTGGATGTTCCATTGCCATGTCATCGACCACATGGAAACCGGCCTGATGGCCGCGATCGCGGTGGTCTGATGCGCCCACAGATCATCGATCGCAGCCGCGATCAGGAATTCATGCGCCTGGCGCTGCAACTGGCCGCCGAAGGCGCGAGCCTGGGCGAAGTGCCGGTGGGTGCGGTGCTGGTGCAGCACGGCCAGGTGATCGGCCAGGGCTACAACCGGCCGATCATCGACAGCGACCCCAGCGCCCATGCCGAGATGGTTGCCATCCGTGCTGCGGCGAAGTCCGCCAGCAACTACCGGCTGCCGGGCAGCACCCTTTACGTAACCCTGGAGCCCTGCAGCATGTGTGCGGGGTTGATCGTCCATTCGCGGGTGGCACGGGTGGTGTTTGGCGCGCTGGAGCCCAAGGCCGGCATCGTGCAGAGCCAGGGGCAGTTCTTCGGGCAGGGCTTTCTCAACCATCGGGTGATGGTCGAGGGTGGGGTGTTGGCCGAGGAGTGCGGGGCGATCTTGAGTGAGTTCTTCAAGGCCAGGCGGGCGAAGGGGTAGCTCAATCGCGGGGCAAGTCGCAGCGGCGGTGCGCCGCTGSGCGGTGCGCCGCTGCGACTTGCCCCGCGATCATTCACATAGCCGGCGACTGCTCTGCCGGCTTGTCCTTGTTCACCCCTGGCACATGCAGGTTGCCTTCGGCCACCTGGCCCTCGAGCTGCGGCTGGGTCACCCAGGTGAGGATGTCGTAGTAACGGCGGATGTTGGCCACGAAGTGCACAGGCTCTCCGCCACGGGCATAGCCGTACTTGGTCTTGCTGTACCACTGCTTCTGCGACAGGCGCGGCAGCATCTTCTTCACGTCCAGCCACTTGTTCGGGTCGAGCTTCTCGCGCTTGGCCAGGATGCGGGCGTCTTCCAGGTGGCCGCCGCCGACGTTGTAGGCGGCCAGGGCGAACCAGGTGCGGTCGGGCTCCTTGATGCTGTCGTCGAGCTCTTCCTTGATTTTCATGAAGTACTTGGCACCGCCCTGGATGCTCTGCTTGGGGTCGAGGCGGTTGGACACCCCCATGGCCTGGGCGGTGCGCTGGGTGAGCATCATCAGGCCGCGCACGCCGGTCTTGGAGGTGACCTCCGGTTGCCACATGGATTCCTGGTAGCCGATGGCCGCCAGCAGGCGCCAGTCCACTTGCTCGACCTTGGCGTAGCTCTTGAAGTGCTTTTCGTACTTGGGCAGGCGCTGCTGCAGGTGCTGGGCGAAGGTGTAGGCGCCCACGTAGCCGAGTACATCGACGTGGCCGTAGTAACGGTCTTTAAGGCGCTGCAGGGTGCCGTTCTTCTGCGCCTTGTCGAGGAACTCGTTGACCTCGTTGAGCAGGCTGTTGTCATCGCCGGCGGCCACCGCCCAGCGCTGGTCGCGGCTGTCGCCCAGGTCGAAGGCCACGCGTACGTTGGGGAAGTAGACCTGGTTCATCGCCAGCTCGTTGGAGTCGACCAGGGTCAGGTCGATCTGGCCTTCGTCGACCATGCGCAGCAGGTCGACCACCTCGACGGCGTCGGACTCTTCGTATTCCAGGCCCGGATTCTGCTTTTTCAGTTCCGCCAGCTGGTCGGCGTGGCTGCTGCCCTTGAGCACCATGATCTTCTTGCCCACCAGGCCTTTGGCATTGGTGGGGCGCGAACGGCCATTGCGGTAGATGACCTGGGGCGTGACTTCAAGGTAGGGGTGGGAGAACCTTGCCTGGGTGGCGCGCCGCTCGCTGCTGACCAGGCCGGCGGCGGCCAGCACCGGGCCGGACGGCTTGCCCAGCTGGTCGAACAGTTGGTCGAGGTTGTCGGCGGTCTCGATCTGCAGCTTCACCCCAAGGTCGTCGGCAAAACGCTTGACCAGCTCGTACTCGAAGCCGGTTTCGCCGTTGCGGTCCTGGAAGTAGGTGGCCGGGCTGTTGCGGGTAATCACGCGCAATACGCCGTCCTCCTTGACGCGTTCGAGGGTGCTGGGTTTTTCAACGCAGGCACCGAGCATCAGGAAGAGTCCGGTTGCGAAGAGCCATTTGGCGCAACGCTGGCGCAAAGCAGTGTGGGCGAACATAGCGTGCAGTATACGCAAAGGACTGCTGGTGCCATATCTCGACAATATGCGGGTTGTCTGGTAGCGGATTGTCCGCCATTAGCGCCATTGGGCCGGGTGTGGCAGCGGGATTGCCCTGCGATTGAAGGCCTGCCTGGGTTTCAGATCTCACCGCAGGGCAAGTCAGTACCCACAAATATTTCAGATTTTTCTGACCCCGAAGTCCGGTTCCACCGCCCGGCACCATTGGCTTAGAGCGGGTGCCGAAAGCCTGCAAATTAGGCTAGAATGCACGGCCTCTAAGCACACCCCTTCCTGAGGCTGTCCCGACGATGTTGATCCTGCGCGGCGCTCCTGCCCTTTCTGCCTTTCGCCACGGTAAATTACTCGAGCAACTGAGCCAGAAAGTCCCCGCTGTTACTGGTTTGTATGCCGAATTCGCCCACTTCGCCCACTTCGCCGACGTCGACGGCGAGCTGACCGCCGACCAGCAGCAGGTGCTGGGCCGTCTGCTCAAGTACGGCCCGAGCGTGCCGGTGCAGGAGCCGACCGGCCGCCTGTTCCTGGTGGTCCCGCGCCTGGGCACCATCTCGCCCTGGGCCTCCAAGGCCAGCGACATCGCCCACAACTGCGGCCTGCAGTCGATCCAGCGCCTGGAGCGCGGCATCGCCTACTACGTCGCCGGTGAACTGTCCGACGCCGACGCCCAGCTGATCGCCGCCGAGCTGCACGACCGCATGACCCAGCGCGTGCTGGCCAAGCTCGAAGGCGCCGCCGACCTGTTCAGCCACGCCCAGCCCAAGCCGATGACCTCGGTCGACGTGCTGGCCGGTGGCCGCGCGGCCCTGGCGCAAGCCAACATCGACCTGGGCCTGGCCCTGGCCGAAGACGAGATCGACTACCTGGTCAATGCCTTCCAGGGCCTGAAGCGCAACCCGAACGACATCGAGCTGATGATGTTCGCCCAGGCCAACTCCGAGCATTGCCGCCACAAGATCTTCAACGCCAGCTGGGACATCGACGGCGAAGAGCAGGAAAAAAGCCTGTTCGGCATGATCAAGAACACCTACCAGATGCACAGCGAAGGCGTGTTGTCCGCTTACAAGGACAACGCCTCGGTGATCGTCGGTTCGGTGGCCGGCCGCTTCTTCCCGAACCCTGAAACCCGCCAGTACGGCGCGGTACAGGAGCCGGTGCACATCCTGATGAAGGTCGAGACCCACAACCACCCGACCGCCATCGCTCCGTTCTCCGGCGCCTCCACCGGCTCCGGCGGCGAAATCCGCGACGAAGGCGCCACCGGCCGCGGCGCCAAGCCCAAGGCTGGCCTGACCGGCTTCACCGTGTCCAACCTGCGTATCCCGGGCTTCGAACAGCCTTGGGAAAAAGCCTATGGCAAGCCGGAGCGCATCGTCGACGCGCTGGACATCATGATCGAAGGCCCGCTGGGCGGCGCTGCGTTCAACAACGAATTCGGCCGCCCTGCACTGACCGGCTACTTCCGTACCTTCGAGCAGAGCATCAACACCCCCCACGGCGAAGAAGTGCGCGGCTACCACAAGCCGATCATGCTCGCCGGCGGCATGGGCAACATCCGTGTAGACCACGTGCAGAAGGGCGAGATCACCGTCGGCGCCAAGCTGATCGTGCTCGGCGGCCCGGCCATGCTGATCGGCCTGGGCGGCGGCGCCGCTTCGTCGGTGGCCACTGGCGCCAGCTCCGCCGACCTGGACTTCGCCTCGGTACAGCGCGAAAACCCGGAAATGGAGCGCCGTTGCCAGGAGGTCATCGACCGTTGCTGGCAGCTGGGTGACAAGAACCCGATCGCCTTCATCCACGACGTGGGTGCCGGCGGTATCTCCAACGCCTTCCCCGAGCTGGTCAACGACGGTGGCCGCGGTGGCCGCTTCGAACTGCGCAACGTGCCCAACGACGAGCCGGGCATGGCCCCGCACGAGATCTGGAGCAACGAATCGCAGGAGCGCTACGTGCTGGCGGTCAGCGCCGAAGACTTCGAGCGCTTCCAGGCCATCTGCGAGCGCGAGCGCTGCCCGTTCGCGGTCGTTGGCGAAGCCACCGAAGAACCGCACCTGACCGTCACCGACAGCCACTTCGCCAACACCCCGGTGGACATGCCGCTGGACGTGCTGCTGGGCAAGCCGCCGCGCATGCACCGTTCGGTGACCCGCGAAGCCGAGCTGGGCGATGAGTTCGACCCGAGCACCCTGGCCCTGGCCGATTCCGTCGAGCGCGTCCTGCGTCACCCGGCCGTGGCCAGCAAGAGCTTCCTGATCACCATCGGCGACCGCACCATTACCGGCCTGGTCGCCCGCGACCAGATGGTCGGCCCTTGGCAGGTCCCGGTGGCCGACTGCGCCGTCACCGCCACCAGCTTCGACGTCTACACCGGCGAAGCCATGGCCATGGGCGAGCGTACTCCGCTGGCACTGCTGGATGCCCCGGCGTCCGGTCGCATGGCCATCGGCGAAACCCTGACCAACCTGGCTGCCTCGCGTATCGAGAAACTGTCCGACATCAAACTGTCGGCCAACTGGATGTCCGCCGCTGGTCACCCGGGTGAAGACGCCCGTCTGTACGACACCGTCAAGGCCGTGGGCATGGAGCTGTGCCCTGAACTGGGTATCACCATCCCGGTCGGCAAAGACTCGATGTCGATGAAGACCAAGTGGAGCGAAGCGGGCGCCGAGAAGAGCGTCACCTCGCCGATGTCGCTGATCATCACCGGCTTCGCCCCGGTCACCGACATCCGCAAGACCCTGACCCCGCAATTGCGCATGGACAAGGGCGAAACCGACCTGATCCTGATCGACCTGGGTCGTGGCCAGAATCGCATGGGCGCCTCGATCCTGGCGCAGACCCACGGCAAGCTGGCCAGTGCCGCCCCTGACGTCGACGACGCCGAAGACCTCAAGGCGTTCTTCGCCGTGATCCAGGGCCTCAACGAAGACGGTCACCTGCTGGCCTACCACGACCGTTCCGACGGCGGCCTGATGACCACCGTGCTGGAAATGGCGTTTGCTGGCCACTGCGGCCTCGAGCTGGAACTGAACACCCTGACCAGCAAGCGTGAAAAGGTTGCTGCGATCCTCTTCAACGAAGAGTTGGGTGCGGTGATCCAGGTGCGTCAGGACGCCACCGGTGAAGTGCTGGCACAGTTCAGCGCCGCCGGGCTGGGTGAAGACTGCGTCGCGGTGATCGGCCAGCCGATCAACAACGGCGAAGTCCTGATCAACTTCGAAGGTGAGGAACTGTTCAAGGGTGATCGTCGCCTGCTGCAGCGTCAGTGGGCCGAGACCAGCTACCAGGTCCAGCGCCTGCGCGACAACGCCGACTGCGCCGACCAGGAATTCGACCTGCTGCTCGAAGAAGACAACCCTGGCCTGTCGGTCAAGCTCGGCTACGACGTCAACGACGACATCGCCGCCCCGTACATCAAGAAAGGTGTGCGCCCGCAAGTGGCGATCCTGCGCGAGCAGGGCGTCAACGGCCAGGTCGAGATGGCTGCCGCCTTCGACCGCGCAGGCTTTGCTGCCGTCGACGTGCACATGAGCGACATCCTCGCCGGCCGTGTCGATTTCGAAGCGTTCAAAGGCCTGGTGGCCTGCGGTGGCTTCTCCTACGGCGACGTGCTCGGTGCCGGTGAAGGTTGGGCCAAGTCGGCGCTGTTCAACGCCCGTGCCCGCGATGCCTTCCAGGCGTTCTTCGAGCGTACCGACAGCTTCGCCCTGGGTGTGTGCAACGGTTGCCAGATGATGTCCAACCTGCACGAACTGATCCCGGGCACCGAGTACTGGCCTCACTTCGTGCGCAACCGCTCGGAGCAGTTCGAGGCGCGCGTGGCCATGGTCGAGGTGCAGAAGTCCAACTCGATCTTCCTGCAGGGCATGGCCGGTTCGCGCATGCCGATCGCCATCGCCCACGGTGAAGGCCATGCCGAGTTCGCAAGCGAAGAGGCACTGCTGGAAGCCGACCTGTCCGGTTGTGTGGCCCTGCGCTACGTCGACAACCACGGCAAGGTCACCGAAGCCTACCCGGCCAACCCGAACGGCTCGCCGCGCGGGATCACCGGCCTCACCAGCCGCGACGGCCGCGTGACCATCATGATGCCGCACCCGGAGCGTATGTTCCGTGCCGTGCAGAACTCCTGGCGCCCGGACGAGTGGCAGGAAGACGCGGCCCTGATGCGCATGTTCCGTAACGCGCGCGTCTGGGTGAACTAAGGGTGCACAAGCTCGCCTTCTTCGTCCCTGACAGCCATGTCGAAGAGGTCAAGGCCGCTGTGTTCGCCGCTGGTGGCGGACGCATCGGCGACTATGACCACTGCGCCTGGCAGACCCTCGGCCAGGGCCAGTTCCGCCCGTTGGACGGCAGCCAGCCGTACCTCGGGCAGGCCGGCCAGGTCGAGGTGGTCGAGGAGTGGAAGGTGGAGCTGGTGGTGGCTGACGAGCTGATCGTTGAGGTCGTCGGCGCGCTCAAGCGCAGTCACCCCTACGAAACACCGGCCTACGAGGTCTGGCCGCTGGCCGATTTCTGAAGTTCGCCGCACTCTCCATCGCGGGGCAAGCCCGCTCCTACGTGCCATACAGGCCCGTGGGAGCGGGCTTGCCCCGCGATGCGTTTCAGGCCGTGCCTATCTCCCCGCCATCAAGCCGCTGAATCACCACGGTCGATGAGCGCGGCCGCACCTTGCTACCCGCAGCCGTGACAACGGTCGCCACATCGGTGGACGGCCAGTTCTCCGGGTGCTGGATATTGACGAACAAGGTCTTGTTATCCGGCGTGAAAGTGATACCCGTCACCTCGCAGCCATTGGGCCCGACGAAAAAGCGACGCAGGTCCGCCTGGTTGCTGGGGTTGACCGGAATCTGCCTGCCGCTGCCATCCACCAGGTCGGTGGGAATCACCGCCAGCAGCTGGTCGTTGGTATAGCTGGTCACGCTCTGTTCGCCGTTGTCGGTCTCGAACCACAGCACGCCGCGGCTATCGAAGCGCATGCCGTCGGGGCTGGCGAACTGGTTCATCTCGGTCAGGCCGGAGCGGTTGATGTCGGGGCCACCGGCGGCGTTGGCGCCGAACACGAAGATGTCCCAGGTGAAGCGCTGGTGATCGTCGCTTTCGTGCCAGCGGATGATGTGGCCGTGGCGGTTGGGGCCGCGCGGGTTGGCCGCATCGACCTTGTCCGGGCTGCGCGCGCTGTTGTTGGTCAGGGTGAGGTAGGCGTCGCCATTGAGCGGATTGACGGCGGTCCATTCGGGGCGGTCCATCGGCGTTGCGCCCACGGCGTCGGCGGCGCCACGGGTATTGAGGATGATGCCGGCCAGGTCGCCATAACGTGCCCCCAGGGTGGCGCCGTCCGTGGTGGCGGTTGCGGCATCGAGCAGCAGCCACACACCCTTGCCGTCGGCATCGAAGCGCGCCACGTAGAGCTTGCCCTTGTCCAGGTACTTGGCGCCGGTGGCCAGGCGGTCGGCAGGCTTGGCGTCGGCCGGGTCCCACGGCGCGTCCGAGACGAACTTGTACAGGTACTCGTTGTTGGAGTCGTCGCCGGTGTACCAGACCAGCGGCTTGCCGGCCATGGCCAGGCCCGGGCAGCAGCCCTCGTGGCGGAATCGGCCCAGCGCGGTGCGCTTCACCGCACGGGTGGCGCTGTTGTACGGGTCAATCTCGACGATGTAGCCGTAGGTGCTGGCCTCGTTGCGGAAGTCGTCGCTGGCGCTGGCACCGCTCGGGGTGAGGTTGAAGCGGGCGAATTCGTCGTCGAACTCGCTGGCGTCACCGGCGGCGGTTTCCCAGCTGTATTGGCCCGTGGTGGCGGAGACGCCGATGCGCACCTGGTCGGCAGGGCGGGTAGCAGTGTTGACGAAGATGCCCGGCCAGTTCTCCTCGCAGGTCAGGTAGGTGCCCCAGGGGGTATAGCCGTTGCCGCAGTTGTTGTTGGTGCCACGGCATTCCATGCCACTGGGCGAGAAGCGGGTCTTGACGTGCTCTGTGCCACGCAGGGGGCCGGCGATGTCCATCACCGTGGCGGTGGTGAAGCGCCGGTTCAGCGGGTCGTTGTCGACGACCTGCCAGCGCCCGCCGACCTTGCGTATGCGCACCACACCGGCGCCATGAGCGTTGATTTCCTTGCGCACCTCTTCGGCCGGGCGTTTGCCGTCGACCATGGTAGGGCCGGCCGGGTGCAGGGCGGCAGTGTCGATGTATTCGAAGTTGATCGCCAGCAGGCCGTCGTCGGAGCTGCCATCGATGGGGAAGAAATGCATGCCGTCATGGTGCATGCCCATGGCATTGGCCTGATCGGCGGCGCTGTTGCTGCCGTCCGCTTGCCAAGGTTTGCCGCTGCTGTTGAGTGGCGTGCCCCAGGGCGCCAGTACATAGGCGCTGTAGCCGGCGGCAACGACGCAGGCGTCAGTGCGCGAGCCCTTGATCGACTGGAAGCCGAGTTTGGGCGTGGCAGGTTTCGGCGTAGGGGCAGGGCTGCTGGTGCCGCTGTCGAAGCAGCCGGCCAGGCCGGCGCCTGCGATCATGGCGATCGCCGCGCCAAGGCCGCCGCGTACCACGGCCCGACGGCTCAGGTAGGTGTCCATGACGCTGGCCATCGGCAGGTTGCCGCTCTGGTTGCGGTCCAGGTTGTCGCCGCTGTCTCGACTCATCAGGCTGTCCTTTGTTCGCTGATTTTGTGGCAAACCGCGACTTTAAGACGCCAATGTGATGATTGTTTGGCAGAAATGTTACCGAGAGTGATTCGCTCGGCTCAGGGGCGGATTTCGATCAGTGTGCCGTCCTTGACCATGCTCCACACCTCGCGCATGTCGTCGTTGCGCATGGCGATGCAGCCCTCGGTCCAGTCGAGGGTGTGGAAGTACCACTCCGGGTATTCCTCGTTGATCGGGGTGCCGTGGATCATGATCATGCCACCGGCCTCCACCCCTTCACGGCGGGCCTTGGCGGCGTCGGTGATGTTCGGGTAGGAGATGTGCATGGCCAGGTTGTAGCGGTCGCTGACCTTGCGCCAGTCGAGCCAGTACAGGCCTTCGGGGGTTTTCTTGTCGCCCTCGCGCCCCTTGGCGCCCTTGGGTTGCTTGCCCAGGGAAATGCGGTAGGTCTTCAGCGGTTCGCCACGGCTGATCAGTTGCAGGCGCCGTTCGGACTTGAGCACCAGCACTTTGTCGATCAACGGCCCCTGCACCACGGCGCTGGCGGGTGAAACGGTCTGCACGACCGGTTGTGGCTTGCGAATGATGGTTTCGGTGAACGCGGCATGCGACACCGAGGCGACACTGAGGCAGAAAAGGGCAAGCAACCAGCGCATGAAACCGTATCCCTGAAAACTTAAGTGGTGGACGACGCGACATTCATCGGCGGCAGGTATTCATGGCCTATCGGGTAGTGCTGCCTGACGCGGTCGCGATAGTAGCATTCTAGTGTGCGTGTGACGGTGCGGAAAGCCAGCTCATCCCAAGGCACCTCGTGTTCCTCGAACAATCGCACCTCCAGGCTCTCGACGCCGACGGCGAAGTCCAGGTCGGCCAGTTCCGCGCGGAAGAACACGTGCACCTGGTTGATGTGCGGCAGGTCGAACAACTGGTACAGGCTCATTTGCGTTACCCGGGCGCAGGCCTCTTCGACGGTTTCGCGACGAGCGGCGGCGTCGAGGGTCTCGCCGTTCTCCATGAAGCCAGCGGGCAAGGTCCAGAAGCCGCGGCGTGGCTCGATGGCTCGGCGGCACAGCAGCACCTGGCTGCCCCAGGTGGGCAACACCCCGGCAACGATGTTGGGGTTCTGGTAATGGATGGTCTGGCAGTGGTCGCACACATACCTTGGGCGGCTGTCGCCCTCGGGGATTCGCTGGATGACCGGCTGGCCGCACGCGCTGCAGAATTTCATGCTTTCATCATTCCTGTGGGGTCTGGCTATCTTGGCGCGCGCGGTCGGCCCACTGCAAGCAGCCCGGGGCAGGGCTTGGGTGCCCGCAGGCTTTGGTGCATCATGCACGGCAGGCCTTGGAATCGAGAGTGCGTAATGCTGGACGAGCTTCTTCGCCGAATGAGCAACCACACCCCTGCGTCACTGCAGGTGGACAGCCGCTTTCCGGAAGCGGCAGTGCTGTTACCCATCACCCGCAGCGATGAGCCCGAGCTGGTGCTCACCCTGCGTGCCAAGGGCTTGTCCACCCACGGTGGCGAAGTGGCGTTCCCTGGCGGGCGGCGCGATCCGGAAGACCCGGACCTGGTGTTCACGGCCCTGCGTGAAGCAGAAGAAGAGATCGGCTTGCCGCCTGGCCTCGTCGAGGTGATCGGCCCGCTCAGTCCGCTGATTTCATTGCATGGTCTGAAGGTGACGCCATTCGTCGGGGTGATCCCCGATTACGTCGAGTACCACGCCAACGATGCGGAAATCGCCGCCGTGTTCACGGTGCCGCTGGCGTTCTTTCGCCAGGACCCGCGCGACCACACCCACCGTATCGATTACCAGGGCCGCAGCTGGTACGTGCCCAGCTACCGCTATGGCGACTACAAGATCTGGGGGCTGTCGGCGATCATGATCGTCGAACTGGTCAATCTGCTGTTCGATGCCGGCATCAGCCTGCACAAGCCGCCAGAGCGTTTCATCCAGAACTGAGCGGGGCACACCCCGCCACCGGCGTTCAACCGTGAGGAGCGACACATGAAATACCGCCTGGGCGACCTGCGGGTCGAGACCCATCCCACCAGCTGGGCCGCGCCCAATGCCACGCTGATCGGCAAGGTACGCCTGCAGGCGCGTGCCAGCGTGTGGTTCGGCGCGGTGCTGCGCGGCGACAACGAGCTGATCGACATCGGCGAGGACAGCAACGTCCAGGACGGCACGGTGATGCACACCGACATGGGCTCGCCGCTGACCCTCGGCAAGGGCGTGACCATCGGCCATAACGCCATGCTGCATGGCTGCACGGTGGGCGACTACAGCCTGATCGGCATCAATGCGGTGGTCCTCAATGGTGCGCGCATTGGCAAGCACTGCATCATCGGCGCCAATGCGCTGATCCCGGAAGGCAAGGAAATCCCCGACGGCTCGCTGGTAATGGGCTCGCCTGGCAAGGTGGTGCGCGAGCTGACCGAGCAGCAGCAGCGCATGCTCGAAGCCAGCGCTGCGCATTACGTGCACAACGCCCAGCGTTACGCCCGTGAGCTGGTGCTCGATGAAGACTGACGAACGGCCCGTGGCCTCGCCCTGCGTCAGTGTTTGCGCCCTGGACGAGCAGGATATCTGCACCGGGTGCCAGCGCACGGTGAGCGAGATCACTCGCTGGGGGCGGATGGACAACCAGGAGCGCCGTGAGGTGCTCAAACGCTGCCATGAGCGGGCAGTGGCGGCGGGGCTGATCATCGGCTTGTGAACCGTTGCGGTTTCATTCGCGGGGCAAGCCCGCTCCCACAGGCTTACCGAAAAACCTGTGGGAGCGGCGGTTCGCCGCTGCGGTTTACCCGCGAAGAGTCTGGCGCTGACTGCAAATTCAAGTAATCTGTGCGGCTTGCCCACCACACATGCAGACCATGTTCTATCTCATCGCCTATATCAGCAGCGTGGTGCTGATCAACTACGCCTTCTCCAGCGCGCCGCACCTGGATGTGATCTGGTCCGCCTGGGGCGGGTTGGTGTTCATCCTGCGCGACATGGTGCAGACCCGCTACGGCCATGGTGCGCTGCTGGCCATGCTGGTGGCGCTGGTGCTCTCGTATGCCACCTCGGAGCCTGCCATCGCCCTGGCCAGCGCTACGGCGTTCTTCGTCTCCGAACTGATCGACTGGCTGGTATTCAGCGTCACCCGCCGGCCCCTGCGCGACCGCCTGTGGCTGAGCTCGGCGCTGAGCATCCCGGTGGACACCTTCATCTTCTTCGGCATGATTGGCGCATTGACCCCCGTGGTGATCGGCACGGCGCTGGCGTCGAAGTTCGCCGGGGTCACCGCGGTGTGGCTGATCATGGCCTGGCGCGCCCGGCGCGCGGTGGTCGCATCCTGATGTAGAATGCGGGTCCAATTTTCAGCGGGCGGCAGCCAGCGTGGCGCGGCCCCGGACGCCTTCGAGGACCTGAAATGACCCGTATCGGAACCCCATTGTCGCCCACCGCGACCCGTGTACTGCTGTGCGGCTGCGGCGAGCTGGGCAAGGAAGTGGTGATCGAGCTGCAGCGCCTGGGCGTCGAGGTGATCGCCGTCGACCGTTACGCCAATGCCCCGGCCATGCAGGTCGCGCACCGCAGCCACGTGATCAACATGCTCGACGGCGTGGCCCTGCGCGCGGTGATCGAGGCGGAAAAGCCGCACTACATCGTCCCCGAGATCGAGGCCATCGCCACCGCCACCCTGGTGGAGCTTGAGAACGAAGGCTTCAATGTCGTTCCCACCGCCCGCGCCACCCAACTGACCATGAACCGCGAAGGCATCCGCCGCCTGGCCGCCGAAGAGCTGGACCTGCCGACCTCGCCTTACCACTTCGCCGACACCTTCGAGGACTACAGCAAGGCCGTCGCCGATCTCGGCTACCCGTGCGTGGTCAAGCCGGTGATGAGCTCGTCGGGCAAGGGCCAGAGCCTGCTGCGCAGCGCCGATGACCTGCGCAAGGCCTGGGACTACGCCCAGGAAGGCGGCCGCGCCGGCAAGGGCCGGGTGATCATCGAGGGCTTCATCGACTTCGAATACGAAATCACCTTGCTGACCGTGCGCCATGTGGGCGGCACCACCTTCCTCGAGCCGGTCGGCCACCGTCAGGAGAAGGGCGACTACCAGGAATCCTGGCAGCCTCAGGCCATGAGCCCGAAAGCCCTGGCTGAGTCGCAGCGGGTGGCCCAGGCGGTCACCGACGCCCTGGGTGGGCGTGGCCTGTTCGGCGTCGAGCTGTTCGTCAAGGGCGACCAGGTGTGGTTCAGCGAAGTGTCGCCGCGCCCGCACGACACAGGCCTGGTGACCTTGATTTCCCAGGACCTGTCGCAATTCGCCCTGCACGCCCGGGCGATTCTCGGCCTGCCGATCCCGGTGGTGCGCCAGTTCGGCCCGTCGGCTTCGGCGGTGATCCTGCCCGAAGGCCAGTCGCAGCAGACCAGCTTCGCCAACCTTGGCGCCGCCCTGAGCGAGCCGGATACCGCCATTCGCCTGTTCGGCAAGCCAGAGATCAACGGCACCCGCCGCATGGGCGTGTGCCTGGCGCGCGACGAGTCGGTCGAGGCCGCCCGGGCCAAGGCGACCCGCGCCTCGCAGGCGGTCAAGGTCGAGTTCTGATCTGAAATGCATCGCGGGGCAAGCCCGCTCCCACGCCAATAGCTACATGGCGTGGGAGCGGGCTTG
>NZ_JAVYJF010000021.1:0-105084 GCF_032621715.1 Pseudomonas sp. zfem004 | reverse complement strand
GCACGCCGGCCTGCTGTTGCAGGCGGGTTTCGATCTCGCCCAGCTCGATGCGGAAACCGCGCACCTTGACCTGATGGTCGACCCGGCCGATGTACTCCAGCTGGCCGTCCTCGCGGTAGCGGGTCAGGTCGCCGGTACGGTACATGCGCTCGCCGGCTTCGCCCGACGGGTTGGGCACGAACTTCTCGGCGGTCAACCCCGGGCGCAGCAGGTAGCCGCGGGCCAGGCCGTCACCGGCCAGGTACAGCTCGGCGGCAACGCCCACGGGGGCGGCCTGCAGTTGGTCGTCCAGCAGCAGCGCGCTGCTGTTGCACATCGGCTGGCCGATGCTCGGCATACCGCCGTGCAGGCGGCGGCTGAAGGTGGAGTAGACGGTGTCTTCCGACGGGCCGTACAGGTCGTACACATGGTCCAGGGTGCCCAGCGCGTACAGGCTGTCCACCAGCCCTTGCTTGAGCGGCTCACCACACAGGTTGACGATGTCCACCTCGGCCGGCACGTCACCGGCACGCAGCAGCGCGGCGATGGCCGATGGCACGGTGTTGATCAGGCGCACCTCGGCCCGCGCCGGCAGGTTGCCCAGCTCCAGGGCGTTGCGCGCCAGGATCAGGTAGCCACCGTTGGCCAGGGTAACGAACAGCTCCCACACCGACAGGTCGAAGCACACCGAAGTCGAGGCCAATACGCCCTGGATCTCGTCATGGCTGTACATGCCAGCGGACCAGTGCGCCAGGGCCACGATGTTGCGGTGGGTGATGGCCACGCCCTTGGGCCTGCCGGTGGAACCGGAGGTGTAGATCACGTAGGCAAGGTTCTGCGCAGTCACCCGGGTGATCGGCGCGTTCGCCGGGTACTGCGCCAGGGCCGCATCGTCCTCGGCCACCAGCACCGTGGTCAGGCCGTCCAGGGAAATGCCTTCGAGCACACCCGGCTGGGTCAGCAGCACCCGCGCCTGGCTGTCTTCGAGCATGTAGGCCAGGCGGTCGAGCGGGTAGTCCGGGTCCAGCGGCACATAGGTGCCACCGGCCTTGAGCACCGCCAGCAGCGCCACCAGCAGCTCTGCGTTGCGCGGCATGGCCACGCCCACCCGCACCTCGGGGCCGACCCCCAGCGTCACCAGGTGGTGGGCCAGGCGGTTGGCGCGGGCTTGCAGCCAAGCGTGGTCCAGGCGCCGCTCGCCATCGATCAGGGCCAGCGCCTGCGGCGTCTTGGCTGCCTGGCGCTCGATCAGCCGATGGATGCACTGCTCGCTTTCATAGGCCTCACGGGCCGGGTTGAAACTGGCCAGGCGTTGCTGTTCGGCGGTTTCGACGCTCGGCAGCTCGGCCAACGGCAGGTGGAACTGCGCCGGCAACCGGGCCAGCAGGCCGCTGAGCTGTTCACCGAGCCGGCGCATGCCTTGCTCGGGGAAGCTGCGGCTGTCGAAGCTCAGGTGCAATACCAGCTCTTCGGCATGCACCACCATCAGGGTCAGCGGGAAGTTGGTCTGCTCGTGGTTGTGTACCTCACCAAAGCGCAGGCTGTCCGGCGCGGCCTGCTGCAGGGCCTCGGAGATCGGGAAGTTCTCGAATACCAGCAAGGTATCGAACAGGTTGTCGCCCAGCTGCGCCCAGCGCTGCACATCGAACAGCGCGGTGTGTTCGTGCTCACGCAGGGCCAGGTTGCGCAGTTGCAACTGCGCCAGCCACTCGCCCAGCGGCTGCTGCGACTCGACGTCGACCACCACCGGCAGGGTATTGATGAACAGACCCAGTTGCTGCTCGATGCCCACCAGCTCGGCCGGCCGGCCAGCCACGGTGGCACCGAAGGCCACGTGCTGCTGGCCGGTGTAGCGCGACAGCAGCAAGGCCCAGGCACCCTGCACCAGGGTGTTCATGGTCAGCTTGTGCTGGCGGGCAAAGTCGCTCAGTGCTTGGGTTTGCTGGGCATCCAGGCCGGTGTACAGCTCGACCTGGCCACCCTCGCCTTGCGGCAGGTCGCCAAACACCCGCGCCAGTCGGGTCGGCACCTCCAACCCGGCCACTTGCCCGCGCCAGAATTGCTCGGTGGCCGCCGGGTCCTGGGCACCCAGCCAGGCGATGTAGTTGCGGTAACGCCCCGCCTGGGCCGGTACGGCCTGTCCACGGTAGCGTTGCAGGACCTCGCCCATCAGGCGCGAGTTGCTCCAGCCGTCCATGAGGATGTGGTGGCTGGTGTAGATCAGGTGGTGGCGCTGCTCGCCCAGGCGCACCAGCAGCAGGCGCAGCAATGGCGGTTCGGCCGGGTCGAAGCCCTGGGCGCGCTCGTCGGCGGCCAGTTGGTCGAGCGCGGCGGTGTCGGCGGCGCGGTCGCGCCAGTCGAGCTCGCGCAGGTTCAGTTGCACGGACTTGCGGATGACTTGCAGCGGGCGCTCCAGCCCCTGCCAGAGGAAGCTGCTGCGCAGTACGTCATGGTCATCGACGCAGGCCTGCCAGGCCGCCGCGAAGCGCGCAGGCTCCAGGCCTTCGACCTCCAGGCGCATCTGGTTGATGTAGTCGCCGCTGTGCTCGTAGACGGTGTGGAACAGCATGCCCTGCTGCATCGGCGACAGCGGGTAGATGTCTTCGATCTGCGCCAGGGGTACCGGCAGGTTGTCCAGCCCGGCCATATCCAGGCCGGCCAGCGGGAAGTCCGACGGCGTCGCCGAGCGTTCCTGCAAGGTGCAGCAATGCTCGACCAGAGCTTCCAGCTCGCGACCGTAGTCATCCGCCAGGCGCTGCACGGTGGCTTCGTCGAACATCTGCGTGCTGAAACGCCAGCCCATGCTGAACTCGCCGCCGTACACCTGGCCATTGAGCGTCAGCCAGTTGCCCAGTGCCGCCAGCGGGCTCTGGTCCGGGCCCACGGCTTCGCCGGCCGGCACGAACAGCGCGCCGTCCTCGGCCGCAAAGCTGCCGTCGAACTGGCCCAGGTAGTTGAAGGTGATGCGTGGCGTCGGCAGCGCTGCCAGCTCGGCCTGCACGCGCTCGTCGCCCAGGTAGCGCAGCGCGCCCCAGCCCAGGCCCTTGTCCGGGATCGCCCGCAGCTGTTCCTTGACCAGGCGCAGGTTGCTGCCCAGTGCCTCGCAGCGGCCCAGGCGCACCGGGAACAGGCTGGTGAACCAGCCCACGGTACGGGTCAGGTCGAGGGCGTCGAACAACGCCTCACGGCCATGCCCTTCCAGTTGGATCAGCGTGTCGTCACGCCCGCTCCAGCGCCCGATGACCCGGGCCAGGGCGCACAGCAGCAGGTCGTTGACCTGGGTGCGGTAGGCCGCCGGGGCTTCTTGCAGCAGCTTGCGGGTGGTTTCCCGCGACAGCTGGGTGGCTACCGAACGGCCGTGCTGGTTGGCCAGGCTGCCTTCGGGGCGTTCGCACGGCAGGTCGGTGTCGGCACCCTGCAGTTGCGCTTGCCAGTAATCCCGTTGCGACGCCGCTTCACCTCGGGCGTAGTCCTGCAGTTGCCCCGCCCAGTCGCGCACACTGCTGGTACGCGCCGGCAGTTGGGCTTGCGTGCCTTGCTCGTAGGCCTGTTGCAGGTCTTCGAAGAGGATCCGCCAAGACACACCGTCCACCGCCAGGTGATGGATCACCAGCAGCAGCCGCTGTTCGCCTTGGTACTCGGCCAGCACTGCACGCAGCAGCGGGCCGCTGGCCAGGTCCAGGCTGGCCTGGGCCTCGCGACCCAGCGCCTCCAGCGCGGCGGCATCGGCCACCTCGCGGCGCCACAGCACGCTGTGGGCCGGCACGCCATGGTAGGTCGCCTGCCACTGCCCTTGCGCCTCGACAAAGCCCAGGCGCAGCGCGTCGTGGTGCTCCAGCACGCTGGCCAGCGCCTGCTCCAGGCGTGCAGCATCCAGCGGCTGCTGCGGCTTGAGCAGCACCGACTGGTTCCAGTGATGGCGTTCGACCTGCACCTCGTCGAAGAACACCCGATGGATCGGCAGCAGCGCCGTCGGCCCTTCGACCCGGCCCTGCGCTACTTGCAGGCCGTTGCCGTCGAGGCTGGCCACCGCGGCCAGGCCCTGCACGGTCTGGTGCTGGAACAGTTGCTTGGGCGTGAAGTGAATCCCCGCCTGGCGTGCCCGGCTGACCACCTGCAACGAGATGATCGAGTCGCCGCCCAGTTCGAAGAAGTTGTCCCGCGCACCGATGCGCTCCAGCTTGAGCACGTCCTGCCAGATCGCCGCGATGCGTTGTTCAAGGTCAGTGGCCGGGGCTTGGTAGTCGGCCTGCGCCTGCTCCAGGTCCGGCAGTGGCAGGGCCTTGCGGTCCAGCTTGCCGTTGGGGGTCAGCGGCAGCGCCGGCAGTTGCAGCAGGTGCGCCGGCACCATGTAYTCCGGCAGCTGTTCGCGCAGCGCGGCTTTCACCTGCTCGCTGTCCAGCGCGGCATTGGCCACCAGGTAGCCCACCAGCTGATGGCCGCTGGCACCTTCCACCGCCAGCACCACCGCCTCGCGCACGCCGGCCTGCTGTTGCAGGCGGGTTTCGATCTCGCCCAGCTCGATGCGGAAACCACGCACCTTGACCTGATGGTCGACCCGGCCGATGTACTCCAGCTGGCCGTCCTCGCGGTAGCGGGTCAGGTCGCCGGTACGGTACATCCGCTCGCCGGCTTCGCCGGATGGGTTGGGCACGAACTTCTCGGCAGTCAGCCCCGGGCGCAGCAGGTAGCCACGGGTCACCCCGTCACCGGCCAGGTACAGCTCGGCGGCGACACCGACCGGTACCGGGTGCAGTTGATCATCCAGCAGGTAACCCTGGCTGTTGCACAGCGGCCGGCCGATGCTGGCCTGCCCACCGGCTTCGCGACGGCAGTAGGTCGAATAGGTGGTGTCTTCCGATGGTCCGTACAGGTCGTATACATGGTCCAGGGTGCCCAGCGCATACAGGCTGTCGACCAGCTCCTGCTTGAGCGGCTCACCCGCCAGGTTGACGATCTTGACCCCAGCTGGAATGTCACCCGCACGCAGCAGCGCGGCGATGGCCGATGGCACGGTGTTGACCAGGCGCACCTCGGCCCGCGCCGGCAGGCTGCCCAGCTCCAGGGCATTGCGCGCCAGGATCAGGTGGCCACCGTTGGCCAGGGTGACGAACAGCTCCCACACCGACAGGTCGAAGCACACCGAAGTCGAGGCCAGCACGCCACGGATCGCCTCGCGCGGGTAGACCCCGGCCGACCAGTGCACCAGCGCGGCCACGTTGCGGTGGGCAATCGCCACACCCTTGGGCTTGCCGGTGGAACCGGAGGTGTAGATCACATAGGCCAGGTTATCCGGCCGCACCGCCACCACGGGCGCGGTGTGCGGGTAGGCGGCCAAGGCCGCGTCCTCTTCAGCGACCAGCACCGTGGCCAGCCCTTCCAGCGGCACGCCATCCAGCGCCCCGGCCTGGGTCAGCAGCACACGGGCCTGGCTGTCTTCGAGCATGTAGGCCAGGCGGTCGCGGGGGTAGTCCGGGTCCAGCGGCACATAGGTGCCGCCGGCCTTGAGCACCGCCAGCAGCGCCACCAACAGTTCGGCATTGCGCGGCATGGCCACGCCCACCCGCACTTCTGGGCCAACGCCCAGCGCCACCAGGTGGTGGGCCAGGCGGTTGGCGCGGGCTTGCAGCCAGGCGTGGTCCAGGCGCCGCTCGCCATCGATCAGGGCCAGCGCCTGGGGCGCCGCGGCCGCCTGGCGGTCGATCAATTGGTGGATGCACAGTTCGCTTTCATAGGCTTCACGGGCCGGGTTGAAACTGGCCAGGCGCGCCTGTTCGGCGGCGTCCAGCAGACGCAGCTCGCCCAGGGCGGCCTCGGGCCGCTCGACGATCTGCGCCAGCAGGCCCAGCCAGTGGCCGGCCAGGCGCTGCACGCTCGCCGCCTCGAACAGGTCGGTGGCGTAGGTGAACGAGGCCGCCAGTTGCCCGGGGCTTTCGTGGGTGCTCAAGGTCAGGTCGAACTGGGCGTCGTCACCCGACCAGCCCAGGCTGCGCACCTCAAGGCCGGCCAGCGCACGTGGCGCCTGGGCGGCGCCGGCATGTTCGGCCTGGTGGTTGAACATCACCTGGAACAGCGGGCTGTAGCTCAGGCTGCGCTCGGGCTGCAAGGCATCGACCAGTTGCTCGAACGGCAGGTCCTGGTGGTCCTGGGCCGCCAGCGTGGCCTGGCGCACCTGCGCCAGCAGGTCGAGGAAGCTGTCCTCGCCGCGCAGGTCGGCCTGCAGCACCTGGGTGTTGACGAAGAAGCCGATCAGGCGCTCGGTTTCCAGGCGGTTGCGGTTGGCGATCGGCACGCCGACGCGGATGCGCGGCTGGCCGCTGCTGCGGAACAGCAGGGTCTGGTAGGCCGCCAGCAGCAGCATGAACAGCGTGCTGCCCTGCTGCTCGGCCAGCGCCTTGAGGCGCTGGTGCAGCGCCGCGTCCACCGGCACTTCCAGGCGCGCACCGCGCAGGCTCTGCTGCACCGGGCGAACATGGTCGGTAGGCAGTTCGAGCACCACCGGCGCCGTGCCCAGGTGGGTTTTCCAGTAATCCAGCTGGCGCTCACGCTCGCCGGCGTCCATCCACTGGCGCTGCCAGGCGGCGTAGTCGGCGTACTGGATCGCCAGCGCCGGCAACTGTACCGGCTGCCCGGCGCGGGCGGCGCCGTAGCAGTGCAGCAACTCGTCGATCATCACCTGCATCGACCAGCCATCGGAGACGATGTGGTGCTGGGTGACCACCAGCACATGGCGCTGTGGCGCCAGTTGCAGCAGCGCGGCGCGCATCAGCAGGTCGCCGCGCAGGTCGAACGGCCGGCCGACCTGTTCGCCGACGAAGGCCGCGATGGCCGCCTGCTCCTCGGCACCGGCGGGCAGGCACTGCACGGGCAGCGGGAACTGCACGCCGTCATGGAACACCTGGAGGCACTGGCCGTCCTGCTCCTGGAAGCAGGTGCGCAAGCTTTCATGGCGTTCGAACAACGCCTGGAACGCCTGGCCCAATGCGGCCACATCCAGCTCGCCCTGCAGTTGCAGGACCATGGGGATCACATAGGCGGTGCTGTGCGGCTCCAGCTGCCAGAGGAACCACTGGCGCTCCTGGGCATAGGACAGCGCCAGCCCGGCATCCCGTGGCAATGCCGGGATCGCCTCCACCTCGCGGCGCTCGCCCTGGGCCAATGCGGCGACAAAGGCCTGCAATTGGCTGTGTTCGAACAGCACCCGCAGCGGCACATCGATAGCCAGCGCCTGGCGCACGCGGGAGACCAGCTGGGTCGCCAGCAGCGAGTGCCCGCCCAGGGTGAAGAAGTCGTCATCCAGGCCCACCTGCTCGCAGCCCAGAAGCTGCTGCCAGATGGCCGCCACGCTGCGCTCGCGCTCGGTTTGCGGCGCGCGGTAGAGCGCCTGCACCTGGCGCTGGTCGAAGGCCGGCAGCGCCTTGCGGTCGAGCTTGCCGTTGGGCGACAGCGGCATGCTCGGCAGCAGGATCATGTGCGCCGGCACCATGTAGTCGGGCATGCTCTGCCCCAGCGCCGCCTTGAGCTGGTCGACCAGCGCACGCTGCACCGCCGCCTCGGCGCCGGCCAGGGCCGGGTCGCTGGGCACTACGTAGGCCAGCAGCTGCACGCCGGCAGCGCCCTGCCCGGCAATCGCCACGCATTCGGACACCTGCGCCTGCTCTTGCAGGCGCGCCTCGATCTCACCCAGCTCGATGCGCAGGCCGCGGATCTTGACCTGATGGTCGATGCGCCCGGCGTACTCGATCACCCCGTCGGCGCGATAACGCGCCAGGTCACCGGTGCGGTACAGCCGCTGGCCGGCACCGAACGGGCTGGCGACGAAACGCTCGGCGGTCAGGCCAGGGCGCTGGTGGTAACCGCGCGCCAGCCCTTCCCCGCCCAGGTACAGCTCACCGACCACACCGGCCGCCACCGGGTTGAGGCCGGCGTCGAGGATGTGGGTGGACAGGTTGGCGATCGGCTCACCGATCGGCACGCTGTGCAGGTGCTGCTCGCGGCAGGTCCAGTGGGTAACGTCGATGGCGGCCTCGGTCGGGCCGTACAGGTTGTACAGGCCGGCCTGGCCAAGCTGGGCGAGCACCTGCTGCTGGGTGTCCAGCGCCAGCGCCTCGCCGCTGCAGATGATGCGCTTGAGGCCCTTGCAGCTGCCGGCCTGGGGGTCGAGCATGAACGCCTGGAGCATCGACGGCACGAAGTGCAGCGTGGTGATGCCATGCTCGTTGATCAGGCGCACCAGGCGCGCCGGGTCACGGTGCTCGCCCGGCCGCGCCAGCACCAGCCGCGCACCGGTCATCAGCGGCCAGAAGAATTCCCACACCGAAACGTCGAAGCTGAACGGCGTCTTCTGCAGCACTGCGTCACTGGCATCCAGGCCATAGGCCTGCTGCATCCAGCACAGGCGGTTGGTCAAGGCTCGGTGGCGGTTGGCCGCGCCCTTGGGGCGGCCAGTGGAGCCGGAGGTGTAGATCATGTAGGCAAGGTTTTCGCCTTGCACCACCACGCCCAGGTCATCCTCGGCCAGGTGGCCGAGGGCCAGGGTATCCAGGCTCAGGCAGTTGACCCCCGCCGGCACCGGCAGGCGCTCCTGCAACGCGGCGCTGGTCAGCAGCAGTTGCACGCCGCTGTCCTCGATCATGTAGGCCAGGCGGTCGGTGGGGTATTCCGGGTCCAGCGGCACGTAGGCGCCACCGGCCTTGAGCACCGCCAGCAGGCCGACGACCATCTCCACGCTGCGCTCCAGGGCGATGCCCACCAGGCAGTCCGGGCCGACGCCCAGGTGCACCAGGTGGCGCGCCAGCTGGTTGGCCCGGGCGTTGAGCTGGGCGTAGCTGAGCACCTCTTCGCCCAGTTGCAGGGCCGGGGCATCCGGGGTACGCAACACTTGGGCTTCGATCAGGCGCTGCACGGGCTGATCGAGCGGGAAGCTGGCATCGGCGGTGGCGTTCCACTGCCCGACGATGCGCTCACGCTCGTCGGCACCGAGCATCGCCAGCTCACCCAGCTTGCCCTGCGGCGCCGCGACCACGGCGCGCAGCAGGTTGACCCAGTGCCGCGCCATGCGCTCGGCACTGGCGGCATCGAACAGGTCGGTGGCATAGGTGAGGCTGGCGGCCAGGCCCTGAGCATGTTCTTCGGTGGCCAGGGTGAGGTCGACCTGGGCGGTGCAGCCCTCGCGCTCGATCACCTCGGCGGTCAGCCCCAGGTTGCCACCGGCGGGGGCCTGCGCGGCACTGCTGCCCTGGTGGTTGAACATGGCCTGGAACAGCGGGTTGTGGCTCAGGGTGCGCTCAGGCGCCAAGGCTTCGACCAGTTGCTCGAACGGCAGGTCCTGGTGCGATTGCGCACCCAGCACCCGGGCCTTGACCTGGCCCAGCAGGTCGGCGAAGCCGTCGCAGGCATCGAACCTGGCGGCCAGCACCTGGGTGTTGGCGAAGAAGCCCACCAGCCCTTCCACTTCCACCCGGGTACGGTTGGCCACCGGCACGCCGACACGGATATCGGTTTGCCCGCTGTAGCGGTGCAACAGGGTCTGGAAGCTGGCCAGCAGCAGCATGAACAGGGTCACGTTGCTGCGCTGGGCCAGTTGCTTGAGGCCATCGGCCAGCGCGGCGTCGATCTGGATGTCCAGGCGCGCGCCACGGAAAGACTGGCGCAGCGGCCGTGGGCGGTCGGCCGGCAATTCCAGCACCAGTGCCTCGCGGCCCAATTGCTCGACCCAGTAGGCCAGCTGGCGCTCGCGTTCGCCGGCTTCCATCCACTCGCGCTGCCACGCGGCATAGTCGGCGTAGTCGATGGCCAGCGGCGCCAGCACCGGCTGCTGGCCACGACTGAAGGCTGCGTAGCACTGCATCAGCTCACGCACGATCAGCTGCATCGACCAGCCGTCGGAGACGATGTGGTGCATGGCCAGGGCCAGTACATGCTCGCGCTCGCCGGTGCGCAGCAACGCCGCGCGCAGCAGCGGCTCACGGCGCAGGTCGAACGGCTGGTTCAGGCACTGGCCGAGCAACTGCTCGATGCGCGTCTGGGGCGCCTCAAAGGGTTGCAGGGTCTGCAGCGGCAAGGCGAACGGCTGCGGCTCGCGAATGAACTGCAGCACCTGCTCCTGGTCCTCGACGAAACCGGTGCGCAAGGCGCCATGGCGTGCCAGCAAGGTATCGAACGCCGCTTGCAGGGCGCCATGATCGAGTTCGCCCTGCAAGCGCAGGGCGGTGGGAATGTTGTAGGCAGCGCTGTGCGGGTCCAGTTGCCAGAGGAACCACTGGCGCTGCTGAGCGTATGACAGGCGTAAAGGCGCCTGCGGGTCGCGCTTGAACACCGGTGCGACAGCAAAGAGGTCGATCCCCTTTTCCTTGAGCATCCTGGCCAGGGCCTTCCGTTCCTTGGCCGACAACGCTCCAACCGCACCGATCAACTCTTGCACGTCCCGCACTCCTTTAAGAAATCAGCTTTTCAAGCTCTGCGCTTGATAAACGTTTGAGTGCCTCCAAAGATTTAGCCAATTCGTCTTCGACGGGCTGCGCCACGTTGCGCAAGCCGCGCACGTGGGCGCAGAACGCCTCCAGGTTGCTCGCCATGAACAGGTTTTCCAGGCTGACTTCCACCCCCAACTGCCCGCGCAGGCGGACGATGACCTGGGTGGCCAGCAGCGAATGCCCGCCCAGTTCGAAGAAGTTGTCGTCCAGCCCTACCCGATCCACCTCCAGCACCTGCTGCCAGATCGCAGCGACCTGCTCTTCGAGCTCGTCGCCCGGTGCGCGGTGAGGGCCTGCGGCCACCGCTTCCGGCGCCGGCAGCGCGCGGCGGTCGATCTTGCCGGCGGGGCTCAGTGGCATGTGCTCCAGGCGTACCACACGGGCCGGCACCATGTACCCCGGCAGCGTGGCGGCGACCCAGGCCTTGAGCACGGCATCATCGACCGCTGCCGCCAGCACCAGGAAAGCGACCAGTTGCGCGCCACCGGCGGCCTGGTGCACCTGCACCAGCGCTTCACGCACCAGCCCGTGCTCGCGCAGGCGGGCCTCGATCTCCGCCGGCTCCACCCGGAAGCCGCGGATCTTCACCTGTTCGTCGCCACGGCCCAGGTACCACAGCACCTGCTCGGCATCGCGCCAGGCCAGGTCGCCGGTACGGTAGCGGCGGCTGCCCGGTGTACCGTCCGGGTCGGGCACGAAGCGTTCGGCGGTCAGCCCCGGCCGGCCGTGGTAGCCACGGGCGAGCAACTCACCACCGATGCACAGCTCACCGGCGCCATGCAGGGCGGCGGCGCCAGTCTGGCCGTCGTCCAGGTACAACGCACGGCCTGCCAGCGCCTGGCCGATCGGCAACACCGCCGGCACCGCCTGCGGGTTGGCCAGCCACTGCGTGCAGTCCTGCAGCGTGGCGGTGACGGTGGCCTCGGTCGGGCCATAGGCATTGAGCAAGGTCACCGTGCGGCCCAGCGCACGCGCCCAGTCCTGCACGGCGCTGCCCGGCATCGCCTCGCCGCCGCACAGCACCAGGCGCAGGCTCGCCAGGGCATGGGGCCCGCTGTCGGCGAGGTCGCGGGCGATGGTCGCCCAGTACGCGGTGCTCAGGTCGGCCACCGTGATGCCCTGGGTATCCACCGCGTCGCGGAACTGGCTGCTGCTCCATACCTGCTGGCCGCGCATGACCAGCGTGGCGCCCACCGCCAGGGTGGCGAACAGCTGCTCGACGAAGGGATCGAAGTTGAAGGTGGCGAACTGCAGCACCTTGTCGCTCGCCACCAACCCCAGGGCCTGGATCGCCGCCTCGGTGTGCCGGGCCAGCGCCCGGTGGGTCAAGGCCACGCCCTTGGGCCGGCCGGTGGAGCCGGAGGTGAAGATCACATAGGCCAGGCTGTCCGCCAGGCCCGACCAGGCCGGGTCGTCATCCTGCCCGGCAAGCTGGGCCAAAGGCTGGTCCAGCGCCAGGGTGGCCACCCCGCTGTCGGCGTGACCGCGCAGCAGCGCGGCCTCGCCGAGCAGCAGGCTGATACCGCTGTCCTCGACCATGGCCTGCAGGCGTTCCTGAGGGTAGTCCGGGTCCAGCGGCACGTAGCCGGCGCCGGCCTTGAGCACGGCCAGCACCGCCACCGGCAGCTCGACGCTGCGGCCCATGCAGATCCCCACCAGGTGCTCGGGGCCTACGCCGCGCCCGCGCAAGGCATGGGCCAGGCGGTTGGCGCGGCGGTTCAGCTCGGCGTAGCTCAGCTGCTGCTCGTCGCACACCACCGCGCAGGCCTGGGGCTGCGCCAGCGCCTGGGCCTGCAGGCGCAGGTGCACCGGCACCAGGCTGGCGCAGTCGTCCACCCGGGCGCGTTCATGGCGCAGCCGTGCCGTGTTCTGCGCCAGGCCCAGCACGGGCAGCTCGGCTACCGCGCGGTCGGCTGCCGCCGGCATGGCCAGCAGCAGGTTGCACAGCTGTTCGGCCAGGCCCTCGACCACTGCCGCAGGCAGCACCGCCAGGTCGTGGCTCATTTGCAGTTGCAGGGTCTGGCCAACGCCGGCGGCGATGGTCAGCGGGTAGCTGGTGCGCTCGTGCTGGTGAACCTCGCCGAAACTCAAGGCGCCACCGGCCTCTTGCAGGGCCTCGGCCATGGGGAAGTTCTCGAACACCAGGATGTGGTCGAACAACGCCTCGCCACCCTGCCCCACCCAGCGCTGAATATCGTACAGCGGGGTGTGTTCGTGCTCGCGCATGGCCAGGTTGCCGGCCTGCAAGGCCCGCAGCCATTCGCCCAGGGCCTGCCCGGGCGCCGGGCTGGCGACCATCGGCAGGGTGTTGATGAACAGCCCGATCTGCTGCTCGATACCCGGCAACTGCGCCGGCCGCCCGGACACGGTGACGCCGAAGCACACCGCCTGCTGCCCGGCCAGGCGTTGCAGCAACAATGCCCAGGCGCCCTGCACCAGGGTATTGAGCGTCACCCGCTGGGCGCGGGCAAAGGCCTCCAGGCGTTGCGTCTGGGCCACGTCCAGGGTGCGGTCGACGTTGGCCATGCCGCCTTGCCCGGCCTGCGCGCCCGGCAGGCAGTCGAGCAACCGGGTCGGCGCCGGCAGCTCGGCCAGCTGCCCGCGCCAGAAGGCTTCGGCACCGGCCGGGTCCTGGGCTTGCAGCCAGCGAATGTAGTCGCGCAGCGGCTGTGGCGCCTGGTCCGGCAGCGCACCGTGGTAGCGCTGCATCACCTCGCCCATCACCTGGGCGCTGCTCCAGCCGTCCATGAGGATGTGGTGGTGGGTGTACACCATCACATGGCGGTCCGCCGCCACCTGCACCAGGCAGACCCGCAGCAGCGGCGCGCGGCCGAGGTCGAACGGCGTGCTGCGCTGTTCGGCGTACAGCGCCTGGAGGGCCGCCGGCAGGTCGGCCTTCGCACGCCAGTCGAGCTCCTGCAGCGGCGACGGCACCTGACGCTGCACCACCTGCAACGGCTCGCTCTGCTCATCGCCCCAGAGGAAACCGCTGCGCAGGATGTCGTGGGCCTGCACGGTCTGCTCCCAGGCCATGCGCAGGCGCGCCACATCCAGCCCGCCGATCTCGACGTGCAGCTGGTTGATATAGGCGCCGGCCTCGGCCTGGTACAGCGAATGGAACAACATGCCTTGCTGCATCGGCGACAGCGGGTACAGGTCCGCCACCTCCCGCGCAGGCAGCGCCAGGCCGTCGAGGGCGGCCTGGTCGAGCTTGGCCAACGGCACATCCGACGGCGTCAATGCACCTGCCGAGGGCGCCAGGCAATGCTCCACCAGCTCGCCCAGTTCGACGGCGTAGGCATCGGCCAGGCGCTGGATGGCCTCGGGCGGGAACATCTGCCCGCTGAAACTCCACTCCAGGGCCAGCACGCCCTGATACACCTGGCCACTGAGGGTCAGCCAGTTGCCCAGCAGCGCCTCGGGGCTGCGCTCGTCGCCCTTGCCCTCGGGAGCCGGGCGCAGCAACGCCTGTTCGTTGAAGGTGGCGTCCACCTGCCCCAGGTAGTTGAAGGTGATCCGCGGCACTGGCAGGCCCTGCAAGCGCGCGCGGTCTTCGGCGGCCCCCAGGTACTTGAGGGCGGCGAAGCCCAGGCCACGGTCGGGCACCGCACGCAGTTGCTCCTTGACCTGCTTGATGGTCGTCGCCGGGTCTGCGGCGGGTTGCAGGCGCACCGGGAACAGGCTGGTGAACCAGCCCAGGGTGCGCGACAGGTCCAGGTCAGCGCCAAGGTCCTCGCGGCCATGGCCTTCGAGCTGCACGCTGACCGACGCTTCGCCGGTCCAGCGGCACAGCACCCGGGCCAGGGCGGCCAGCAGCAGGTCGTTGACCTGGGTGCGGTAGGCCGCCGAGGCGCCCTGCAACAGCCCACTGGTCAGGCGCGCATCCAGGCGCGTGACGGCGACCTGGCGGTCGGCGCTGCGCGCAGGTTCGCGGCTGCGCATCTGCGGCAGAGCCTGGTCGTGCTGCGGCAACTGCGCCGCCCAGTAATCCAGGGTGGCGCGCTGCGGCTCGGCCTGCGCCCAGTCGGCCAGTACCTGGCCCCAGCGCTGCACCGAACTGCTGCGTGCCGGCAGGCGTGGCACCGCACCAGCCTGCAAGGCGTCATGACAGGCCTGCAGGTCTTCCAGCAGGATGCGCCAGGACACCCCGTCCACCACCAGGTGGTGGGCGGTCAGCAGCAGCCGCTGGCTGCCGTCGGGCAGGGTTGCGAGTACACCACGCAGCACATCGCCACGGGCCAGGTCGAAGCTGCGCTGGGCCTGGTTGAGCAGGGGCTCCAGGTCTTCGGCCGTGGCGCAGTGGCGCTGCCAAAGCAGTGGCGCCGGCGGTTTACCGGCGGCCGGGATATGCGCCTGCCAGCCCTGCGCGCCCCGGCTGAAGCAGCTGCGCAGCACGTCATGGTGGCGCCACAGCTGCAGCAATGCCTGCTCCAGCACGGCAGCGTCCAGTGGCTGGCGCGGCTGCAACAGCAACGACTGGTTCCAGTGATGGCGCTCGACCGGGTCGGCGGCAAAGAACGCCTGCTGGATCGGCAACAACAGGCACGGCCCCTCGGCGGCGGGCTGCTCGACCACCGCCTGGACCTGATCGAACCCGGCACGGGCCGCCAGGCTGCGCACGGTCTGGTGTTCGAACACATCCCGGGCGCTGAAGGCGATGCCGGCAGCACGCGCGCGGCTGACCAACTGGATGGCGACGATGGAGTCGCCGCCCAGCTCGAAGAAGTTGTCGTCCAGGCCGATCTGCGGGCTGCGCAGCACCTCGCGCCACAGCGCGGCGATGCGTTGCTGGCGCGCGTCGCCCTGGGCGGCGGGCGTGCTGCCCGCCTGCGCCTGCGGTTGCGGCAAGGCACGGCGGTCGAGCTTGCCGTTGGCGGTCAGCGGCAACGCCGCCAGCGCCAGCACATGGGCCGGCACCTGGTGGGCCGAGAGCCGTTCGCGCAGGTAAGCCTTGAGGCTGTCGGCCTGCAGCGTCGCGCCGGCCGCCAGCACCACGTACGCCACCAGCTGGGTGCCATTGGCGCCGGGCTGGCCGGTGACCACGCACTCGTTCACGTCGGCATGGGCCAGCAGTTGCTGTTCGATTTCGCCGGGCTCAACCCGGTAGCCGCGAATCTTCAACTGCTGGTCGCCACGGCCCAGGTACTGCAACTGGTCATCGGCGCGATGGCGCACGCGGTCGCCGGTGCGGTACAGGCGCTGGCCGTCGCCGAACGGGTCGGGGACGAAGCGCTCGGCGGTCAGCCCCGGCTGGCCCAGGTAGCCACGGGCCAGGCCCGCGCCGCCCAGGTACAACTCGCCCTGGCTGCCCAGCGGCGCCTGCTGCATGGCGCCATCGAGCACCTGCGCGCGCAGGTTGGGCAGCGGCGCGCCGAGCGGCGCGGCGCTGCCCAGGTCGTCGAGCAGGCAGGTGAACACGCCCACCGTGGTTTCGGTCGGCCCATAGTGGTTGACCAGGGCGCAGTCCGGCGCCAGGGCGCGGATGCGTTGCAGCAAGGCCGGCGGGCTGGCTTCGCCGCCCAGCACCAGGCAACGGCGCGGCAGCACGCCGAGGTTGTCGCTGCCCAGCAGCGCGCCCAGGTGCGACGGCACGATTTTCAGCGCATCGACACCATGCTGCTGCATGTAGGCGGCGAAGGCCTGGCCATCGACCGCGGTATCGGGATCGATCAGGTGCAGGGTACGGCCGGCGGCCAAGGCGCCGAACAGCACGGTATGGCCAAGGTCGGCGGCCAGGGTGGAGACCAGCGCCATGCTCTGCACCTGGCCCAGCGGCAGGCGCTGTTCGATGCCGTCCAGGTAGTTGGCCAGCGCCGCCTGGCTGACGCCAACGGCCTTGGGCTTGCCAGTGGAGCCGGAGGTGAAGATCACATAGGCCAGGTCGCCGCCCAGTGGGTTCAGCGCCGGCGCGGCGCACGGGGCGTCGAGCGGGTCGCAGGCGTCATCCAGCAGGTGCAGCGTCACGTCGCTGAAGCCGCTGAAGCGTTCGGCCTGGTCGCTGGGCGCCAGGAGATGACCGGCGCCACTGTCGGCGAGCATCTGCTCCAGCCGTTGGCGCGGGTACTGCGGGTCGAGGGCGACGTAGCAGGCGCCGGCCTTGAGCACGGCCAAGAGGCCCACCAGGGTTTCCAGGCGGCGCTCGGCGCACAGGGCCACCTGCGTGCGCGGGGCCACGCCGCTGTCGATCAGGCGGCGGGCCAGTTGGTTGGCTTTGCCGTCGAGAGCGGCGTAAGTGAGCGAGCGCGCACCTTCCACCAGGGCAATGCGCTCTGGATGCGCGGCAGCCTGGGCCGCGAAGCGCTGGTGCAGCCACGGGCCGCGTACTGTCGCATCGGCCTCGCTGGCCTGGGCAGCCGGCCCCAGCGGCAGGGTTTCGATCGCCCGCGCAGGCTCGGCCAGCGCGGCGCCCAGCAGTTGCGCCCAGTGCTGGCCGAGGCGCTCGATGGTGCGGGCCTCGAACAGGTCGGTGGCATACAGCAGCGAGGCGCTGAGGCGCTCGCCCTGCTCCTCGGTGTTCAGCGCCAGGTCGAAGCGCGCGGACTCGCGGGTGATTTCCAGCGGCGCCAGCTCGACGCCCGGCAATTGCCAGCGGTTGCCCTGGCCGGTCGCCACCTGGTGATTGAACAGCACCTGGAACAGCGGAGTGCGGTCCAGGCTGCGCTGGGGCTGCAGGGCGTCGACCAGGTGCTCGAACGGCAGGTCCTGGTTGGCCTGGGCCTCGAGCACCCGCTGGCGCACCTGGGCCAGCACCTCGACGAAGCTGTGGCGGCCATCGAGCTCCACCTGCAGCACCTGGGTGTTGACGAAGAAGCCGATCAGCCCCTCGACCTCGGCGCGGGTACGGTTGGCGATCGGCGTGCCGACGCGGATCACTTCGCTGGCGCTGTAGCGCATCAGCAGCACCTGCAAGGTCGCCAGCAGCACCATGAACGGTGTGCAACCGTTGGCCGCGGCCAGTTGCCGGACCGCCTCGCCCTGCCCCGCCGGCAGTTCGATGGCCAGCCGCGCGCCACGGCCACTGCGTCGCGCCGGACGCGGATGATCGGCGGGCAGTTCGAGGCTGTCCTCGGCCACGCCCAGACGCTCGCGCCAGTAGCCGAGCTGGCGCTCGGCCTCGCCGGCCTCCAGCCACAGGCGCTGCCAGCGGGCATGGTCGGCGTACTGGATCGGCAAGGCCGGTACCGGCGTCTGCTGCTGGTAATGGCGCAGCACTTCTTCGATCAGGATCGGCATCGACCAGGCGTCGGTGACGATGTGGTGGGTGCAGAACACCAGCACCCACTGTTGCTCGCCGGTGTGCAGCACGCTGGCACGCAGCAGCAGGTCGTGTTCGAGGTCGAACGGCTGCGCGGTCAGCCCCTCGGCCACCTGCTCCAGCTGCGCCTGGCTGCTACCGCGCAGGTCCTGCTGCTGCAGGCTGAATGCGCGGTGGCTGTGCAGCACTTGCAGGACCTGTTGCTCGTCCTGGCGGAAGTTGGTGCGCAGCGCCTCATGGCGCTGCACCAGAGCCTGCAGGCTGCGCTCCAGGCGCTGGGCGTCGAACGCCCCGCGCACGCTGAGCAGCGCCGGCTGGTTGTAGGCCGTGGACCGGGGGTCGAGCTGCCACAGCAACCACAGGCGCTGCTGGGAGAACGAGGCCTGCACCGGTTCGTCGAGGTTGTCCCGGGGTGGAATGGGCAGCAGATCGAAGGCCAGGCCCTGCTCGCGCATGCGGCCTTGCAACACTTGGCGTTCCTGGGCTGGCAAGGCGGCGAAGCGCTTGGCCAGTACCTGCATGCGGTCGGACAACGCGGTCATACGTCCTCCACCGCATCGAACAGCGCTTCAAGGGCATCGGCCTTGTCCTCGCTGACGCCCGAGCCGCGATGTCGCTCGACCTGCTCGGCCAGCAAGGCCACGGTTTCACCTTCGAAGAACACCCGCAGCGGCAGGTCCAGGTTCAGGCGTTCCTGCACCTGGGAGCGAATACGCGTGGCCAGAAGCGAGTGGCCGCCCAGGGCGAAGAAGTTGTCATGCACGCCCACCTGCTCCAGCTGCAAGGCCTCCTGCCAGATCTGCGCCAGGGTCTGCTCCAGCTCGTTGCGCGGCGCCTGGTAGGCGCTGCCCTGGGCTTGCAGGGCGGCGAGCGCGGTGCGGTCGAGCTTGCCATTGGGGGTCAGCGGCAGGCGGTCGAGCACGCGCAGGAAGGCCGGCACCATATACTCGGGCATCTGCTCGCGCAGGCGCTCCAGCAGGCGGCTTTCCAGGCCGCTGGCGCTGGCCGGGTCACGCAGGGTGGCGAAGGCCGCCAGTTGCGCGCCGGCGCCGGTCTCGCGCACCACCACGGCGGCTTCGCGCACCTCGGGCTGCTGGGCGAGGCGCGCTTCGATTTCGCCCAGCTCCACGCGGAAGCCGCGCAGCTTGAGCTGGAAGTCCAGGCGCCCGAGGTAGTCCAGGGTGCCTTCGACGCCGGGGCTGACCCGGTCGCCGGTGCGGTACAGGCGCTGGCCCGGCACCAAAGCGAACGGGTCGGGCACGAAGCGGCTGGCGGTCAGGCCAGGGCGCTGCAGGTAACCACGGGCCAGGCCAGGGCCACCCACGTACAGCTCGCCCTCACGGCCGAAGCCGACCAGTTCGCCTTGCTCGTCGAGCACCCGCAGGCGGGTGCCGGCAATGGCGCCACCGATCGACACCCGCTCATGGGCAGGCAGGGCTTCAACGACGTGCGCCGAGCACCACACCGAGCTCTCCGACGGGCCGTACTCGTTGACCAGCAAGGTCTGCGGCAGGCGTTCGGCATGCCGCGCCGGCAGCTCCAGCGGGCAGGCTTCGCCAGCGACGATGACGCAGGCCAGCGCGGGCTGCTGCAGGTGCTCGAGGATCTGTGCGTAGAACGATGGCAGGGCCAGGAAATGGCTGATGCCCTGTTCGCCGATCAGCTGCGCCAGGCGCGCCGGGTCTTTGTGCGTCTGCTCTTCGGGCAGGTACAGGGTGCCGCCCTGGCCGAGGGTCCAGAAGATCCCCGCCACCGAGCTGTCGAACGAGAACGACGACAGCATCAGGAAACGCCGCAGCGGGGCGCGATAGAACTCGCCACGGGCGCGGGTCGAGGCACAGGCGTTGGCGTGGCTGATCATCACGCCCTTGGGCTTGCCGGTGGAGCCGGAGGTGTAGATCACGTAGGCCAGGTTGCCGGGCTCGACCGCCACGGCCGGGGCCTGTGCCTGGGCGGCCGGCAGGCCCTGTTCGAGGGCCAGGCGGGCAACGCCGTCCGGCACCTCGATGCCGTCGGCCAGGGGGCGCAGGGTGATCAGGCACTGGGCGCGGGCGTCGTGCAACATGAACGCCAGGCGCTCGGCCGGGTAGCTGGGGTCCAGCGGCAGGTAGGCGCCACCGGCCTTGAGAATGGCCAGCAGGGTCACGACGATTTCCACCGAACGCTCGCCGTACACCGCCACGACGCTGTCGGGGCCGACACCGCGCTCGCGCAGGGCCTGGGCCAGGCCGTCGGCACGCTGGTCGAGGCTGGCATAGTCCAGCGCCTGTGCGCCGACTTGCAGGGCGGTATGCCCTGGGGTGGCCTTGGCGGCCTGCTCGAACAGCCCGTGCAGGGTTTCGCCAGGCACCTCTACCTGCTCGGCGCTGCGGTCGAAGCGTTGCAGCAGCTGCTCGGCCTGGGCGCTATCGACACCGTTGTGCCGACTCAGCGGCTGCTCGAGGTCAGCCGCCACTTGCACGGCGAACCGGGCGAACTGCGCCAGCCACGCCTGCAACTGGGCGGCATCGAATACCCGAGCCGGGCTGACCAGGCGCAGACTCAGGCCTTGCCCGCGCTGTTCGGCGCGCAGCAGCAGCTTCTGGCCCAGCGGCCAGTCCTGCTCCAGCTGCGCGGCCTCGGCGCGATAGCCACAGGCGAAGGCCGGCAGCAGTGCTTCGCCCAGGTCGGTTTCGTCCAGGCAGTCGAGCCAGGACAGGCCCTGGCGCAACTGGCCGAGCAACCCCGGCAGTTGCTCGCGCAGGCCTCGGCTGCTGTCGATCGCCAGCACCAGCGGCAGCTGGCGGGCAAAGTGGCCGACGGTCTGTTCGAGCTGTTCGTTGCGCCCGCTGACCTCCAGCCCCAGCACCACGCTGGCGGGCTGCCCCAGTTCGACCAGGAACGCGGCCCACAGAACCGCCAGGGCTTCGTCGGTGGTGATCCGCCCCGCTTCGGCCACCTTGGCCAGCGCGTCAGCCACGGGCGTGGCCAGTTGTTCGACGCACGGCGCCTCGGCCAGCGCCACGCGGCGCTCGAACGGCAAGGCAAGCGGGCGCGCCTGCTCGGCCAGCAACCCGCGCCAGAACGCACGCCCTTGCTGGCCGATGCTTTCCTGGGCCAGGTCGCCCTGCCAGGCGGCGTAGTCGGCGTATTGCAGGGCATCGAACTCGGCCAGCGCTTCACCGCGCAGCAAGGCTTGCAGCTCATCGCCCAGCAGGCGCAGGGCGGCCGGGTCGGCACTGGCCAGTGCCACGCCCAGCAGCAGGTTGCGGCCCTCGAGGCTGGCGGCCAGCGGGGCCTGGCCAAGGTCTTCGGCCACCTGCAGGCGGGCCTGCTCGGCTGTGGCTGCATGACGCACGCGCAGGTTCACCTGAGCGTGGATTTCCTGGGCCGGGTGTTTCAGACCCGACACCTGCACGTAGCGGGTGCGCAGGATTTCGTGACGCTCGCACAGCTGGGCCAGGGCCTGCTGCAGCGCTTCCAGGGAGGGCTCGGCGTCCAGCGCCAGCCACAGTCGTGCGGCCAGCGCCTGGCCGCCGCTGGCCTGGAGCAGATGCGCCTGTTGCGCCGAGGTCTGGAAAATTTCTGCGTTGCTTGCGGTCATGCTTGAACTCCTTGGCCCAGTGCCACTTCGCTGCTTTTCAGGGGAATGGCCATGGCCGTGAGGATCTTTCGCGGGCCGGTGTAACCGTTGCGCGCGTGGATGGTGAGGATGTTGTCAAGGATCACCACGTCGCCTTTCTGCCAGGGGAACTCGACCATGACGTCGCGGTAGATCTGCTGCAGGTGGCGGATGTGATCCTCGGGGATCGGGCTGCCGTCGCCGTAGAAGGTGTTCTGCGGCAGTTCGTCGTCGGCGAACTCGGCGCGCAGGCTGTCGCGGATGCTGTCGGGCAGGGTCAGGGCATTGAAGAAGGTGGCGTGGTTGAACCACACGGTTTCGCCGGTGCGCGGGTGGCGGACCATGGCCGGGCCTTTCTGGCGGGTGCGCAGGCGGTTGCCGGACTTCCACTCCGGCTCCACGCCGATCTTGGCGCAGTAGGCCTCGACCTCGGCGCGGTCCTCGGTCTGGAACACGGTCTGCCAGGGCAGGCCCATGCCGTCGCCGTAGTTGCGCACGTACAGCACGCCGCCCTTGCGCACGAAGGCATCGCGCACCTCGGCGTCGATGCGCGGCAGGATCAGCCGGGTATCGCCGAACGGGGTTTCGCCGCCGGTGGGCGACGGCAGGTCGCAGTAGAAATACAGGTGCAGCGGGAACACCGGCGAATAGGAGTGCTCGTTGTGCGGAAAGATCTTCTCCACCGCCGGGTAGTCGGTCGAGCTGTAGACATTGTGCTTGCGGGTGATCTGGGTGCGCGGCGAGGCGCGGAACAGGTACTCCAGGGCGCCGCCGGAGATCGCATCGACGCACTGGTTGAACTCGCCGATGTCCTGCACGGCGAAGCCGCGGAACAGGATGGTGGCGTGCTGGTCCAGCTTGCTTTCGATCAGCGCGCGGTTCTGCCCGGCCCATTCGGCCAGGTTGATGCCCGCCACCTTGGGCGTGCACAGCAACGGCAGGCTGTGGCCTTCGAACATTGGCGAAAAGGCCACGAGGCTGTCGTGGTCCATGCTCAAACTCTTGCGCCGCCCCTTGGCCAATACCGGAATGGCTTGCGCCTCGCTGTTGGACATTTCCATCTCCCGTTCGGTAAAGCCGGCGGCCCAGCGGCCACCGGCATGACAATCTCTACTGCAGCTCGACCCCACGGGCGCGCCGACGGATCGGGTGCTGCGCCTTGAGCTGCGCCTGGCGTGCCTCGGCCGCGGCCTGTTCGGCACTGGCCTGCAGCTGCGCGGCATGGGCCAGCAGCTGCGCCAGGGGCGCCTCGGGCGCTTCGAGCAAGCGCTCGAACACCCCTTGCAACTGCACGAACAGCCCTTGCATGTCGGCCGCCGTGTACAGGCTGGCGTCGCATTTGAAGGCGGCGGTCAGTTGCTCGGCGTTGACGAACTCGGCGATCAGGTCCAGCTCGGTGGCGCCCTGCCCCGCTTCCTGCGGGGTCACCTGCAGGCCTTGCGGCGCCTGCATCGGCAGGCTGCCTTCCTGGTAGATGAACTTGATCGCGAACAGCGGTGAACGGCCGGCCTGACGCGGCAGGCGCAGGGCCTCGACCAAGCGGTCGAACGGCAGGTCCTGGTGATCGGAAGCACCCACCACCACATCGCGGCAGCGCTCCATCCACTGTTCGCCACTGAGGCTGTCGTCCAGCGTCAGCTGCAGTACCAACTGGTTAACGAAGAAGCCGACCATTTCTTCAACCCCCGCATGGTTGCGGTTGGCAACGTCGGTGCCCAGGCGCACGCGGGAGCTGTCGCAACGCTGCGCCACCACCAGCGAGAAGCCGGCCAGCAACAGCATGTACAGGGTCAGGCCACGGGCCTTGGCGGTGGCGCGCAGGGCCTCGGCCAGCGCTGGCGGGAAATCGAAGGCGTGCACCTGGCAGGTGCCGGCGCTGACGCCGGCCTGCGGGCTGCCGGGCAGGCGGCTGAGGCGATGGTCGTCGCCCAGGGTGCGCTGCCAGTAATCGAGCTGGCGCTGCATCTGCCCGGCCGCCAGCCACTGGCGCTGCCACACGGCAAAGTCCAGGTAGGCCAGGCCCGGCGTCGGCAGCGCGGCCGGGGCGCGCTGCACGGCGGCGTCGTAGAGGGCGACGAATTCACGCAGCAGGATGCCGAACGACCAGTGGTCGGCGACGATGTGGTGCAAGGTCACCAGCAACAGGTGCTGCTGTTCGGCCAGGCGCAGCACCGCCACCCGCAGCACCGGGCCGTTGACCAGGTCGAACGGCGCCTGCGCCTGCTCGGCCAGGGCTTGGGCGATCGCCACCTCGCGGGTGGCGGCCGGGGCCTCGCGCAGATCGACGACAGCCAGCGGCAAGGCCATGTGCGCATGCACTTGCTGCCAGCTGTCGCCGCCCTCCTGGGCGTAAGTGGTACGCAACACCGAATGGCGCTGCAGCAAGCCCTCGAAGGCTGTGCGCACCGCGTCGATGTCCAGCTCACCGTCGAGCTGCAGGGCGCGCGGAATGTTGTACATCGAGCTGTGCGGTTCCAGCTGCCAGAGGAACCACAGGCGCTGCTGGGCGAACGACAGCGGCTGACGCTGCGCCGGGTCCAGGGCTTGCAGCTGCGGCACCGGCAGCTGAGCCGGGGCCGTCATGCAGGCATCGACCGTGGCGGCGAACGCCTCCAGGTCGCGGGCTTCGAACAGGCTGCGCAAGGGCAGCTCGACGCCACGGGCATGGCGCACCCGGCTGATCACCTGGGTGGCCAGCAGCGAATGGCCGCCCAAGTCGAAGAAGTTGTCGCGCAGGCCTACGCGCTCGACGCCCAGCAGTTCACCCCACAACGCGGCGAGCTCGCCTTGCAGGGCGCTGCGTGGTGCTTCGAAAGCCTGCGCCAGCAGGCTGGCGTCCGGCGCCGGCAAGGCCTTGCGGTCGAGCTTGCCGTTGGGGGTCAGTGGCAATCGGGCCAGCACCTGCCAGTGGGCTGGCTGCATGTAGTCCGGCAGCGCTGCGCCGAGCGCTGCGCGCAACCCTTCGCAGAGTGCGGCCTGGGCCTCGCGGTCAGCTTCGGCCAGCGCCTGTCGCGGCACCACGTAGGCCACCAGCTGCTGGCCGACCGGGCCCGGCACGGCCACCACGGCCGCCTCGGCGACAGCCGCCTGGGCCAGCAGACAGGCCTCGATCTCACCGGTCTCGACGCGGAAGCCGCGGATCTTCACCTGATGGTCGACCCGGCCGATGTATTCCATCTGCCCGTCCGGCAGACGCCGGACCAGGTCGCCGCTGCGGTACAGCCGCGCGCCCGGGGTGCTGGCGAACGGGTCGGGGACGAAGCGCTCGGCGGTCAGCGAAGGCTGCGCATGGTAGCCGCGCGCCAGGGCCTCGCCACCGATATACAGCTCACCGACCACGCCATCGGCCTGCAAGGCCAGGCCTTCGGCCAGCAGGTAGGCGCTGCGCCCGGCCACCGGTCGGCCGATGGGCGCATAGGCGCTGGTGAAGCGGGTGGCGGCATCGGCCTCCCAGAGGAAGGGGGTGATGACCGTTTCGGTCGGCCCGTAGCCGTTGACGATATGCTGCGGACGCAGTTGCCCCTGGATCTGCTCGAAGCCCTCGCGAGGGAAGGCCTCGCCCGCCACGTTGAACGAGCGCACCGACGCCGCCCGGCCATGGGCTGCGGCCCAGGCCGCCAGCTGGCAGGCGTATTGGGTGGGGAAATAGACCAGGCTGGCCTGCTCGCGCTCGATCACGTCCAGCGCCTCTTCGGCACTCCACAGGCCTTCGCCGCGCAGCACGCAGCGGGCACCGCTGATCAGCGGCAGCAGCCACTGCTCGGTGCCCCAGTCGAAGTTCAACGAGGCGAAATGCAGGAAGCGGTCGCTGCTGTCGATGCGGTAGAAGCGCTGCATGGTCAGCAGGTGGCGCAACAGGGCGCCCTGCTCCAAGGCCACGCCCTTGGGCCGCCCGGTGGAACCGGAGGTGTACAGCAGGCACAGCAGGTTGTTGCCGGCGAGGGTCGGCGACGGGGCCTCGACACCATGGGTGGCCAGCGCCAGCTCATCAACCCGCAGCAGGCGTGCGGCGCTGCCGGCCAGCAACGCCGCACTGCGGGCATCGCCCAACACCAGCTGCACACCGCTGTCCTCGAGCATGTAGCCCAGGCGCTCGGCGGGGTATTCCGGGTCCAGCGGCACATAAGCGCCGCCGGCCTTGAGGATGGCCAGCAGGCCGATGATCAGGCGCTCGCCACGGGGCAACGAGATGCCCACCAGCACCTCCGGGCCGACGCCCTCGGCGACCAGCCGCCGGGCCAGGTCGCTGGCCTGGCTGTCGAGGCTGGCGTAGCTCAGCGCCCGCCCCTCGGCAACCAGGGCGATGGCCGCTGGCGTGCGGCGGGCCTGGGCTTCGATCAACTGGTGCAGCCACTGCGGCGCGGCCTGCGCCGGCAAGGCGGCGGGCATCGCCAGCAGCGCCTGGCGCTCGGCCGGGGGCACGCTGTCCAGGGTCGCCAGCACTTGGCCGGCGCCTTCGACGAACTGCCCGAGCAGGCATTCCAGCTGCGCCGCGAGGGCCTGCACGGTGGCGGCGTCAAGCGCCGCGCACAGGTAGCTGTAGTGCACCTGCAGACGCTCGCCGAGGGTCACGGCCAGGGTCAGCGGGTAGTTGGTGCGCTCCAGGTTGGCGACTTCGCCAAAGCGCACGCCGGCCTGGCCGGACTCGGCCAGCGCCGCCGACAGAGGGTAGTTCTCGAACACCAGCAAGGTGTCGAACAGCGCATCGCTGCCCTGCCCCGACCAGCGCTGGATCTCGAACAGTGGCGTGTGTTCGTGTTCGCGCAGTGCCAGGTTCAGCGCCTGCACCTGTTGCAGCCAGTCGCCCAGGGTTTGCTGCAGGGCCGGCCGGGCGATCACCGGCAAGGTGTTGATGAACAGGCCGATCTGCGCCTCGATGCCCGGCAGTTGCGCCGGGCGCCCGGCCACGGTGGCGCCGAAGGCCACGCAGTCCTGGCCGGTGCAGCGTTGCAGCAGCAACAGCCAGGCCGCCTGGACCAGGGTGTTGACGGTGACTTTCTGCTGCCGGGCGAAGGCGTTCAGGCGCTCGCCCAAGGCCGCATCGACGGTCTGGTAGAAGTCGCCGTGGCTGGCCTGTGCCGCCGCTTGCGGCGTGGGCAGCGCGTGGGCCAGGCGCGTCGGGGTTTCCAGCGCGGCGAGCTGGTCACGCCAGAATGCCTCGCTGGCCGCCATGTCCTGCTGACCGAGCCATTGGATGTAATCACGGTACAGCCCGACCGGGGGCGCCACTTGCTGCCCGGCGTAGCGTTGCAGGACCTCGCCGAGCAGGCGCGAGTTGCTCCAGCCGTCCAGCAGCAGGTGGTGGCAGGTCTGGATCAAGTGGTGCCGGGCCTCGCCGGTGCGCACCAGGGTCAGGCGCAGCAAGGGGGCCTGGGCCAGGTCGAAGCCGTGCTCGCAATCCTCCTGCGCCAGGGCGGCGAGCGCCTGCGGCAGGTCGGCGCGGTCGCGCCAGTCCAGTTCGCGCCAGGGCAGTTCGACCTGGCGCATGACCATTTGCAGGGGCTTGCCCTGCTCGCCTTGCCAGGCAAAGCCGGTGCGCAGGATGGCATGGGCGTCCAGCGCCTGCTGCCAGGCGTCGCGCAGGCGTGCGGGGTGCAGGCCGTCGACATCCACGCGCATCTGGTTGACGTAGTCACTGCCGGCCTGCTCATACAGGCTGTGGAACAGCATGCCCTGCTGCATCGGCGACAGCGGGTAGAGGTCTTCGAGCTGGCGTGCGGCCACCGGCAGTTGCGCCAGCGCCGCGCCATCGAGCCCGGCCAGCGGGAAGTCCGAGGCGGTCACCTGGCCGGGGGCCTCGACGCAGTGGGCGATCAATGCGCGCAGTTCCTCGGCGAAACCATCGACCACGGCCTGAATGCGTTCGGCCGCGAACATCTGCTGGCTGAAGCCCCACTGCAACGCCAGCTCGCCGCCGTACACCTGGCCTTCGACGGTGAGCCAGTTGGCCAGCGGCGCGTCCGGATCCTGGCCCTGGCCGGCGCCATGGGTGGCGGGCACCAGCAACGCCTGTTCATCGAACTGGCGGTCGAACTGGCCAAGGTAGTTGAAGGTCACCCGCGGACGCGGCAGGGCCGCCAGCTCGGCACGGGTGTCGGCATCGCCGAGGTGACGCAGCAGGCCGTGGCCGATGCCTTTGTCGGGCACGCCGCGCAACTGTTCCTTGACCGCCACCAGTGAAGCACCCAGCTCGGCCTCGGGCACCAGCAGCACCGGTTGCAGGCTGGTGAACCAGCCGATGCTACGCGACAGATCGAGCCCGGCGAACAGGTCTTCGCGGCCATGCCCTTCCAGCTCGATCAGCGCGCCCGGTGCTGCGGTCCAGCGGCACAGTACCCGGGCCAGGACGGTGAGCAGCAGGTCATTGACCTGGGTGCGATAGGCCGCAGGCGCGACCTGCAGCAGCTGGCGGGTGAGCTCGACGTCGAAGCGGCATTCGATCTTGTGTTCATGACGGTTGTGCAGCGCACCGTCGCGGTTGTCGCACGGCAGTTCGGCGACCGCCGCGCGCCCCAGATGCTCGCGCCACCAGGGCAACTGCGCCTGATAGCTCGGCACGGCGTCATGCAGGCGCAGCGCCCAATCCTGGTACGCGCTGGTACGCGCCGGCAGGCGTGGCGGCTGGCCGGCCAGCACTTGGCGGTAAGCCTGCTCGAGGTCTTCGAGCAGTACCCGCCAGGACACCCCGTCCACCACCAGGTGGTGCAGCACCAGCAGCAGTTGCTGGCGGCCCTCGGGCAGCTCGATCAGCATTACCCGCAGCAACGGCCCGTGGGCCAGGTCCAGGCTGCGCTGCGCAGCCTCGCACAGTGCCAGCGCGGCTTCGGCATCGGCCGCCGTACAGCGCTGGAACACGTCGCCGGCGGTTTCGGCATAGCGCTGTTGCCAGGTGCCGCCGTGCTGCTCGAAGCGCAGGCGCAGGCTGTCGTGGTGTTCGACCAGAAGCTGCACGGCCTGGGCCAGCGGCTCGCCCTGCAGCGGTGCGCGGGCATCGAGCAGCAGCGCCTGGTTCCAGTGCTGGCGGTTGGGAATGGCCTGGTCGAAGAACCAGTGCTGGATCGGCGTCAGCGGCACTTCGCCGCTGGCCGGCCCACGCACCACTGCCTGGCCCGCCTGCCCGGCCACCTGGGCCAGGCCGCGAATGGTCTGGTGCTGGAAGATGTCCTTGGGAGTGAGCGCCAGGCCGGCCTCGCGGGCACGGCTGACCACCTGCATGGAGACGATCGAGTCACCGCCCAGCTCGAAGAAATTGTCCAGCACGCCGACCTGCTCCAGGCCCAGCAACGCTTGCCAGATCTGCGCCAGGGCCTGCTCACGGGCATCGCCGGGCGCCACATGCTCGCGCTGCGCCTGCAACGCGTCGGGCGCCGGCAGCGCCTTGCGGTCGAGCTTGCCGTTGGGGGTCAGCGGCAGCGCGGCCAGCATCGGCATGGCGGCGGGCACCATGTAGTCGGGCAGGTGCTCGCCCAGCGCTGCGCGCAGTTGCTCGCGCAGCGTGCTCTGGGCCGCCGGGTCGTCGAGCAGCGCGGCATCGGCCGGCACCACATAGGCCACCAACTGGCGGCCGCTCGGGCCTTCCGGCGCCAGCACCGCCACTTCGCTGACCTGCGCCTGCGCCTGCAGCCGCGCCTCGATCTCGCCCAGCTCGATACGGAAACCACGCACCTTGACCTGATGGTCGATGCGGCCGATGTACTCGAGCTCGCCCTGGTCGCGGTAGCGCAACAGGTCGCCGGTGCGGTACAGGCGCCCGCCGTCGGCGGCGAACGGGTCCGGCACGAAGCGTTCGGCGGTCAGCCCCGGGCGCCCGAGGTAGCCACGGGTAATGCCGGCGCCGGCCAGGTACAGCTCGGCGGCGCAACCTTGCGGCACCGGCTGCAGGGCGGCGTCGAGCAGGTAGGCGGCGGTGTGCGGCAGCGGCCGGCCGATGCTGGCACGGCCACCGGCCTGGCGGCGGGTCCAGGTCGAGTAGGTGGTGTCTTCCGAAGGGCCGTACAGGTCGTACACATGCGCCAGCCCCGGCTGGCGGTAGAGCTCGTCCACCACCCGCTGCTTCAGTGGCTCGCCGGCGAGGTTGACGATGCGCACGCCGGCGGGCAACTGGCCGTCGCGCAGCAGCGCGGTAATGGCCGAGGGCACGGTGTTGACCAGGCGCACCTGGTCGCGCGCCGGCAGCTGCGGCAGTTCCAGGGCGTTGCGCGCCAGCACGATGGAGCCGCCCGCGGCCAGGGTCACGAACAGCTCCCACACCGACAGGTCGAAGCAGATCGAGGTCGAGGCCAGCACACCCTGGATGTCTTCGCGGCTGTACACCTGACGCGACCAGTGCAGCAGCGCCATGACGTTGCGGTGGGTGATGGCCACGCCTTTGGGGCGGCCGGTGGAGCCTGAGGTGTAGATCACGTAGGCGAGGTTCTGCGCCACGGCGTTATTGGCCGGCGGCACGTCCGGCCAGGCGACCAGGCTCTGCTCGTCGGCGTCCACCAGCAGCACTTCGGCGCAGTCGGCCAGGGCCAGGCGCTGGGCCACTTCAGGGTCGCTGAGCACCAGGTGCGCGGCGCTGTCGTCGAGCATGTAGGCCACGCGCTCCGCCGGGTAGTCCGGGTCCAGCGGCACGTAGGCGCCGCCGGCCTTGAACACCGCCAGCAGCGACACCAGCAGTTGCGGAGTACGCGGCAGGGCCACGCCGACGCGGGTCTCGGGGCCGACACCGGCTGCCACCAGGCGCTGGGCCAGGCGGTTGGCCCAGCGGTCGAGCTGGCCATAGCTGTACTGCTCAAGGCCGAAGGTGAGGGCCAGCGCCTCGGGCTGTTCGGCGGCCTGGCGGGCGATGCTCTGATCGATCCGCGACACCTGGTCAAAGCCGTCACCCGGCGGGTTCCAGGCGTGCAACAGCTGTTGCTGCTCGTCGGCGCCGAGCATCGGCAGCCGCGCCACAGGCTGGCTTGTGTCGGCGACCATGGCACGCAGCAGGTTCAGCCAGTGGCCGGCCATGCGCGCGATGGTCGGCGCGTCGAACAGCTCGTCGGCGTAGGTAAGTGCGGCGTGCAGCTGCCCGCCCTTCTCCCAGGTATCCAGGCTCAGGTCGAACTGGGTGGTGCGCCCTTTCCACTCGATCAGGTCGAAACGAATGCCCGAGGCGGTCTGCAGCGCGCCGAGGTCGGTGACCAGCGGCTGGTGGTTGTACATCACCTGGAACAGTGGGTTGAGCGCCAGGCTGCGTTCAAGCTTGAGCGCCTCGACCAGGCGCTCGAACGGCAGCTCCTGATGCGCCTGGGCGCCGAGGGCGGTGTCGCGCACCTGGGCAATCAGCCCGGCCACCGTGAGGTGCTCGTCGATGCGGCAGTTGAGTACCTGGGTGTTGACGAAAAAGCCGATCAGCCCTTCGACTTCGGCACGGTTGCGGTTGGCGATGGGCACCCCCACGCGCAGCTCGCCCTGGCCGCTGTAGCGGTAGAGCAAGGCATCGAAGGCAGCCAGCAGCACCATGAACAGGCTGGCCTGTTGTTGCTGGGCCAGGGCGCGCAGCTGCTGGGCCAGCTCGGCATCGACCGCGAAGTTGAAGCGGGTGCCGCGATGGCTGGGGGTGGCCGGGCGCGGGTGGTCGGTGGGCAGCTCCAGCACCGGGTGCTCGTCACCCAGCACCTGTTGCCAGTAGGCCAGCTGGCGCTCCTGCTCGCCGGCTTCCAGCCAGGCGCGCTGCCACAGGGCGTAGTCGGCGTACTGGATCGGCAGCGGCGCCAGCGGCATGGGCTGGCCTTGGCTGAAGGCGTCGTAGCAGCGGATGAACTCGTCGATCAGCACGTTCATCGACCAACCATCGGAGACGATGTGGTGCAAGGTCAGCAGCAGCACATGGCGCTCGGCGTCCAGCTTGAGCAGGCGCACCCGCCACAGCGGGCCCTGCTCCAGGTCGAACGGGCACTCGGCCTGGGCTTGCGCGCGCGCCTTCACCGCCTGTTCGCGGGCGCCGGCATCCAGCGCGCAGAGGTCTTCGAAATCGACGGTCACCGCCTGGGCCGCGGCGACCTGGCGCAGCCCGTGCTCACCCTCCTGGCGCAACGCGCTGCGCAGGGTTTCATGGCGCTCGGCCAGCGCTTCCAGGGCCTGGGCCAGGGCAGCACGGTCCAGCGGCCCGTCCAGGCCAACGGCGCCCGGGAGGTTGTAGGCCGCGCCCTGGGGATCGAGCTGCCAGAGGAACCACATACGCTGCTGGGCATACGAGGGCAGGCCGCGCTCGGCGGCCTGCACCCCGGCCGGGATGGCGAACTGGGCGAAGTCGACCTGTTCCCGGGCCAGCGCCTGCAAGAAGATCCTGCGTTTTTGCGCCGGCAACTCGAGGAATCGGCGGGCAAGGTTGCGGGCATCTTGAGCATTCATTGGCGATCATCCGTAAAGAGGGGCAACGAGCGGGGCAGCTCGGTCGTGCATGGAAAACGGATGAACGGAGGGGAAAATTAACGGACGGCGCAGGCGCCGCCGGTCGCCTTGAAACATTTACTTTCATTTACTTTGGCAGGTTTCTCATTCTCATCCGTCCTATTAAGTGCAGCCTTCACGGTTGAGCCGAGCCTCGACCGCACTTTTTATGCAGAAGACCGACCGATGGCCCGACAATCGAAGAAGAAATCCGCCTCCAAGCTGTGGTTCCTGGTGCACAGCTGGCTCGCCCTGCCGATCTGGTTCTTTGTCCTGATCGTGTGTTTCACCGGCATGCTCGCCGTGGTCAGCCAGGAGATCGTCTGGCTGGCCAACCCGGACGTGCGCGCCAGCAAACCGCTGGATGCGCCCGACGCCGAGCGCCTGAGCTTCCAGCAGGTGCTCACGGCCATGCACAAGGCCGAGCCGGAGCTGGCAGTGCGCTTTCTCAGCCAGCCGGACGGCTCGCACTTTGCCCTGAACGCCTCGGTGACCCGCCCTGACGGCACCACCGCGCTGCTCTACGTCAACCCCTACTCCGGGGCGATCCAGGGCCAGCGGCCGAACTTCGACTTCGAGGCTTTCACCCGCGCCCTGCACGGCTGGTGGCTGGTGCCGTTCACCAACGGCTACAGCTGGGGCTGGTACCTGGTATCGCTGCTCGGCCTGCCGATGCTGGCTTCGCTGGTCACGGGGCTGGTGGTGTACAAGAAGTTCTGGCGCGGCTTCTTCAAGCCGGTGCGCACCGGCCACGGCTCGCGGATCTTCTGGGGCGATGTGCACCGCCTGGCCGGGGTCTGGTCGATCTGGTTCATCGCGGTGATTTCCATCACCGGCACCTGGTTCCTGATCCAGGCGATACTCGGCGACAACCACGTGACCATCTCCACCGAACCGGTGGTGCCGGTGATCGCCCGCGAGCAGGTGCCGCAGACGCCCGACGGCACGCCGGCGCCGCGCATCGACCTGGACGAGGCCGCGCGCATCGCCACCGAGCGCATCCCGGGCCTGGACGTGAGCTTCATCTCCCTGCCGCTGACCGCCTACAGCCACTACAGCATGGGCGGCCGCGGCTGGTACCCGCTGATGTTCCAGACCGCCGAAGTGAATCCGTACACACGCAACGTCGACGCCCAGTTCCTGCTGGGCGACCGCTCGACCCTGGAGTTCGTCACCGAATCGATGCGCCCGCTGCACACCGGCGACTTCGGCGGCCTGGCGATCAAGCTGATCTGGTTCTTCTTCGGCCTGGTGCTGACCCTGATGGTGCTCAGCGGCCTGTTGATCTGGACCAAGCGCACCGCCCAGGCCACCGCCGCCGCGCTCAAGCGCAGCGAGCGCCCGGCACGGGTAAGGCAACCTCGTGAAACCCCTGTGGAGGCGCAGCCATGAGCCAGGCGAACAGCGTGCCGCAGGGCGGCTTCAAGCAGTGGTGGCTGAAATGGCGCTTCCACCTGAACATCCTGCTGATCCTCATCCCGCTGGGCTTCATGCCCAAGTACTTCGCCGACGCCAGCCTGCTGCGCGGCGACAGTGGCCTGGGCGCCAACGTCATCCGCGATATCCAGATCGACCGCTGGAGCCTCGACCTGGCGGAGCTGCGTGACGAAGCACCGCGCGCCGACGGCCCCGCCGGTGACTTCAAGGCGTTCAACGCCGCCCTGTGCAAGACCTGCACCGAGGGCGTCAAGGCGATCTACCTGCGCGTCGGCAAGCCGCGCAGCCTGCGCGCCGCCGGCACCATCTTCTTCGGCTCGCAGCACCGCATGAGCACCAACCTGCCGATCCCGCCGCGCACCCGCGCCGACGCCGACCTGTGGGTCACCATCGAAGGCTGGGACGGCAAGATGTACCAGGCCTCGGTGCCGCTGGCCAAGGCATCGCCGGCCACCGTGGCCTGGCTCGAGAAACAAGGAGGCAAGAAATGACACCACCGCTGCTGCGCAGGCTCGCCCTGCCCTTCCTGCTGCTGGCCGCCACCCCGGCGCTGGCGCACAACCCGATGTGCGATTGCACCGAGAACGCCGGGCAGATCACCTGCAAGGGCGGCTTCAGCGACGGCAGCGGCGCGCCGGGGGTGACCCTGGACGTGATCGGCTACGACGAACAGGTGCTGGTGGCCAGCAAGCTGGGGGATGACTCGACCCTCACCTTCAAGCGCCCCGACGGCGAGTTCTACGTGCTGTTCGATGCCGGCCCCGGCCATGTGGTGGAAGTGGACCACGCCGACATCGGTGCGCCATGAGCCGCGCCCAGGTGGTACGCCCGGCGGGTGCCGGGCACGAAACCCTCTATGTGCTGCTGACCGCCGCGCTGATCCTGCTGCTGGCCGCCGGCGTGGTGGCACTGCGCGGCGAACGCGAGGATGAGCAGGCCGTGGCCGCCCACCAGCTCGACGCCCGGCGTGACCTGAACGCCGCCGAACAGGGCCTGCACACCGACCTGTGGGTGGCGGTCGAGGAGATCCGTGCGCTGCGTGAGGAAAGCGGCAGCGCGCCGCCGGTGGCCGAGCTTGCCGAAGCGGGCCTGCCGCCCTTCGTCACCGATGCCAGCAGCCAGAGTCGCGGCAGCCTGCAGTGGGCGCTGCTGGACAACGGCGCCTACCTGGGCCGCAGCCAGGCCCCTGAAGTGGCCGGCAGCCTGCTGCTGATCCTGCCGCAGACCGCCGACGCCCAGCCCGATGTGTGGCTGCGCCGCGACAGCAGCGCGATGGCCCCGGACGCCCTGGACAGCGCCACGCTGATCGCCGCCGGCTGGCGGCAGATCGTCATCCACTACGACGCCGGGGTCACCCGCCAACACCGCCATTAAGGATTTGCCCATGTTCCGCTCCGCCCGCCGCACCCTGGCGCTGCTCCTGGCCTGCGCCCTGCCTGCCCTGGCCGTCGCCGACACTGGCAAGCCGCTGCGCATCGGCATCACCCTGCACCCCTACTACAGCTATGTGAGCAATATCGTCGGCGACAAGGCCGAGGTGGTGCCGCTGATTCCGGCCGGCTTCAACCCCCATGCCTACGAGCCGCGCGCCGAAGACATCAAGCGCATCGGCAGCCTGGATGTAGTGGTGCTCAATGGCGTGGGCCATGACGACTTCGCCGACCGCATGATCGCCGCCAGCGAAAAACCGGATATCAAGACCATCGAGGCCAACGCCAACGTACCGCTGCTGGCGGCCACCGGTATCGCCGCCCGTGGTGCCGGCAAGGTGGTCAACCCGCACACCTTCCTGTCGATCAGCGCGACCATCGCCCAGGTCAACAACATCGCCCGCGAACTGGGCAAGCTCGACCCGGACAACGCCAAGTTCTACACCCAGAACGCCCGCGCCTATGCCAAGCGCCTGCGCGCCCTGCGCGCCGAGGCGCTGGCCCAGGTGACCCAAGCGCCGGATGCGACCTTCCGCGTGGCGACCATCCACGCTGCCTACGACTACCTGGTGCGTGACTTCGGCCTGGAAGTGACCGCCGTGGTGGAACCTGCCCACGGTATCGAGCCGAGCCCGGCGCAGCTGAAGAAGACCATCGACCAGCTCAAGGCACTGGACGTGAAGGTGATCTTCTCGGAAATGGACTTCCCTTCCGCCTACGTCGAGACCATCCAGCGTGAATCGGGCGTGCGACTGTACCCGCTCACGCACATCTCCTATGGCGAATACACCAAGGAAAAGTACGAAGTGGAGATGAAGCGCAACCTCGACACCGTGGTCCGCGCTATCCAGGAGAACCGCGCGTGACCGCCGCCGCCCACCTCACCGCTGCTGGCGGCCCCCGCATCGACTTCGACGGCATCGACCTGACCCTGGGCCGTACGCGCATCCTTGAAGGCGTGTGCTTCAATGTCGCCCCGGGCAGCGTGCACGCCATCGTCGGGCCCAATGGCGGCGGCAAGAGCTCGCTGATCAAGACCCTGCTCGGGCAGATGCCGCACCAGGGCCAGCTGACCCTGCACTGGCCGGGTGAGCAAGAAGTGATCGGCTATGTGCCCCAGGCGCTGGAATTCGACCGCGGCCTGCCGATGACCGTCGACGACTTCATGGCCGCCATGTGCCAGCGCCGCCCGGCGTTCCTCGGTTTGTCGCGGCGGGTGCGCCCGGCCATCGACGCGGCGTTGGCCAGGGTCGGCATGCTCGACAAGCGCAAGCGGCGCATGGGCGCGCTGTCCGGTGGAGAACGCCAGCGGGTGCTGCTGGCCCAGGGGCTGATCCCCGAGCCGCAACTGCTGGTGCTCGACGAGCCGATGTCGGCGCTCGATGAGGCCGGTATCCAGGTGTTCGAGCAGCTGCTGCACGGCTGGCGCCAGGCCGGCACCACCGTGCTGTGGATCGAGCACGACCTGCAGGCAGTGCTGCGCCTGGCCGACCGGGTCACCGGGCTGAACCGCCAGGTACTGTTCGACGCCCCGCCGGCTGAAGCGCTCACGCCTGAGCGCCTGCTCAGCCTGTTCTCCGTCCACCCTCGCAGCGAGAGCCGTTCATGAGTTTCGAAGCGTTCCGCCAACTGGTCCAGGAATGGGCCGGCGCGGGTTATCTGCCGGAGGCGCTGGCCTACGGTTTCGTGGTCAACGCGCTGCTGGCGGGCCTGATGATCGGCCCGGTGCTGGGCGGGCTGGGCACCCTGGTGGTGGTCAAGCGCTTTGCCTTCTTCTCCGAGGCGGTCGGCCACGCCGCACTGACGGGTGTTGCCATCGGCATCTTGCTTGGCGAGCCCTACACCGGCCCCTATGGCAGCCTCTTCGGCTACTGCCTGCTGTTCGGCATTTTGCTCAACTTCCTGCGCAACCGCACCGGGCTGTCGCCGGACACCTTGATCGGGGTGTTCCTCTCGGTGTCGCTGGCGCTGGGCGCGAGCCTGCTGCTGATGCTGGCCGGCAAGATCAACGTGCATATCCTGGAAAACGTGCTGTTCGGTTCGGTGCTCACCGTCAGCGCCCACGACCTGCTGGTGCTGGGCATCGTCGCGGTGCTGGTGCTGGCGTTGGCGCTGCCGCTGTACAACCGCATCATGCTGGCCAGCTTCAACCCGCAGCTGGCGGCGGTGCGCGGGGTGGCGGTGAAGACCCTGGACTACCTGTTCGTGGTGCTGGTGACGCTGGTCACCGTGGCCTCGGTGAAGGTGATCGGGGCAATCCTGGTGGGCGCCCTGCTGGTGATCCCGGCGGCGGCCGCGCGGCTGGTCAGCCAGTCGCTCAAGGGCTTCTTCTTCATCTCGGTAGTGATCGCCACCGTCAGCACTCTACTGGGCATCCTGCTGCCGATCATGCTCGACCTGCCGGTGCCGTCGGGCGCGGCGATCATTCTGGTGGCCGGCCTGTGCTTCGCCCTCTGTGCCCTGGCCCGTGCCCTCGTCCCCCGCCTGCAAGGAAACCCGGCATGACCCTGAAAAAACTCACCCTGGCCCTGGCCTTGAGCGGCCTGCCGCTGCTGGCCAACGCCGCGCAAGTGCTGACTACCCTGCCGGTGACCCACAGCCTGGCGGCCGCGCTGCTCGATGGCACTTCGGTGCAGCTCAAGAGCGCCGTCCCGGACAACCTGCCGGCCAGCCGCCAGCCGTCGTACTTCGAGGGGCGTGGCGGCGCCAGCCTGCAGAAGGCCGCGCAGCAGGCCGACGCGGTGATCGGCGTGCGCTCGATCTGGCGGGACGACCCGCTCTACCCCATGGCCCGGCGCAGCAATATCCGCATCGTCGAAATCGACGCCGCGCGCCCGGTGGACGGTGCCCTGCCGGGCATCGCGGTGAACGGCGAGCAGGCCTTCGCCGCCTACCCCTGGCTCAACCCGACCAATCTGGGGCGCATGGCCGATGTGGTGGCCAACGACCTGGAGCGCTTGTCGCCGGCGGACAAGGCGAAGATCCAGGGCAACCTGGCCGGGCTCAAGCGCCAGATGCTGGAACTCACCGCCAGCAGCCAGGCGCAGCTGGCCGAGGTCGACAACCTTAGCGTCGTCAGCCTGTCAGAGCGGCTTGGGTATCTGGCCAGCGGGCTCAACCTGGATGTGGTCGAGCAGCCCCTGCACGCCGACGAGCAGTGGGACGAAGCTGCGCTCAAGGCGCTGACCGGCAACCTCAAGCAACAAGACGTGGCGCTGGTGCTGCACCACCGCCAACCGGATGCCAAGGTGGTGGCGGCGATCGAGGCCGGTGGCGCCAAGCTGCTGGTGGTCGACAGCGACCCGCAGGACACCGTGGCCGGGCTCAAGGCCAGTGTCGAGCAGGTGGTGAAGGCGCTGGGCAACGGCTGAAGGCGCAACGTGGGAGCGGGCTTGCCCCGCGATTGGACCGATCCTGCGTTGCAGGGGCTGGCCTCATCGCGGGGCAAGCCCGCTCCCACGCCAGACACACCCGCTGCCTGCGACAATCCACCACACCAACCCGAAACCCGGTGAAACCCTCCAAATGGTAGATTCGCCGCCATGAAAACCACTCGTCGGACACGCTCGCTGACCGCATGGACGCTCTACGCCAGCGTCCTGTTCAGCCTGTTGCTGTGTGGTTTGCACCATGGCCAAATGACCGGCCTGCGCCTGTCCGGCCTGGAAGGCGGCTACTGCAGCATGGACAGCGGCCATGGCCCGGCCATCGACCTGGACGGCGGCGGTGGCGACCAGCACATGGCCCAGCTCGACTGCCCGGTGTGCTCCTCGTTCGCCATGGCCGTGCCGCTCAGCAGCGCCGGCTGGACCTTCAGCGCCGCGCTTGGCCAGGCGCCAGCGCCGATCGTCACCCGCAGCTGGGGGCAACCGCCGCCGCGCTACCTGCGCCACGCCATCAACCCCCGCGCCTCCCCTTCTCCGTTCCCCGCAGCAGAACACTTCGCCTGACCCTGGCAGGCGCGCCCGTGCGCGCGCCTGTGGGTCGGGCCTGCCAAGACCTTTGCGTGGAACCCTTACAACATGATCCGCAACTCCTCTTTGGTGCTCGTGCTGAGCGCCACCTGCCACTGTGCCTGGGCGCAAGGCGCGCCTGTCGAACTGTCCGCCACCACCGTCGATGGCGAGCGTGAAGCGCCCAGCGGCGTGCAACTGGACACCCCGATCGCCACGGGCTCGCGCCTGGGCCTGACGGCGCGGGAAACCCCGGCCTCGGTAAGCGTCTCGGACCGCCGGGTGATCGAGCAGCGCGACGCCCGCGACACCCAGGAAGTGATCAATGCCATGACCGGCGTGAACGCCTCGGCCAACCCCGGCTACGGCGGCTTCGTCACCTACCGCGGCTTCACCCAGAACCAGGTGACCCAGCTCTACAACGGCATCAACCTGGGCTACAGCAGCGCCACCCGGCCGGTGGACGCCTGGGTGATCGACCGGGTCGAACTGCTCGGCGGGCCGTCGTCGTTCCTGCATGGCGCCGGTGCCGTGGGCGGCTCGATCAACTACATCAGCAAGCTGGCCAGCCGCGACCAGCAGACCGTCGACGGGCGTATCCGCTACGGCAGCTACGACGCCGCCGAATACGCCTTCGGCATCAACCAGGCGCTGGCCGCCAACCCGGCCGACGCTCGCCACTTCGCCCGCCTGGACTTCAGCCGCAGCCAGGGCAACGGCTATATCGACCGCAATGAACGGCAGACCGACAGCCTGGCGTTCTCGCTGCTCAGCGACCTTACCCCCGACCTGACCCACACCCTGGCGCTGGAGTACCAGGAGGACACGGAAGACAGCCCGTACTGGGGCTCGCCGATCCTGCCGGGGCGCAGCACCATGAAGATCGACGAGAGCCGGCGTTTCGAGAACTACAACGTCGCCGACGGCCGCTACGAGCAGCGGGTGCGCTGGCTGCGCTCGATGCTCGACTACCAGATCAGCGACAGCACCAGCCTGCACAACACCCTGTACCAGTACGAGGCCCAGCGCGACTACCGCAACCTGGAGCGCTACCGCTACAACAACGCGGGCAATGTGACGCGCTCCAGCCCCTACCTGCAGCGCCACCAGCAGAGCGTGCTGGGCAACCGCATCGAGCTGCGCCACGACAACAGCCTGTTCGGCCTGGCCAGCCAATGGTCGGCGGGGCTGGACTGGTCGAAGATGCGTCAGAGCCTGTACCCGAAATCAGGCAGCTGGAGCGACACGGTCGACCCGGACCATTTCGACCCCGGCAGTTTCTACGACATCCCCGGGGTCAATACCGGGCTGAGCAAGCAACGCCGGCACGAGACCACCAACCGCGCGCTGTTCGCCGAGAACCGTCTGCAACTGACCGAACGCCTGGCGCTGCTGACCGCCCTTCGCTACGACTACCTGGACATGCAGGTGACCAACTACGGCGCCGTGACGCCCACCGCGCCGGCCTTCTTCGAACGCCGCTGGGAGCCGCTGTCCGGGCGCGTCGGCCTGACCTACGCGCTGACCCCGGCGGCCAGCGTCTATGTGCAGTACAGCACCGCCGCCGATTTGCCGGCAGGCTCCCTGGCGGCAGCGACCTACTCCAACGTCGGCTTGTTCGACCTGTCCAAGGGCGAGCAATGGGAAGCCGGCAGCAAGTTCGACTTCCTTGATGGCCGGGGTGCGGCGACGGTGGCGGTGTACCAGATCGTGCGCAAGGATTTTGCCGTGGCCGATTCGAACAACCCCAACCAGACGGTGCAGGCCGGCCAGCAGACCTCACGGGGCATCGAGCTGTCCGGGCGGTTGCAGGTCACGCCGAAACTGTTGGCCGAGGCCAACTATGCCTACGTGCATGCGCGTTATGACGAGTTCAACGAAGCGGTGGCGGGCAAGTCGGTGTCCCGCGAGGGCAATGCGCCGGTGAACGTGCCGGCCAACGTCGGCAACCTGTGGCTGACCTACAGCTTTACCCCGGACTGGTCGGCAGGGGTGGATGCGCGGTATGTCGATTCGGTGTATGCCGACAATGCCAACACGCTGAAGGCGCCTGCCTACACCCTGTACGGGGCCTTTGCCCGCTACCGGGTGGATGCGCACACCACGCTGACCGCGCGGGTGCGCAACTTGACGGATGAGGTGTATGCCAAGCAGGCGTACAACACCCAGTACTACATGGGGGATCCGAGGACGTTTGAAGTGGCGATGGATATGCGGTTCTGAGGGCGCATTAGCTAGCCCCGTGCGACCGCCAGGCTGTAACCGATGTGCCGGCGCAAGGTGAAGGGAATCACGAAGAATGCCAGGGCGCCCATGAACAGCGAGAAGCAGCCGATCAGCACGGGTAGCAGGCAGCAGATCAGCGCGTTGCTGGCGCTGATCACGCCCGTGCGCCAGGCCAGCAGCACGCTCAGCAAGGTGACGGGCAACAAGGCACCAGCCACGGCCGCGGGGCACATCACCATGAACATGACCGCCTTGGGCATCCACAGCAGCGCCACCACATTGCCTACGCAGAACACCAGCCCAGCCAGGCACAACAGGACGACGCTGAAAAAGTTGAGGAGTTTTAGCGCCTGCATGGCGAAATGACATCCATTGGAACGGGGGCGCGATTATGGCCAGTGACATGCCCGCAGGCAATGCAGCAGGACGCCTTCGCGCCGGGTCGGTATCATGCACGCCGACCTGCCCTGCCACACCGCCAAGGAAGACGTGTGATACGCCGCCTGCCGTTCCTGCTGTTCGCCCTCTCGCTGACCTCCTGCGCACCTCGCCTGCCTTCGCCGCCCGCGCCTGAACCGGCGCAGTCGCCCCTCCCGCTCACCCTGCTCGACAATGGCCGCTACCTGCTCTGGTACGACTGCCAGCGTGGCGAACCCCACCGTTTTGCCCTCACCCTGGAAAAGGATGTCGGGCACCTGGCGCGTCAGGACAACTTCCGCCTCGACCCCGACCTGCCGCCCGGCTGCAAGGGCCAGACCTCGACCAAGGCCTACTCGACGCCCAAGGGCTTCCACCGCGGCCACCTGGCGGCGAACAACCATTTCGACGACGACCGCGCGGCGATGGACGCCTCCAATCGGATGAGCAACATCGTTCCGCAGTTGACCAGCCACAACAGCCGCACCTGGTACCAGACCGAGCTGCTCACCGAGTGCTACCGCGACCGGCACCCGGTGAAGGTGATCGGTGGGGTGGTGTTCGATCATCAAGGCGAGGGGCTGGCCAACGATTACTTCCAGGCCTCCCACGGCATCGCCACGCCGGAAGCGTTCTGGAAGGTGCTGCTGACCGAGGACGAGCAGGGCCGCACGCAGGTGATCGCCTGGTGGATCCCGCATCAGGCGGGGCTGGGCAACGATCTGGATCCGTACCTGCGCAGCGTGCATGAGATCGAGACGCTGCTGGGGCCGGACGAGGCGCCGATCGATGTGCCTGAAACGCTGAAGGACCAGCGCCCGTTACGCACCTGGTCCGTGACAACGAAGTGCGACCGGGAATGACGGGCCCCGCATTGGGGTTGAGCGTTAAGCCTGTGCCGTATCGGCAGGCCCCTCATCTTCCATTTCCAGGTGCATCAGGAAGGTGTCGCGAGCGGTGTTGCCGACGTAACGGGTCAAGGCGTAGTTGGCCGTGCCGCCAACGATGATCCCGACGCCAAAAGGAATCGCCTTGGCCGCAGCCTTCTGAGTGAAAGTGATGCCGATCTTCTTGAAGAACTCTTTGATGATGGTCAACGTGCTGCCTGTCAGGTATTGCTGAACCATTCGTACGCCTGCCTTGCTGGCCATGCGAGTGGCGCCCGCAGACCCCATCTGTTCGAGTGAGCCGTACAAGGCGATGATGAACGCCATGTGTTTGGCATCTTCGTTCGACATTTTGCCATTGATGGCAATGCCCAAGCACATAGTCATGTCAATTTGAAGCTTGATGCATACCGGGATATCCACCGCACTCCCCCCCAACATGCCAACTGCCGTACCCACACCAGGAATCGCGCCCGGAATCGCCGTTGCGGCACCCGACGTGGCGGCAAGCTTGCAATAGCGGCTGATGATCTTGTCGGTCACCCGCTCCAACACCTGAGCATCTGTTGCCTTTGGCTTGGCCTTGAGTACCTGCTCTCGATACTGTTCAACCATTTCCCGAGCATCCTGCGGCGTGATTGCGATGGCCTCGACTGCCTTCATCAATGACGAACCACTTTCCTGTGCTTGCTCTGCCATTTGAATCTCCCTTCCAAACAATGGTCACTGGCGTTCGCGATCGCTGACGCCCCTTGAGTGTACCGCAGACTGCCACACTCAATATCAAACAGCCACTATCCGATAGCATTGGTCGGTTACCTCGACGAGCACTGTTCTGGATCCATGCGCGGTAGCACCTGCTCGAGGCATGTCCAACATTCCCGGTGCGAGCGGTCGAAACGGATATCCCGGGGTCGCCCTCGAAAAAGCGATCACCACCCTGCTCTTGTCTACTGGCCCGACAACAACGACGGCGCGCCGGATCGCGCCGCATTCGCCCAGGCTGCCTAGACCACCGGAGAGCACAGTGATGTCCATCCCCCATGCGGTCCCACCCGCCACCCTACGCCGGGTGATCGCCGCCTCGGCCATCGGCAACTTCGTCGAGTGGTTCGATTTTGCTGTGTACGGGTTTCTCGCCACACTGATCGCCACCCAGTTCTTCGCAAGCCAAGACTCCAGTGTCGCCCTGCTCAAGACCTTCGCCGTGTTCGCCGTGGCCTTTGCCCTGCGCCCGCTGGGCGGCATTGTGTTCGGGGCCCTGGGCGACCGGCTGGGGCGCAAGCGCATCCTGTCGTTGACCATCCTGCTGATGGCCGGCTCAACTACGTTGATCGGGTTGTTGCCGACCTACGCCAGCATCGGTGTGCTGGCACCGGCCCTGCTCACGCTTGCCCGCTGCCTGCAGGGCTTTTCCGCCGGGGGCGAATATGCAGGCGCCTGCGCCTACCTGATGGAGCATGCGCCGCAGGACAAGCGGGCGTTCTACGGCAGCTTCGTGCCGGTCTCGACCTTCTCGGCCTTTGCCTGCGCGGCGGTGATCGCCTATGGGCTGGAAGCCAGCCTGTCGGCCGAGGCGATGAATGCCTGGGGCTGGCGGGTGCCCTTCCTGGTTGCCGCACCGCTGGGGCTGGTAGGCCTGTACCTGCGCTGGCGCATGGAGGAAACCCCGGCCTTCCGCCAGGCCATGGCCGAGGGCAAGCAACACAGCCACTCGCCGTTGGGCGACACCCTGCGCCACCATGGCCGCACCATCCGCAACCTCGGCGCGTTCATCTCGCTGACGGCGCTGTCGTTCTACATGTTCACCACCTACTTCGCCACTTACCTGCAGACCGTCGGCCAACTCAGTCGTGCCCAGGCGCTGCTGGTATCCACCGTGGCGCTGCTGTTCGCCGCCGCCGGCTGCCCGCTGGCCGGGGCTTTCTGTGACAGGGTTGGGCGCCGGCGAACCATCGGTTTCACTTGCATCTGGGTCATGGTGGCGGTGTTTCCCGCCTATTGGCTGGCCAGCTCCGGTTCGTTGTCGGGGGCATTGCTGGGGGTGATCCTGCTAGCCGTAGGCGCGCTGATGAGCGGCGTGGTCACCGCTGCGCTGCTGTCCGAATGCTTCCCCACCCGCAGCCGCTATACCGCTTCGGCCATCACCTACAACGTCGCCTACACCCTGTTTGGCGGCACCGCGCCGCTGGTGGCGACCTGGCTGATCGAGCAGAGCGGCAGCCGCCTGGCGCCAGCCTTCTACCTGGTGGTGATTGCCTTGCTGGCGTTGATTGGCGGGTTGGCGCTGCCGGAAACATCGCGGGTTTCACTGCACAACGAGCGGTTGGGCGAACCGGCGGTTTGAAGTGTCGGCCAGGTCATCAAACAACCAGCTGTGCTTTACCCCCACGGTGAGCCGGGGCGCAAATCAGGGCAGGACCGGCAGGTTCTGAACCGGGCTCACGCCATCGGTGCCGTTTCAGCACCCCGTAACCCCTGGCGTGGGGCGCTGAGCCCGTGCACCAGCGCCAGCAGCACGCTGGCCGCCACGGTCATCCCCACCAGCGGCCAGGCGCTGCCGTCGGACCACCAGCCGGTCAGCGCGCTGCTCAGGGCCGTCAGCAGCATCTGCACGAAGAAGAACCCGCCCGAGGCGGTACCTGCGATCGCCGCGAATGGCTGCAGCACTGCCCACTGGCATGCGGGGATGATCAAGCCGACCGCGAACATCACTGCCAACAGCCCCAGCGGCAAGGCCCACAGCGGCGCGCCCGCCAGTTGCAGCGCCAGCAGCGCCGCACTGCCGGCCAGGTTGATGGCCACTCCGAGGCCGATTACCCGCTCGTTGCCAAGGCGCTGGGCCAGCCGCGCGTAGCAGCGCGAACCCAAGCCGTAGGCGGCCACGGTCGCCGCCAGCGCCAGGGCATAGGCCTGGGGCGACAGGCCAAGCCCCTGTTGCAACAGCCGCGACGATTCGCTGATGAACGGGAAGTAGCTGCAATAGGCGCAGCCGATCACCAGCGAACTGCGCCAGAACACCCGGCTGCCCAGCACCTGGCGCCATGCCGCCGCCAACGGCTGCGGCGGTGCCTCGACCGGGCGGGTCTCCGGCAAGCGCCTGGCCACCTGCACCTGGCAGGCCAGCCCGGCAATCAGCAACAGGCCGAACAACCCGCGCCAACCCAATGCCTCGAGCAGCAGGCTGCCCAGCAACGGTGCCAGCAATGGGGCAATGGCCATGCCAGTGGAGAGCAGGCCGAGCATGCGCGCCTGTTCGCCGACAACGAAACGATCGCGCACCACCACCCGGGCCACCAGCGGGCCGCAGCATCCTCCCAGGGCCTGGAAGAATCGCGCCAGGCACAGCCCCGGCAGATCCTGCGCCAGGCAGCAACCCAGGGTCGCCACGCTGAACAGCGCCAGGCCAGCCAGCAGCAGCGGTCGCCGCCCCCAGCGGTCGCACAGCGGCCCGGCCAGCAACATGCACAGGGCATAGCCGAGCAGGTAGGCGGTCAGGCTCTGCTGGACCTGGCCGGGCGCGAGGCCCAACGCCTGATCCATGCCAGGCCAGGCCGGCAGGTACAGGTCGAGCGCGATGCGCGGCAGGCACACCAGCGCCAGCAACAGGCATGACCAGCCACGCAGGCTGAGGGGGGACAAGGATGGCATGGGTGGCTCCGGGTAAAAGGACGCTCGCAGGTTAGGGGCTATCCGGTCTAGCATGCAGAGCCATTTGAACCAATATGGATTGGACCACTATGAGTCGTGGCAAGACCGCCCTCGCCCTCGACCTGCCGTTGCCGGCCCAGCCCGGCCTGGGCAAGCAGGCCGGCGCCTACCAGGCCCTGCGCGACGCGATTCTGCAGCGGCGTCTGCTCGCCGGCAGCCCGTTGCCCTCCAGCCGCACCCTGGCGGCGCGCTGGGGTTTGTCGCGCGGCACCGTCGAGGCGGTGTTCGAGCGCCTGCGCAGCGAGGGTTACATAGAGCGCCGCAGCGGCTCGGGCAGCCGCGTCTGCGCGGTGGTGCCAGAGCTGCTGCTGGGCACGGGCAACGCCACCGCACCCTTGCCGAGCGCCACCGCGCCCTCACCGCTGGAGGCACGGGTCGGTGTCGGCGTGCCCTTCGTCGCCCGCCTGCCGGACCCCGCCCTGTTCCCGCCGCGTCAGTGGGCCAGCTACCTGAGCCAGGCCCTGGGCGAGGCCGGCGCCGAGCAGCTTGGCCAAGCCAGTGCCCAAGGCCTGCCGGCGCTGCGCGAGCAACTGGCCGGCTATCTGGCGCAACACCGTGGCATCGCCTGTTCGGCGCAGGCGCTGATCATCACCCATGGCATCCGCGACAGCCTCGAACTGCTCATCGCCACCTTGCTGCGCCCCGGCGACATCGCCGCCGTCGAGGACCCCGGCTACCCCGCGGCGGCCCGTTTGCTGCGCCAGGCCGGCGCACGGCTGGCGGCGATCCCGGTGGATGCGCAGGGCGTGCAGAGCGAACACCTGCCCGGCAGCGGCGCGCGCCTGCTCTACCTCACCCCGGCGCACCAGGCCCCCACCGGCGCCACCTTGCCGGTATCTCGGCGCCTGGCGTTGCTCGATTGGGCCCAGCGCGAGGACGCCTGGCTGGTGGAAGACGACTACGACAGCGAGTTCAACTACAACAGCGCGCCATTGCCCGCGCTCAAGGCGCTGGACCGCAATGACCGGGTGATTTACTGCGGCTGTTTCAACAAGACCCTGTTCGCCGGCCTGCGCGTGGGTTACCTGCTGGTGCCGGACGCCTTGCGCCAGGCCCTGCTGGAGCGCATCGAGCTGAGCGGCCGCGCGGTGGCGGTAACCGAGCAACTGGCGCTGGCGCGGTTGATTGGCGATGGCGGCCTGCTGCGCCACCTGCGCGTCGCCCGCCAGGCCTATCAGCAGCGCCGCGACGCCTTGCAAGCGGTGCTCGAACGCCACGCCCCCGGGCGCTTCGAGCTGCGCGGCAGCCACGCCGGACTGCATGCGCTGCTGATGTTGCCGCCGGGCTTCGATGTACAGGCGTTGTGCCGGCGCGCGGCGCAGGAGGGGCTGCAGCTTCAGGCGTTGCAGGGTTTTTGCCTGCAGGTGCAGGCGCCACCGGCGGTGGTGCTCGGCTATGCCGCGCTGAGCCTGGCGCAAGTGCGCCATGCCGCGCGGCGGTTGGCGGCGTTGTTGCAGGAAGGGTGAGGTGGACCTGGCAATGCGCAGGGGCGCCAGGCGCCCCTGCGGCCGGGCCTACTTCAGATCGAAACGGTCCAGCTCCATCACCTTGGACCAGGCCGCGACAAAGTCCCTGACGAACTTGTCGTTGCCATCGCTGCTGCCATACACCTCGCTCAAGGCGCGCAACTGGGCGTGGGAACCGAATACCAGGTCAACCCGGCTGGCGGTCCACTTCACCGCGCCGGTCTTGCGATCGCGGCCCTCGAAGCGTTCGTTGTCGGCCGAGGTCGGCTTCCACTCCACGCCCATGTCCAGCAGGTTGCGGAAGAAGTCGTTGCTCAGCACCCCGGGTTTGTCGGTGAACACCCCGTCCTTGCTGCCGCCATGGTTGGCGCCGAGCACGCGCAGGCCGCCAATCAGCACGGTCAGTTCGGGCGCGGTGAGGGTCAGCAGTTGGGCCTTGTCCAGCAGCAGTTTCTCGGCCTTGACGCTGTAGCGGTCCTTGCTGAAGTTGCGAAAGCCATCGGCCAGCGGTTCGAGCACGGCGAACGACTCGACGTCGGTCTGCTCCTGGGAGGCATCCACACGCCCTGGGCGGAACGGCACGCTGAGGCCGGAGGCTTTTTCCACGGCTGCGTTGCCGGCCAGCACGATCAGGTCGGCCAGGGAGATCTTGTTGCCGCCTTCGCTGCGAATCTTCTCCAGCGCCGTCAGCACCTTGTCCACGCCCTGGTTGGCTTTCCAGTCCTTCTGCGGTGCCAGGCGCAGGCGCGCGCCGTTGGCGCCGCCGCGCTTGTCCGAGCCACGGAAGGTCGAGGCCGAGGCCCAGGCGGCGGACACCAGTTCACCGACACTCAGCCCCGAGGCCAGCACCTTGGCCTTGAGCGCAGCGATATCGGCGTCGCTGGGCTGTGGGCCGGCCTTGGGCAGCGGGTCTTGCCACAGTAGCTCTTCGTTGGGCATTTCCGGGCCGAGGTAACGCGCCAGCGGGCCCATGTCACGGTGGATCAGCTTGTACCAGGCGCGGGCGAAGGCATCGGCGAGCTGCTCGGGGTTGTCCTTGAAGCGCCGGGCAATGGGTTCGTAGATCGGGTCGAAGCGCAGCGCCAGGTCGGAGGTGAGCATCGAGGGGGCGCGTTTTTTGCCGGGGTCGTGGGCATCCGGCACCGTGTTGGCGCCCTTGCCATCCTTCGGTCGCCATTGGTGGGCGCCAGCCGGGCTCTTGGTTAGTTCCCAGTCGAAGTTGAACAGGTTGTTCAGGTATTCGTTGCTCCACTTGGTCGGGGTGGAGGTCCAGGTCACTTCCAGGCCGCTGGTAATGGTGTCGCCGCCCTTGCCGGTGCCGAACTTGTTGCTCCAGCCCAGGCCTTGCAGTTCCAGCCCGGCGGCTTCCGGTTCGGGCCCTACGTTGTCGGCAGGGCCGGCGCCGTGGGTCTTGCCGAAGGCGTGGCCGCCGGCGATCAGCGCCACGGTCTCTTCGTCGTTCATGGCCATGCGGCCGAAGGTCTCGCGGATATCCTTGCCCGACTTCACAGGGTCAGGCTCGCCTTCCGGGCCTTCCGGGTTGACGTAGATCAGGCCCATCTGCACGGCGGCCAGCGGGTTCTCCAGGTTGCGCTCGGCCGACAGGTCGCGATTCTGCTCCTCGCCATGCTTGGCAGGCTCGGCCACCAGGTCGCCCTGCCCTGGCGGCTGGGCCTTGAGCTGTTCCTTGCCATAGCGGGTATCGCCCCCCAGCCAGACCTTTTCCGAGCCCCAGTACACGTCTTCGTCCGGCTCCCACACATCGGCACGCCCGCCGGAGAAGCCGAAGGTTTTAAAGCCCATGGATTCCAGGGCGACGTTGCCGGTGAGCACGATCAGGTCGGCCCAGGAGATCTTGTTGCCGTACTTCTGCTTGATCGGCCACAGCAGGCGCCGGGCCTTGTCCAGGCTGACGTTGTCCGGCCAGCTGTTGAGCGGGGCGAAGCGTTGCTGGCCGGAGCCGGCGCCACCGCGGCCATCGCCGATACGGTAGGTGCCGGCGCTGTGCCAGGCCATACGGATGAACAGCGGGCCATAGTGGCCGAAGTCGGCTGGCCACCAGTCCTGGGAATCGGTCATCAAGGCAGTCAGGTCCCTTTTCAGGGCCTGGAAGTCGAGGCTCTTGAACGCCTTGGCGTAGTCGAAGTCCGGGGCGGGGCTGGACTTGGACGAGTGTTGGTGGAGGATCCTGAGGTTGAGCTGGTCAGGCCACCAGTCTCGGTTGCTGGTGCCACCACCAGCGGTTTGATGGAACGGGCATTTCGATTCGTTCGACATCTGCTTCTACCTTTGGGTCGGGTCGTTTCAGATTCCGGGCGCGTTTCCAGACGCAATGCCAGGTGTTCGATCAGCCGAGCCAAGGGCTCGTGCCTACCCCTCATCAGGTGTGGTCGGTCTGCGCCGACATGGGCTCGCGGGGTGCCTGAGTGCCGCTGGCAAGGGGGTTGCCGACAGCCACGCGGGCACCCGCCGCGATGGCTTTTCGCGGGGCCACGGGAAAGACTAGTCGAGCTTGGGCAGAGGTCTAATAGAAGCGCTATTGAGGGCTGATAGTGTGGCTCTGTCAGGGCCACTGGCGGGGCCAATCGGCACGAGCCAAGCGGCATGAACTGTGCTTGAATCTGCCATCTTCCCGCGCCCAAGGCCCTCCGAATGAATCGCAACGACCTGCGCCGCGTCGACATGAACCTGTTGGTGGTGTTCGAGGCATTGATGATCGAACGCAACCTCACCCGTGTCGGCGAAAAGCTGTTCATCACCCAGCCCACCGTCAGCGCCGCCCTCGCCCGCCTGCGCGACCTGTTCGATGATCAGTTGCTGATTCGCAATGGCCGGGCCATGGAACCCACGCCACGGGCCATGCAGATCTTCAATGAACTGGGCCCGGCGATGGACGTGATCTCGGCGGCGATCAGCCGGGCCAAGGCGTTCGACCCGGCCAACAGCTGCAACGTGTTCCGCCTGGGGCTGTCGGACGATGCCGAGTTCGGCCTGTTCCCGGCGTTGCTCGAAGCGCTGCGCGAGGAGGCGCCGCAGATCAGCGTGGTGGTGCGTCGGGCCAATTTCCTGCTGATGCCGGGCCTGCTCGCCTCGGGCGAGATTTCGGTGGGGGTCAGCTACACCACCGACCTGCCGGCCAACGCCAAGCGCCGCAAACTGCGCGATATCGGCGTGCGGGTACTGCGCGCCGACGACCGCCCCGGCCCACTGACCCTGGACGAATATTGCGCGCGCCCTCATGTGATGGTGTCGTTCTCTGGTGACATGAGCGGCAACATCGACCTGGACCTGGCGCGCATCGGCCGCTGCCGCAAGGTGGTGCTGGCAGTACCGCAGTTCGGCAGCCTGCGCGCGCTGCTGCGCAACACCGAGATGATCGCCACGGTGCCAGACTACGCGGCCTGCGCCCTGGCCGACGACGGCAGGCTGCGCGCCGACCCGGCGCCGTTCGAGATCAGCGAGGCCGAACTGTCGATGGCCTGGAGCAGCGCCCACGACAACGACCCGGCCGAGCGCTGGCTGCGTGAGCGGATCCTGCAGTTCATGGGCCGCCCAGGCTGAACCATCAACGTCGTCGATAGCCACCATGCCTGCCATCAAGTTCCGCGGATGGCAGGTCGCCGGGAGAATGGCCCCATTCGCACATCGACAAGGCCTCTCCCATGAAAACCGGCATGATCGCAGCCCTGCTAGCCCTGCTCGCCACCCTTACCGGTTGTGCCAGCCCAGCCAACCAGCCCGGCGCGCAAGCCTACGGGCATTTCTATTCGGCCACCGAGCTGTCCAGCGTCACCCTCGGCCACGGCCAGCATGTGGCCGTGCTGCTCGGGCGCAACGCCGCCGCAACGCTCGACTACCTGCAACGCCACCGCGACCAGGCCGCCCCCGGCACTGCCAGGAGCACGCCGGTGGCGACCCTGGGCGGCAACCAGGCTTATGCATGGTTGGCGCAGTCCTTGGCCCAGGAATTTGCCGAAGTCACCTTTTATGAAGACCTCGATACCCTGCTGGCCGATCGCCCGGATGTGATCGTGCTGCTGGAGGCCCGGAGCAAGCTGGCAAGTGCGGGGGACGAGGCCATCCAGGCCAGCGTGGCGGCACGCTTTTTCGATGGTCAGCTGACCTATATCGGCCGAGCCGAAGGGGTGGCACGCAAGCCGGTCGAGGGGGTCGAGCTGGTGCGTCAGCTGGATGAGGAACAGACGGTGCAGGCCGATGCGCTGCGCCAGTTCGATGCATCGCTCAAGGTGTTGATGCGCGGGGCGGTGTGATAGATCACTGCGGCCCTATCGCGGGGCAAGCCCGCTCCCACGAAGCGACCGTGGGAGCGGGCTTGCCCCGCGATAGCGTACGGTCAGGCAGCGACGATTGCCTGTAAACGTTGCCACAACCGCTGCACATGCTCGCGCTCGGTCGGCAGCGCGCCCACCGACACCCGCACCATCCAGCGGCCGTTCAGGGTAGCCGGGGTGACATAGGCATCGCCCGATGCGTTCAACCGGTCCGCCCAACCTCGGGTATGGGCATCCAGTGCATCGCCCTCCAGCCCCGCCGGGCAGTGGCGGATGCACAGTGCCTGCAGTTGCACCGGCGCCAGCAGTTCCCACTCATCCGATGCCTCGACCTGTTCCGCCAGCCAGCGGGCATTGTCCAGGTCGCGGCGCAGGCGTTGCTGCAGGGCCTCGACGCCTTCGCTGCGCAGCATGAACCACAGCTTCAGCGCGCGGAACCGGCGGCCCAGCGGGATGCCCCAGTCGCGCAGGTTCTTCACCTCGCCATCGACCGCCGACTGCAGGTAGCTAGGATTGGTGCTCATCACCCGGATCAGGTGCTGCGGGTCGCGCACGTAATAGATGGAGCAGTCGAAGGCCACGCCCAGCCACTTGTGCGCGTTGACCACCACCGAGTCGGCCAGCTCGATGCCGTCCCACATCCAGCGGCATTCGGGGAGGATCATCGCCGAGCCGGCCATGGCCGAGTCGACATGCAGCCACAGGCCTTGGGCCTGGACGATCTCGCCGATCGGGCGCAGCGGGTCGAGCGCGGTGGTGGTGGTGGTGCCGGTGGTGGCGACCACGGCGCAGGGCTGGTTGCCGGCGGCGATGTCCTGTGCGATGGCCTCGCGCAGCGCCTCAGGGCGCATGGCGAACTGCTCGTCGGTGGCGATCAGACGAATATTGTCGCGGCCGAAACCGGCCAGCAGCGCGGCCTTGTCCACCGAGCTGTGGGCGTGGGCGCTGACGTAGACGATCAGCGGTTTGGCCTGGGCCTGCAGGCCGCCGCGCACCTGGGCATGGTCGGTGGCGCGCTCGCGGGCGCAGATCAACGCCACCAGGGTGCTGGTGGAAGCGGTGTCCTGGATCACCCCGCTCCACTGGCTGGACAGCCCCAGCAGCTGGCGCAACCAGTCCAGGGTGGTCTCTTCCAGCTCGCTCAGGGCCGGGCTGGACTGCCAGGACAGGCCGAGCACGCCCAGGCCGGTACTGAGGAAGTCACCCAGCACCGACGACAGGGTGCCGTTGGAGGGGAAGTAGCCGTAGAAGTCCGGGTGCTGCCAGTGGGACAGGCCGGGCATCAACAGCTGGTCGACGTCCTTGAGGATGGCGGTGAAGGGCTCGGCTTGCTGCGGTGCGCTGGCCGGCAAGGCGGCTTTGAGGTAGCCGGGCTCGACCTGGGCCATCACCGGGCGTTCGGCGACGGTCTGGCGGTAGTCGGCGATCAGGTCGATCAGTTGGCGGCCGTGTTGGCGGAATTGTTCGGGGGTCACGCGCGGTCTCCTGGTGGCTGTGGTGTGGCCATGGGCCTCATCGCGGGGCAAGCCCGCTCCCACGCTTGATTCGTGGGAGCGGGCTTGCCCCGCGATGGCGCCGGTACAGGCAACACAATGGCCACCAGTCTAGGCGCTCACCACCAGCCGAATAACCCCGCTTCGCGCATAGCTCCTATGGCAAAGGCGCATGCCCGCCCTGCACGCCGAACTGCGACTGGCGCCACAGCTCGAACACCCGGTTGCGCAGCCAACGGTGTTCGGCCGAGGCCTGCAGGCGCTGGTGCCACACCACCCAGTAGCGCTGGGTATGCTCGACGAAGCCCAACGGTCGCCAGGCCAGCCCATGCAGGCGGGCCAGCTGGCGGGCGATGTGCTCGGGCACCGTGGCCAGCGCCTGGCCATTGCCGATCACCGGCACCATGGCACTGAAGAACGGCACTTCCAGGCTGATCCGCCGCTGCAGGCCCTGGGCGCGCAGGTGGCGGTCGATGAAGCTGTCCTTGTCGCCGCCGCCGGAGACCCGCACGTGCTTGCAGGCCAGGTAGTCGTCCTGGCTCAGTGCGGCCTGCCGGGTGAGCGGGTGATCATGGCGCATCAGGCACACCGCGCGGTCCTCGCCGAGCAGTCGGCCGTGAAGGTTGGGCGGCGACTCGTCGAACAGCGTGGTGGCCAGGTCGATCTCGCCACTGGCGAGCAAGGCGTATTGCCCGGCCTGCCAGGTGCGGTACTCCAGCGACACCCCCGGCGCCTCAAGCTCGAGCGCCGCCACCAACTGCGGCAGCATGTGCTCGGCCACGTAGTCCGAGGCTGCCAGGCAGAAGCGGCGCTCGCAGCGGGCCGGGTCGAAGGCCGCCGGCTGGCGCAGGGCATTGAGTTCTTCGAGCACCTGGCGCAGCGGCTCCACCAGCGCCTCGGCGTGCTCGCTGAGCACGTAGCCACGGCCCTGGCGCACCAGCAGCGGGTCGTCGAAGGCTTCGCGCAGGTGGGCCAGCTGGCGGCTTAGGGCGGGCTGGCTGCAGCCCAGGCGCTCGGCGGCGTGGCTGAGGTTTTTCAGCTGCAGGAGGCAGTCGAGGGTGCGCAGGTGGGCGAGGCTGAGGGAGGCGAAGGTGGGGTGCATATGCTAGCTGTCCGAAAAGAATCGCGGGGCAAGCCCGCTCCCACGAATCAACCGTGGGAGCGGGCTTGCCCCGCGATGGCGTCATCCGGCTCAGTCAGTCAGGCCGACATAGACGTTCTGCACGTCTTCGTTCTCGTCGATCGCTTCGAGGAAGGCTTCTACCTCGGCCAGCGCTTCGGCGCTCAGGCTGGCGGCGCTTACCGGGTTCTTCGGGGTGTAGCCGATCTTCGCCGAAGTGACGGTGAAACCTTGCTCAGGCAGGGCCTTTTGCACGGCGTCGAGGTCGGTGGTGTCGGTGATGAACAGGGTCGAACCTTCTTCCTCGCCCTCTTCGAAGTCCTGGGCGCCGGCTTCGATGGCGGCCATTTCCGGATCGGCGTCACCTTCCGGGGTGGCCTCGATCAGGCCTACGTGGTTGAAGTCCCAGGCCACCGAGCCGCTGGCACCCAGCTGGCCCTTGCGGAACAGCACGCGGATCTGCGCCACGGTACGGTTGACGTTGTCGGTCAGGCACTCGACGATCAACGGCACCTGGTGCGGGGCGAAGCCTTCGTAGCTGACCGCATGGTACTGCACGGCCTCGCCGTCCAGGCCTGCGCCTTTCTTGATCGCGCGCTCCAGGGTCTCACGGGTCATCGAGGCTTTCTTGGCCTGGACGATGGCCAGGCGCAGGCGCGGGTTCATGTCCGGGTCGGCGCCGGATTTGGCGGCGATCTGGATCTCCTTGGCCAGCTTGCCCATGATCTTGCCCTTGGCGTTGGCCGCGGTCTCTCTATGCTTGGCTTTCCACTGTGCGCCCATTTCAACTCTCTTGTTTCAAGGGCCGGTTCAGGAAGCGACCGGCCAAAAGTGGGGAGAGTTTATACGCCCAAACGCTGCGGATCGACAAGAAATCGCATCAGCTTCTTCGCGGGTAAACCCGCTCCCACAGTGCCCGCGAAGGGCCCTGCCCTGGGTTAGCCTTTGTCGGCCTTGCCCGCCGCCGCGGCGAATTTGGCCAGCCGCACATCCAGCCGCCGCGGCCTGGCGCCGCGATCCTCGGCGTGCTCCTTGCGCCGGATGGCATTGCGCACCATCAGCGAGCCCAGGTAGCGAATCGGCTCCGGCGGGAACTGCCCCAGCGGCCCTTTGACCAGCGGCGAGCGGGTCCAGGGGTTGTCCAGGCCCAGGGCCAGCGACGACAGTATCTGCCCGCCCATGTGGCACGGCCCTACCCCGCTGCCCGAATAGCCGAATCCATAGAACACGTTGCCCTGCCCGTCGAGCCGGCCAAAGAACGGCAAGCCGGTGACCGAGCGATCCGACGGCCCGTTCCAGCTCGCCGCTAGCGGCACCTCGGCCAGGGCCGGGAAGAAATCGGCCAGGCTCTCGCGCAACAGCGGCTGGTAAGGCGATGGCTGGTCGAACACCGGCAACATGCGCCCGCCATAGGCGAAGGTATTGCCACCCTTGCCGAGCATCAGCCGACCATCGGACGTGTTGTGGTAGTAGTGCACGAAGATTCGCGAGTCGAGCACGCTGACGCCGCTGTCCAGGCCGATCTGGCGCAACAGTTCCGGGCACGGCTCGGTGATCACCATGTCACTGGAAACGATCGCCACGCTGCGCTCGAACTGCGGGAAGGCCCGCGCCATCCAGGCGTTGAGGCCCAGGACCACGCGGTCGGCACGGATGGTGCCGGTGCGGGTACGCACCTGCGCCGGAGCCCCGTGCTCAAGCCTGGTCATCGCCGTGCCCTCATGGATGCGCACGCCGCGCTGCAGGGCGACCCGGCGCAGGCCGCGCACCAGTCGCCCGGGCTGCACGGTGGCGGCGGCTGGTGAGTACCAGCCCTCCAGGTGGCGCTCGGAGCCCGCCAGGCGCTGCAACTGCGCAAGCTCGAGGCGCTGGAACGAGTTGATACCGCGCCGTTCCAGCGCCGCGATCACCGCGTCGGTGCCACCGACCTGGGCCGGGTTGGTGGCGGTGTACAGGGTGCCGTCCATGCGGAAATCGCAGCGGATGCCGTTGTCGGCGCAGAACGCGCCGATGGCCGCGATGCTGCGCTCCGACTCGCTGACCAGGCGCACCGCCTCCTGCACCCCGAACAGACGCTCCAGGGTAAAGTACTTGGCCGACCAGGACAGCGCACAACCACCGTTGCGCCCGCTGGCCCCGGCACCGCAGATATCCGCCTCGATCAGCAGCACATCCAGCTGCGGCGCCTGCTCCTTGATCATCAACGCGGTCCACAGCCCGGTGTAGCCGCCGCCGACGATGCACACATCGCAACGTGCGTCGCCCTGCAAGGGTGGGCAGAGGGCCTCGTCTTCCTGGTCCAGCGCCTGTTGCAGCCAGAACGGTCTCATCGCTTTGCTTTCCTTCAAGTACGCAGTGGTTTGATTGCCATGCTGGTGTTGGGGGCTACGTCATTGGCCGCAGTGGCGCTGGCCGGGCGGCTGTTCCAGTGCGGGATCAACACCAGGGCGGAGAACAGCGCGGTGCCGGCGAAGACGATGAACACCGTGACGCTGTCGAAATACCCCGGCAGCAGGCCGCCGAGCACCGCGCCCACCGAACCGCAGCCGTTGACGAAGCCCGCTGCGGTGGCGCCGGCCTTGGCCGTACCGAAGTCGATGGCCGCCGCGCCGCTGATCATCGAGTCGGGGCCATACAGGGTCAGGCCCATGACGAACAGCAAGGCCACCACCAGCACCACGCTGCCGCTATGCATGGCCGCCATGAAACCGGCCAGGGCCATGGTCAGCAGCAGCAGGCTGATCACGCAGGCCGGCATGCGCCGGGCACCGAACAGCTTGTCCGAGGCCAGGCCGATGATGATCGGGCCAAGCAACCCGGCCAGCTCGAAGGCGGTGGGGATGATCGCCGCGCCGACCTTGCCCACCGAGGGCATCTGCTCGAAGACGATCACCGGGCCCCACAGCAGGATGGCGTAGCGCGCCGGCTTCAACATGAAGTAGGCCAGGCCGAGGGTGAGCACCGTGCGGTTGCGCAGGATCTCGCGCAGCGGCGCCCAGACGCTGCACAGGTTGCCACCCGGCGCCATGCTTTGCGGCTCCGGCTCCACCGCCGGCAGGCCGACGTCTTCGGGCTTGTTGCGCTGGAAGATGAAGAACAGCACGGCCACCAGTGCCACCACCGCGGCGCTGGAGAAGAACGCCGCGTGCCAGGTGCCGACCAGGGTATAGGCCCACCAGCCGGCGAACGGCGAAGCCACCAGGCCGCCAAAGGCGTAGCACGAGCTCCACAACCCCAGCACCCGCCCACGCTGGGAGGCCGGGAAGAAGCTGCCGATGTTCTTGCACAGCCCGGCCCAGCCGGTGGACTGCGCAAGGCCCTGGATCAGCATGCAGGTGGCGAAGATCGGGAAGGTCGCGTAGCTGCCCATCACCACCGCCGCTGCCGCCGAGATCAGCAGCCCGCCGAGCACCACCACACGCGGCCCGAAGCGGTCGGCGAGCATGCCCCAGGTGAACTGGCCCACGGCGTAGGCGGCCAGGTAGATGGCGTCGAGGTTGGCCATGGCGGCCTTGTCGAGCATGAAGGTCGGGTCTTCGCCGATGCCGAGCTTGGCCACCGAGAAGGCTTTGCGGGTGAAGTAGAAGGCGGCGTAGGCCAGCCAGGTGATCGCGAAGATCTGCATGCGCCAACGCTTGATGGCGCCCAGGGATTGATTCATTTGACTCTGACCTCTTGCGTGAGTGTGCCGGCAGAATGTGAAGAAACGCCTGTCTTGTTGTTGTGGTGCGCACTGCGTGACGGAGGGACGTCACTTGGTCAGATGGCGGCAGCGGTCTGGCGTGACCGGCGCGAGGCCATGGCCCGACGCCACCGCTTGTGGCGATGGCGTCGGGTTGAAACACATGGAAACAGCTGCTGACTGATAAATAAAATCGATTTATCGTATTTCACTCATAAGCCCAGCTTGTAAGCGGAGTGCTCGATGTCGGTTTCCCATGCTCAACTCAAAGCCTTTCATGCGGTCGCCGAACAGGGCAGTTTCACCCGCGCGGCGCAGAAGCTGTTCCTGACCCAGCCGGCGGTCTCCGACCAGGTACGTAAGCTGGAGGAGCGTTACGGTGTGCTGCTGTTCCAGCGCAACAAGCGTTCGGTGCAGCTGACCGATCTGGGCGAGCGCCTGCTGGGGGTGACCCAGCGTCTGTTCGCCTGCGAGGCCGAGGCCGTCGAGTTGCTGCAGGACTCGCGCGCCCTGCACACCGGCAGCCTGACGCTGGCGGTGGATGCGCCGGTGCATGTGCTGCCGCAGATCGCCCGCTTCTGCCAGCGCTACCCGGGTATCCAGGTGAAGATCGAGACGGGCAATACCGACGAGTCGCTGGCCCGGCTGTTCAGCTACCAGGCTGACCTGGCCTTGCTGGGGCGTGATGTCGACGATGAGCGGCTGTTTTGCGTGCCGATGCGGCGTGACCCGATGGTGGCGTTCGTGTCGCATCAACACCCATGGGCCAGCCGGGGGGCGATCAGCCTGGCGGACCTGGATGACACGCCATTGGTGCTGCGTGAACCTGGATCGGTGACGCGGCAGACGCTGGAGGAGGAAATGCAGCGGGCGGGGTTGCGGATTCGTTCGGCGATCCAGGTGGAGGGGCGTGAGGCGGCGCGGGAGGCGGTGGTGGTGGGGATTGGGGTTGGGGTGGTTTCGGCGGCGGAGTTTGGGGCTGATGCGCGGGTTTGTGCGTTGCCGATTGTCGATTGTCAGCGGCATTTGACGGAGACGTTGGTGTGTTTGAGCGAGCAGCGGACGCGGCGGGTGGTGGCGACGTTTTTGGAGATGGTGCGGGAGGGGGGGTGAGGTTTTTGGCTTCGGCTTCGGCTTCGGCTTCGGCTTCGGCTTCGGCTTCGGCTTCGGCTTCGGCTTCGGCTTCGGCTTCGGCTTTCAGAGTGGTTGTTTTGATAGATGTATGCGCATTCATTGGCGATGGCGACGCATAGTCACCTTTCCGCCCTTACGGCGGCCTACTTTGGTCTTGGCCAAAGTAGGCAAAGCCGCCCGCTCCATCATACGGCCCCTGCGCTGCGCTCCACTTGCTACGCAAGTCTACATCTCGCGCCTTCGGCTACGCCGAAGGGTGCTGCGCACCTGGGCCCTCCAGTCACCTCCACTCGGCCTCCTGAAGTCGCAATCTGTGTTGCCTGGACTATCGCGCGCTTAGAAGCAAGATCAAAAGCAGATCAAGAGCAGATCCAGAGCAGATCAAGAGCAGATCAAGAGCAGATCAAGAGCAGATCAAGAGCAGATCAAGAGCAGATCAAGAGCAGATCAAGAGCAGATCAAGAGCAGATCAAGAGCAGCAATGCGTATATCTGAGCCTGGCTGTTGTTTATGTATTGTTTATTCGGGCCCTATCGCCGGCAAGCTGAACTGGTCAAGTAATTTTGGACACCGGTTAAGGTTTATGCCGCTGCCTTGAGCTTTTCCTCCATGGCTACTGGCGTTTCATAGCCGTTGTAGCTGTGGAGGCGCTTGAGGTTGTAGCGCATCAGATAAGCCTGGATGTCCACTCGTGCCTGCGCTTCGGTCTCGTAACCCTCTGCCGGCACCCATTCTGATTTCAATGCGCCGAAGAATCGCTCCATGGCCGCGTTGTCCCAGCATTGCCCTCGATTACTCATGCTCTGGTTCAGGCTGTACTCTTCAAGTGCTGCCCTGAATTTATGGCTGGTGTACTGACAGCCTTGGTCTGAATGAAACATCACACCCGCAGGCTTGCCTCTGGACTCGGATGCCATRCGYARCGCRTCRCARGCCAACCTGGCATCSGCAGTCATWGAAAACGCCCAGCCCACAACTCGGCGTGCGTACAGGTCGATTACTGCGGCCAAATACAGCCAACGTCTGCCAACCTGGATGTAAGTCACGTCGCCACACCACACCTCATTGATCGTCGAAACTTTGAAGTTTCGCTTCAGCTGATTCTCTGCAATCAAGGCTTCCGCACCCGATGACCGATAGCGGTGCGGCCTGCGCTGCTTGCACTGCAGGCCCGCTTCGCGCATCAACGCACGCACTTTGTATCGCCCGACTTTGTGGCCTTCACGACGCAGCTCCTGCACGAGCGTTCGTGAGCCAGAGGCATTTCGTGATGCCTTGAAATGGTCGACTACCAGCCGGCGCAGCGCATCTCTGCCAGGGTTTTCACGCCCTTGCCGCTTGCGCCACGCGTAGAAACTGCTGCGCTTGACCCCAAGCACGCGACAGCAGTCGACAACAGGGTATTGCTCACTCAGCTCGTTGATCAGCGAGAACGATCTTTGGAGTCCCGAAGCAGGAGAGCACTGGCTTTTTTTAGGATTTCGATGTCCCGATCCTTCTGACGGACCAGCGCTTCGAGCTCTTCAATTCGCTGCTGCTCCGGCGTGACCGCTTTGGCCCCAGCCGGCACCTTGCCCGCTCTTTCTTGTCGCACCTGTTCAACCCAGCGACGAAGCGCGGTAGGCCCTCGGGAACTGACTGGCCACCATCCAGAACCATTTCGGCAGCTTGGACTTTGTATTCTCTTGAATAAGATTTACGCACTGATTTTGCCTCCAATTGGGCGCCATCATAGCGCCCGATGAAGGTGTCCAAAATCATTAGGCCAGTTCAGAGAGCATCCTTGATGGTGAACTCACCGATCGAGGTACTGAGGCGGCCGACGTTGAAGAGCCCGAGTCGACCGGAGATGGTGCGGATGGCCAGCTGGCCGGTGATGGAGATCATGTGCGCTCCCCGTAAAGCATGGGGAACACCAGCGGGTGCTCCCCGCGAGGTGGAAGGTGATCAGCAGTCGAAAAGAGGCAGACCGTTGAGAACGTTGCTGTTGGGGTCGATGACTAGGAACCTCACTTCAGCCTGCGCGGCAAGGGTGAGCACTCGGATGGTCTCCTCGCTGAAACCCTCGGCGGCTTGCAGAGCTTGAAGTGTCGACAGGTCGTACCCCCAGTGCTGTCCCAGATGTTGGTCGGTCCAGGGCGTACTGAGAAGTTTGAAACCGATGGCGTCACTGTCGGGCAGGGTGAAGCACTCGAAATGAAGCAGAGCTGTATCAGCAGTTTCTACGAGTGCCTGCAGCTCATCCCAGTCCTCCTCGGGCAAGTGTGCCGAGGCGATCTCGAACGCTTGGCTGTAGCAGGGATGAGGTACAGGGTGATCGCCGGTAGCGATGTGGAAGGGGTTGGGTGATTGTGCCATGTGGCGTGCTCCTGGTTGAGAGAAGCCACCCCAGAGGGTGACCCCTCTGGGTGAGTAAAAATGGCTGTGTCAGGCGGGGTCTGCAGCGTGCTGCAGCTGGATCTGGATGTAGGATGGCTCGTCCTCGGGGGTCACGATTTGCAACATGAGGGCGACCCAGTCACGGTCGCGGCCGGTGTGGCGCTTCGTGTACACACCGAAGGACAGAACAGTGGCCTGAGGCTGCTGCTTGAGCTCTTGCCACGCCGTTTGGACGACGGTGGCGAGGCGTTGGCTCATCTCGGCCACCCGCATGGGGTTTTCGAGATAGACCGCCCGCATCCAAGCCGGGTTGTCCAGGACTACAGGAAGGGTGAGGTATGCCTCGGATGAGGTGGGGGAAAACGACATATGAGGTCTCCAGATAAAGCGAGGCCTCGTCCGCGAGGATGAGATCCCCGCAGGTAGGTAATGTAGAAGGCACTCCATCACTGGGTGATGCGATCGCGCTGCCGAGTGCTCGGCGATCTTGGGTGGGTTGGCGCAACGCGCTGGAGCCTTAAACCCTGGCTCCGGGAGGCACTGTCAACGACAGTGAACCAATACGGAATTCGTTTCCCAGGCTGTAGGCAGAGGCCTCACAGTTGCCAGGTGACTGCTTTGAAAGTCCCCCCGAAGGGATACCCTTCGGGGTGGAGGACTGGTGATACAGGGTGGGTCAGATCATGTCTTCGTAGATCTCTTCCCAGAGGTTGGAACTAGCTTCCTGTACAGCGCGGTAGTGCTCATCATCGAGCTGGAAGCCTTGCCGTTCTGCCTCACGTTTGAACAACTGATCGTAAGGAAAGGTGAGAGCTGCATATTGATCGCGCAGCGTAGTGAGCAGGCTCATCTCGTACAGTTCGAAGTATTGACCACAGCGATCCAGGGCGAGTTTCGAGCTTGCTTTGATCGAGTCTGCGAACCGCCGCTCCAGTATGTCTACACGGATGAAAGCCCCGACAACTCGTTTTTCGAAGGGATTGGTGATGAACATGACGCCATTGAAGACTTGGGTGGCTTGGGACATGGTGATTCTCCGATGAGGGGGTCACCAACCCGCTCGGGTGATGTACCCGATAAGGTTTAAAAAAGCGCAGCCGAAGGATGTCTGGTTATTACAGCTCGATGGCATACGTCCCATCGATACAAAAATCGATACCGTCGGTTAGTTCATCACGCAATTCCCAGCTAATTACCAGGGGTTTATTCTCATCCAGCCACAAAAACGCCGACAGAACTGATGAGAAATAAACACACCCTTCCAGGTCGGGATACTCAATTGGTACGTAGAGGAGTACGAAGTTTCGCTCGAAGCTCAGTAGAAGCATGATGTCTCTCCATTGAGGAACACCAGCCCGCTCGGGTGATGTACCCGATAAGGTTAAGTGAAATGCTACAGATCATTCGGGTCCATAAGACCCTGTATGACCCGAAGAATGTACGTCTTTACGCGAAGGTATTCAGGAAGCTCCTGGCCCCGGCGGTAGTGCATGTCTGCTAGGTGGTAGGTGTGCCCGCAGAACAGCACAAAGACGTCCACAAGGCGACAGGTCGAGTTTGACAGCTCATCATCCGGTACCGACCAGGATGAGGCGAAGTGCGGGAGCAGCTTGGCGAAATCGCACCATGCCATGTCCGTATAGTCTGGGATTCGAGCACCGTTATCATCGATCTCGCAACCCAAACGCTCGAACGAGGTCGAGTAGTACAACCTAGGTTTCTCGCCCTGGTCCCGTAGCACCAAAACATCTGTGCGCGCTGTAGCGAAGTCAGGGAAGCACTGCCGAATAGTTCCAGCAACAGTGATGCAGTAAGGCATGGCGAAGTCCTTTGTGAGGAAAACGCCTCCCGGAGGGGATGGGCGTCCCCTATCGGGTAGAAATCAGGTTAGTGATCAGTGGGTCAGCACAGTCGGGACCGCGCTGGCTTTGCGGTTTAGGAGATCGGTCGCGAAACCACAAAAACCGATAAAGGCGCAGGCGCCCAAAACGATATCGCCCAGGACGATGGCGGTGATGAGGAGCATCAGGTTCAAAGCGAACAGAGTTTTCATGATTGCCTCCTGGCAATGAACAAAGGCGCCCAGAGGGCGCCTTGAAGGGGGTTAAGCAGCCTGGTTGGCCTGCTCAGCAACATCGTGACCGGAACCGAATTGAGCCTGGTCAGCGAGTTGAACTGTATCAGGTTGAGCCTGGAGAGCAGGTTGAACTGCTTCAGGTTGAGCCTGGGGAGCGGGTTGAACTGCTTCAGGTTGGGCCTGGGGAGCGAGTTGAACTGCTTCAGGTTGGGCCTGGAGAGCAGGTTGAACTGCTTCAGGTTGAGCCTGGGGAGCGGGTTGAACTGCTTCAGGTTGGGCCTGGGGGGCAGATTGAGCTGCTTCAGGTTGAGCCTGATCAACAACATGGTCAGCGCCGGCGGGATGCTGGTTACTGGCTTGTTGGTCAGCGCCTTTCGGCTTGGCCTCGTAAACCAGTTTTTTGTCCACCTTGATCCAGCCGATGAACAGCAAGCGACCCTTGAGGCTTGCGCCTGGTTTGCCGGCTTTCTCGCCTTTATCGAAAGTGAATGCATCAGCCCAGATGTCGCCGATTTTGAAGGAAACCAGCACCTTCTTTTTCTCATCGACGGCCTTCTGGCAGCGGTTGACCAGCGCTTCTGCCTCGGCACCGACGACATTGCAGTCGATGTAGGAATACTCGGCCTTGTCGGTCGAACCGTGCAGAGCGGCAATAGTGACGCAGGTGAAGGGTTTTCCCTTGCGGGGAGTGACAGTGCGGATACGGTTGAGGTAGCCGATGCCAGTGGTGTGCAGGTCGAAGAATTTTGCTTCGTTGGATTGGTTGCTCATGGTGATTCTCCATCTTCAATAGCGAAAGCGGAGAAACACTTCGCCCATGGGGGAAAGTATTCCCCGCGTGGGTTGGGATGTAGCAAGTAGGTTGGGCTTCCATCAATCAGGAGATTGATCAATCGCGCTTCCGGAAGCTTGGCGATTTTGGGGAGATCAACACCTCGGAAGGTGTAGCAGTCTTTCAGATCATGACTGCTCGGGCTTGGGTTACTGACGACGTCAGCAGCTCACGGTCACAAGGATGGAAACGGTGCCTCGCATTGTCAAGCCCTCAATGAAAAAAACCCTCCGAGAGGAGGGTTTGGGGAAACGATCGTCAGTGTGCACGAAGGATCTTCTGGCACCGACGTTTGATGTTGGGCCAATCAGCCCATACCGCCATGCCGACACAGATGAACAGCAGGGCGGTGAACATGAGGATGCCGAATGTGGTTTGGCTCATGTCATTCCTCCGGGGTGAGGTAGATGCCTGTGATCCAGATTACAACACCTACCACGAGGGCGAAAGCAGTCAGGAGACGGCTAGTGCTGAGGAAGATACCCACGAGGGCGGCGGCAACAGCAGTCGTACCGATCTTGCGAAGGTCGTCTGCTACAGCAGCGCGTTTTTTTGATGCCATGGCGTTCCTTTGATCGCCAGGCCCTCACCTTGCCAGGTGGGGTGCCTGGCACAGGGTGAGGTGGGAGAAGGGTTAGATCGATGCGATCGGAGCTATGAGGTCATCAAGCGGACCCATGCGCAGCGCTTGTGCAGTGCGAGAGGTCGGCTTGCGCTGACGGGTACGGCGCTTGGTCGGTGGTACCGCTTTGGTGTTGTTTTCGAACCACTGGTTCAGATCAACGCCGCGGCGTGCGAGGGTTGGAATGCGGCAAAGCTCATCCCAGTCGCTGCGGGTGGGTGCTATGTTCGCGAGTTGTACCACAGGCCGAACATGTGCTGGGACTACTGGGGCTGGACGTTTCATGGCGCGCAGGAACTCACGGGTGAGGGTGCCGAGCGCGTAACCAAAACGAAAGCCGGTCGAAGTCGAAGGTGCGGACAGTGCGGTCATGGTGTTTCTCCTGCGATTATGAAATGCGGAGAAACACAGGCCCTGTCGGGGAAGTGTATTCCCCGCTGGGTTTGCGGAATGAGCTTCTATCGACGGAGGTCGATCGGTCGTGCTACCAGAAGCTAAACGACCTTGGGCTTGGCGGATCGCACAAACGGCGTGCTGCAGCATTACGGATCCGAGCTGCATGGGGCATGTTGCCGACAACGTCAGCAGATCACGACCTAATCATCGGAGCGGGGGGGAGTTGTGTCAAGCGGGAGGGGGAATGGAAGGGATGAGGGAGAGGGAGAAAGCCGGCGGAAGTAGCGGTCTAAAGCTGCTTCCGCCGTATCTTGAAAAAATGTTGAAGGAGCCACCTGTGTCGAAATCGTCGATCCCTGGGCATTGATCGTCTCGTTTCATCACCCGGCCATTCTCGTGGCTTTGGCCAGCAAACATGAGGCACGCATCCGCGCACAAAAGGAGCCCGGCTTGTCGCCGGCGGGCCACCGGCAAGGGGAGAGTACCCATTGGGTAGCCTGATGGACCTTCGACAAGTCCATCAGGCTACCCAAAGGGAGGGGAAAGAGAGGGGTCACATTACCAATGTGACCCTTGGAGCAAAGAAGCACCGAACCTCTTGAAACTCTATGTGCCTGTGGACTCGTTCATCACGAGTTAGACGGCTGCGCAACTAGAGAGAGCAGGGAGACACAGGGAGAGTATTCAACCAGATCCGCACGCCCTTCCCGGAGCTATAGCGTGCTTACGGTTTGGTATTGAGGCGAACCACAACACCTGGGCGCTACTGATGACCGTCAGTAGCCAGCGGGGTTAAACCAAATACTGATGTCATTATGGGTCGTAGCAGGGCAGGTATGCAAGGCGCTAGAGGTTAATTAGGGCGGCAAGCCTCAGTAGACGGCAACGACCGCGCCCTCTGGCACCGGCGCGGGAACCGGGATGGCCATGTCCCCCCCCTTCGGTGAGTACAGCAGGCCAGCTCGTTTCACACCCACGGTCGTGGATTCAGTTCGTGCGGTGAGCGCAGCTGGCAAGCCGGCGGGGATCGGGCCGGTGATGTAGGTGTAGGACACCCCCGACGCGACATAGGCGGTGATCCCGCTCTGCTTGCTGTACCAGGCTGGCAGATTGAGGGCAGCCTCCGGAGGGGCTCCAACAAAGCCAGGATTGGCATGCGCATACTCCGCTGCGGCCGAGCGATAGACCAACATGCTTCGACTGATCGCGTCGAGGGTGGCTTGCTCGGATGCGGACTGTTCGTTGTACTGCGTCTGGGAAAAGAGGGCAGAAGCGCCGAGAAGCATCACCAGCACTAACCAATAGATATACATTTCGTCGAGCTCTGCGCAATGTTTTTATGTATTGGCCAAGAGGCGCACGGTGATCGTCATAGCTGCTGCTAAGATCATAATTAGGACGTACTTCATTGTGACCCGAAATGCCTTGCGGGTGTTTATAAGGCTGCTGGATTCAGCTGCATGTAGCAAGTAGATGTCATCTTTAATGTGGGTGAGTTTGTATGTGTAGTCACCCACCTCAAAGACTCCTTTGCCCTTGAGTACCATCGGCCAAAGCTCGGTGCTGCAAATCCTGCTGCGCGCGGAGAACCAGGTCACCAGTTGATCAAGGGTGTACTGCGTATTGTCTTCTAAATGGTCTTTCATTCGTCTTAGCCCCAATGAATACGTAGTGTCTTATCGCTGGCACTGCCAGTAGAAGAGGCCTGCCCAAGACAAACGCGAAGTGATCAAGTACCAACCGTTTGATTGACGGATGACGCGGCCTACCTCGTCCTGACCCACGGCATTCGCACCTGATAAGTTGCAGGTTACCCACGACAAATCGGCGAGGTAGCACTGGGTCGATGCCCAGCCACCAGGTGATTGACAGGAACCAGTTATATATTCCGGAAATTTAGCTTTGGCCGCTGTCCATTTATAATTTTCGCAGGAAAGGAGCATTCCGGTTGTGGTCTTCGCCATGAGGGTCAGATCGCTGCAGGCACCTCCTTCCGCACCTCGGCCACCGATTGAAAGGTATTCGTTGGTTGTCAGTCTTCCGGTGGATGAGATGGTTCCAGGAGAAAAGACTTTGCCGGCAGTTAGCCCTTTGTCGTTATAAACGCGAACCCACTCTGCATCGGACTGGTAAAGGCCTCCGCCCCATTTTTCGTTGATCCAGCCTGTATCATTCTGACTCTTGAACCAACCATCCTTGCTAGTGATATCGTTCGTGGCAGTGATGTTGCGCGCGTTGTTAATATCATTCCCGCCCATGTCGATGTCGGTGTTCATCCGGTTGTATTCCGGATGACCTGGCACCGCATTGCGGTAGAGGTAATCATTGGCCAGATCACCATCCATGAGGAACAGCGCGCTCGCGGTATGGCCCGGCCCAGGGTTGATGCCGTAGTTGCTCAGTGCGACCTCCCAACCTCCACGAACGCCCTGGATCACTCCGGGCTTGAGCACGGAAACGAAACCACCTGGGGCGCCCAGGTGCTCAGCGATGGTGCGAATGCCCAGTTCGGGGATGACCTGGCCGCCGGTGGTGACCGCAATGGCCTCCAGCTGGTTGGCGCTCAGGCGCCTGGCCAAGCCAACAACGGTCTGGCCGAAGCCATTGGTCGAGCTGAAGCCTGCCGGCAGGTATTTGGTGTTCTGCAGCATGTCCACGGTGACCTGGACCGGCGTGGTCGGGCCGGCGTTGGTGAGCACCACGGCGTAGTTGTCTTTCAGGTACTTGGAGAAAGCGTCGGCGACGGTCCTCTGGTGTTCGGCTGCAATCCGGTAGTCCTGCTGGTTGCCGTAGCTGAACATCCACCAGCCTGCGAGGGAGAGCATTATGCCCAACGCGATCAGGCCGAACAGCGCGTCAATGGTGAAGAAGCCAGCTTGCTGGCGTTTACTGGCCATGCCAGAGACTCCTGTTCGATTGGGTGACGATGTCTTGCTCGAGCATTTGAAGATGGCCACTGCGCAGCTTCTCGCGGATGGATGGAGCGTCATCTTGGGTGAGCAACAGGGTCTGGAGTGTGAGCCGCGGCTGTGCGTGATCAGGACGCAGGAGGGTTTGGTGAATTACCGCCGTGAGCCCCTGTGAGAGCACCTCCATGGCATTCGGCATGATGGGCTCAGCGAGCACCGCTAGACGCTGGATGGCGCTTCCGATGCTGCCGCCGTGCCCCGTGGAGAAGATGAGATGGCCGTTGATCGAGGCCTTAATGACTTCAGCGGCGGTGGCGGCGTCCCGCACTTCGCCGACCAGGATGAGGTCGGCGCGGGTACGGAGCGCGCGTATCAGCGTTTCTGAGTAGCCGCCCTGGACGCGTGAAACCGGCAACTGGATGCAGCGCCCAGCGCCATGTTCGCCCTGCAGGAGCGTTTCTGGCGGATCCTCTACCGTCAGGCCAAGGCCGCCGCGTGATGTCAGGCGTGCCTTGACCGCCGAGGCCGCACTGCTGGTCTTGCCGGTGCCCATCTCACCGGCGAAGTACACCAATCCCCTGGTTTCCTCTGCGAGCAAGCACTCGTAGATATGGTCCGGCAGCCCAAGATCCTCGAGAGGAATGATGGTCGCTCGTGAGCGGTTCAGTACAAAAAACGGCTTGGTGAAGACATCGAGGATGTACGTCACACGCAGGAGCACGCGCTCCTCCAGTACCAGAGCGAACTCGGGCTCGCGTGTCGTCTCGAACTGATGCAAGCACTGTCTTCTGAGGTCCTCGATCTCGGTCTGCCATTCGGATGGGACTGCGGCCTTCCGGGGCTGTCCGGCCAGCCCCTTCACATCGGCAAAGTCGTGGCCAAGGTAGAGGTCCACGAAGTCAGCATCTGCAATCAAGCTCACACCGGCAGCCTTCAGTAGGTGGTCCAGGAAATCGAGTTCATGTCGTTGGAGCAGCTTGTTGTAGCGGAGGCGGGAAGTACCTCGCCGGCAGTTGCCGAGCCCCCGTTGATCGAGGTGGTGGTCTGCTTGTCTTTAGCGATCTTCGTCGTCAGCGTGATGCAGGAGGCCTTGGGCACATTGGACTCGGTGAGGGTGAAGGTCATGCCGTTGCTTACCAGGGTGACAGCACCGTTCCATTGGTTTGTCAGGGTGGTGCCCGAGACGCCCATGGAGCCGGTGCCGTCAATTGCGATCAGCGAAGGGACGAGGTTGGTCCCCGACGTGCCGTAGCCAGTCGACCCCTTGAGCTTTTTAGCGTTGGTGATGATGGTGGTGATGTTGCTTTGCTCAACGGCGGCATCGGAGCTGCCGAGCATCTTGTAGCCAATCCAGGCGATGAAGCCCAAAGCGATGGTGATGAGCATGATCCACATCACGCCATCGATGGACAAAAAGCCGCGTTGGTTTTTCGGAGTTGAAAGTGTCATGGGTTGCCTCTGGGCTGGGTACTTAGTGTTGTATGGAGTCCATCAGGCCGATGGCGAGCTGGAAGATGCCGACCATCACGAAGATCATGAGCAGGCCCATGATCACTGCGGATAGCGCTGTAAGTGACTTGGAGGCCGTTTCCACGCGTTTGAGCATCTGCTCGAGCCACCGGTTGGCAAAGCGCTCCATCGAGACGGCAAAGCTTTGTCGGGTGGCCAAGACTTGTAGGAAGTGAATGGCCATCGGGTCGGGAAACTGATGCCCGGCTAACTTGAGCGCGGTGCCGAAGTCCTTACCTGAGCTGACGCCGTAGTTGATGGCGTCGATCCTCTCCCGAAGCCACGGAGAGGCACTGCGGCTGAGGATGCTGAGGGCGTTCAGTTGGCCCACGCCGGCACGGAGCATCACGGACATGTTCAGCAGGAAAATCGAGCCGTGGAGGACCTTGTAAATCGACCAAGGGGGGATGCCTTCGAGCCGCATCCTCATGGTCTGCAGGAAGAGGCTGAGCTGTGTTTTCCATACCGGGCTATTCGGTCTTACCTGCAACCCACAGAAGTAGGGAAGGGTCACGAATGACGCCACGATCAGGGTCAGCACGACAGCGACGATCAGCAGTCCGTAATGCGTGACCAGGTTGGATAGTGCGTACAGGATGCCGGGGATGCCGGTCCACAGCTCGGGGTTTTGGCGCTGAGCCATCGACGGCACCATCCAGGTTGCGATGACGTACAGCAGAGCCCCCATCAGGCTCCAGGTGATCGAGGGCAGCGCTACGACGGAAATGACCAGGCGGGCAATGCGTTGGCGCGCCTCGATGAGCCGGACACAGTCACGAAACGCGTCTGTCAGGTTGCCGGTCTTCTCGCCGGTTTCGACCAGCGAGGCTTCGTCGTAAGGCAGGTGGCTCCGGCAGGCATCGGCCAGGGACTTACCGCCGCGCACCAGCATGGCCACCTGACCGCAAATGACCGACACGGGATGCATTGTCTTGCCGTCGTTGCTGAACGCCTTGGCAACGGTTTCCAGTGCTACTTCGATCGCGATTCCGTCCTCGATCACGCCCATGAGGCTCTCGTAGAACTGGATCCTCTCGTTCTTCCCGAACTGCTTGGCATAGAAGGTCACCTCCCAGGCCTGGGCGGCTTCCCGAACGCCTGTCCAGAAGTCTCGGAGCAGCTCAAGCATCGATTTGCTCCATCAGCTGTTTGTCGAAGTCGAGTGGACCGGCGAAGAGCTCGGCATCGCGCGGGTCCACGGTACCCTCGGTGATCTTCATGATTGCGTGGGTGATCTTGGTGATGCCGCCCATCTCGTTGACCCAGTACCTGCGCGCCGCGCTTGCGCCGCGTTTGGTGAACGTGTCCATGAGCCTTACGTTGGTCAGCAGCGTCTCGGCGATGACGGTCCGATCGACCACGCCGAGGCTCTTGCAGTGGCGGCAGCCTTCACCCATCAGGTTGACTTGGTCGACGATCTGCAGTTGCTCCAGCCGGGCGAACAGATCGCTGCTGATGCCGTGGGTATGTTCCCTCAGCGGGATGCGGCAGGCGGGGCAGAGAACTGGCACCAATGACTGGTTCACGATGCCCGTAGTCAGCAGCGGGTCGGTGACCAGGTAATCAGCTACGCCCATATCAACCAGGCGTTGGATGGAAGCGATCGCGTTGTTGGTGTGCAGGGTTGACCAGCTCTGGTGACCGGTCATGGCTCCCGTATAAGCAGCCTGGGCCGACGCCAGGTCGCGCAGCTCGCCGTACATGAGGACATCGGGGTCGAGGCGTACCGCGTTGGTAATGCCATCCCCCCAGGTCTCACCGGCGTAGATCGGCGACTGGTTGGCTTTGAGCGGATACTCCGGAGGATGCTCGAGCGTAAGGATGTGCCTGGAGCCGCCGGTCTCGTCATATAACGCGTTCAGGTTGACCTGCAGGGTCTTCGACTTACCGGAACCTGTCGGGCCGGAGATGAGGTTCAGCCCGTAAGGAAGGCTTCGCAGCCGTTTGAAATGGCCGATCTGCTGAGGCAGGAACCCCAGCTCTTCGAAACTTTGCTTGGACGTGTCGTCGTACAGCAGACGCATGACCATCAGCGGGCCGTCCACCAGCGGCCGAGTTGCGACCCGCGCCCCATAAAGGCCAAGCTGATCGACAAACTTGCGACTAACCCGGGCGTCCTGGGCGATGTGCGGTTGGTAGTAGTCGGCTGAGACATCGCACATGCTGTTGTACAGCGCAGCGCAGAATTCACGGCCCACGTCGCTCTTCTCTTGGCGGACCTCCTGCAGAACACCGAAAAGCCGGTACTTGATCCGGGTAACATCGTGCGAAACGACGATGTGAATATCACTGGCACCGCGGCGGTGGGCGTCACCCATGATCTCCACGACCTGAGCTTGGCGCTGTGTCTCGACCAGTGCTTTCATGCCAGTGGACGCCGAGGCCTGATACAGCGCCTTGATCTCGGTCATCGAGGCCGAGACGACCTGAAATTCGATGCCCTTGTGTTCCAGCTGATCCATGAAGGACATGACGTAGTGATCGCTGACGTGCTGTGGAGAGACGTGCAGCTTCCCATCGGCGGTCATGGCCAGGACCTGGCGCAGATCATCCTTGATCGGGTGTGGGCCACCTGGCGCGGTCAATAACGCTACTGGCAATGCTGCAAGAGGAGATTCGGCGGGCTCAAGGCCGGCTGGTTCAGTGGTTAGGTCGTTCATGGTCGACGCTCCTCAAAGTTGTCCAGGATTCAGCCCAGGCAGGCTCGTTTGCGGTTGAAGCATCCCGGCTCGGCTACCGAACCCCAGCGGAAATCGCTTGCCACCCTTGCCCAGGACAACTCCATCCAGCGTGATTTGCAGGACACGAAAACCGTCCGGCAACTCGCTACCGGGCTTCGCATCGATCTCGCCGCCACCGCTGTAAATCAGGCTTGCCCGCAGCTTTTGTCCGGAGCCGCTGATTTCTTTCACCATCGGCAATGCCGGCTGGCGTGGCCCAGGTGCGGTTACGGCGAGGGCGGGTTGAAACCCGGCAGCTGGGAAGGCGTCCATGGGTGGCGTTGCGCTGGGTGCCGTGGCAGTCGCTTCGCGCTCGGCCTTTGTCCGCTCTGCCTTTGCCTTGAACAGGATGGTTTCGCTCTGCACCTTGCCGAGCTCGCCGACGTTGATGCCGGCGAGATCTGAAGCAACAGCCGGCGCGCTGAGGATGGGCAGCCACAGCGACAGGAACATCAGGCGGAGGTTATTTGGCATACAGGACTCCTGTGATCGACCAAATGAGGTGGTCGGCCTTGATTTCAGTCTTGATCTCCTGCAGGCGCAGTCCCTGGGTCGGGGCCCCGTTGAAGGAGTCGTAAGGCAGAACGCCGGAGGTGTAGGACAGTTGGTACTGCTTCCACTGAGGCGGCGGCGGCGGCGGTGGTGCGGGCTGGCCAGGTAGGGCTGGCTCTTGAGGCGTGACGACCTGCATCTGCTGCAGTTGGGGCTCTTGAGAGAAACCGTGGAACCAGCTGGTCAAGGCGTTGAGAGCGTCATTGGCATCGACCAGGGGATCATCGCCAGCGGCATTGAGAGAGAGGTCGAACTTCAGCTTGCCGACGTTGCCCTGCTCGATGATTTCCGGGGCCGCAGTGACATTGTTGGTGACAGCACCGGCCAGGTCGTGCGCGGTGCTGTTGCCCGTCCGTTGGTAGTTCGCGATGACCTGGTCCCAGTTGCACACTGCCTGGTTGAAGGACCATCCTTCGATTTTCAGGGGCAACTGGTAAACCACCTGGCTGCAGGCTTCGACGAAGTCGGTGACCGAGGGTTGTTTCGCCCAGGGGTGTTCCAGCGCCTGAAGAGGTTGCTCTGTCCCTGTTTGCTTCTGCAGCTCTGCCAGCTCCTCGAGGCGCTTCTTCTCGGCCGCGATGGCAGCTTGGCGCGCGACCTCGGCCTGGTGTGCTTTCCATTGCGACCAGCCCAGCAAGCCACCCCCAATCAGCAAAGCCACAAGGAGCAGCTGAGCCAGTTCAGATTTGGACATGCCGAGCACGAGCGGACGTAGCCGATACTCACGCTTGAGCCGGGACGGCTGGAGCAGCTCGTCGATGTCGATGAGCTCGCCACCCATGCCGAACTCGGTCGGGAGAAATTCTTGTTCGAACTGGATCCCGCGACCACGCTGCTGCAACACGCGTTTGCGGACTTCTGCTGCCGTGCCGATCAGGTCGCAACCCGGGATGATTCTGCCGTCGTGTACCGCGACGATGGCATAACGGTCCTGGTCCGCGTCGACGGCCCAGGCGGCGATCCAGGAGTCACCGAGCTGGCCTGCCAGGGTCGCCGCCAGCGAGTACATGCCTTTGTGGACATCGGAGGAGCGGGACACAAAGCCCGCCTGAATCATCAGCGACGTCCTGCGGATCGCGACGATGTCCAGGCCGTGTTCGTGGCCGTATTGCCGCGCCTCCTTCATGTAGGAGGTCATGTTGCCCAGGGGCGTCCAGAGCATGCCTGTTACGAAAACGCGCCCGCGCACCTGGATGGTCTGCACCCGGCTGGAGGGTTTCGGAGTATCCGTGTTCATGTGCGTCGGCATCACAGGCTGTCCGGGAGGACAATCGGCGTCACCAGCACTACCAGGGCGCTGTGCGTGGTTGAGCGGGTCCGGCCGCCACCCAGACCGAAGAAGCTGGCACTCCCGACCCCGGACTTGCGGGCATCGTCCCCGTTCTCATCGAAACCAGTGAGGATCAGTGTTTCGCCGCTGCGCAGTCGAACCTTTGGCGCTACGTTCTTGGTGTCGTAGTCGGTGGTCTGGACCTTGGAGTCGTTGCTCTCGAAGTCTTTGAAAATCGGCTTGCTGCTGATGCTGAGTGTGATCATCAGCAGCATGTTTTCTTTGTCCAAGAGCTTGGGCAGCAGCATCATGTTGAAGCCGCTGGTAATGGTCGCCGGAGTCAGTGACGTGCTTGAGCCCACCGATGCGGTGGTGGTGGTCGAGCTGGATGCAACGTAGCTTTGAACGTTGCCGATCTGGATCGGTGCCGGCTGCAGGTTCAGCGTGGTCACCGATGGCGAACGTACTTCGGATACGCGACCCTGCTCGGAAAGCGCCTGGACCACAGCCTTGGAACCAGCCCATGGGGAGCTGGAGGTGTCGAGGATGCTGCCGCTTGCCGAGATTGCTTCAGTGCTGATCCCGGCCACGGTGTTGGTCAGGCCGAAGCCCCACTTCCCAGAGATGGACTTGTATACCGCGCTCCAGTTGACAGCGGTCTGGTCGCTGTCGGTGAAGTTCACCTCGTAGACCTTGACGTTGAACAGCACCTGGCGGGTGATGCTGCGGTTGGTGTCTTTCAGGTAGGCAGAGATTCGGTTCAGGACTTCCGGCCGGTCGCTGACGGTGAGCGTCCCGGTCGAGCGCGACAGATACAGGCGGCCCAGCGGCTGCACGCTGAGCATGGCCTTGACGTTGCTCTCAATGTCGCTCATCAGCGAGGTCTTGTAGGTCGACTTGGTGCTCTGGTTGCTACCCGACTCGCCGGAGGCGCCCCCTGATGAGCTCGATGAACCCGAGTCACCACTACCGGTCGACGTAAGTAGTCCGGACTTGACGATGCTCTCGATCTCCAACTCATCACCGAACGTCCAGACGTCAAAGGTGCGGGTGTCAAAGTAGGTGATACGCACGCCCTGCAGGTCGCGGTCGTAGTGCCACGACAGCCCCAGTCGGGATGTGACCTGGTTCAGCAGCCCTGAGGTTTTGCCGGTGTAGTTCAGACCGGAGATCAAGCCGCCACTGCTGAGGCCCAGGTCAAATGAACTCGCGTTGCCAGGCATTGCTCCTGCGATACCGTTTGGCAGAAGGCCAGCCAGGCTATCCGGATCGGGTAAGGCGGGAGCTGGTCCCCGTGCAGCGCTTCCAGAACCCCCACTCGGCTTGGATGAGAGGATCCCGGGATTCAGTGCGTCAGGGGCGACGATGACCTGCAGCCCCGTTTCCTTGGTGATGAGCTGGGCCACATCTGAAATCGACACGGCACCCGCTGGCCGGTAAGCAATGTCACGGTCCAGGCTAAACGGAAGCCCGCGCCGGGTAACCAGCGGCTCAGTGGAGACCCATGGCTTGTTGCTGAACACGACCGTGTCGCGGTTCTGCTGCGGCTGTTGGTTCTGCAGGAACTTGGCGTATTGGCTGGCCGTTCGCCCATCAAGCTCAGCACGGTCGAAAGACTCGTTGACACGCTGGACAGCGCAGCTGCTCAGCATGGCGACGGCAATCGGGGTGAGCGCCCAGCGGGCCCAGGGAGACTTGATCATTTCTTTTTCCTCTCAGCGACGTACAAGACGCTCTGGGAGCCTTCGCTACCGTCGACCACGAAGGATCGAGGGGCGTTGTCGTAGAGCGGGAACAACTGCTTGACGGCCTCCTGGAACGAGCCTTCGAAGCGCAGCGGGGCCTCGATCGGGTAGTTGAGGTCCTCCTGGGCCCAGATCACTCGCCACCGGGCTTTCTTGGCCCATGCCTCTACGCTTTCGCGCAGGGTTGAACCAGCTTCGGCCGTCCATATCTGAGGCAGCGGCCGGGGCGGCGGTGCGGGCTTGACCTCGACCACAGGCGCTGCAGGCGCTGCAACGGTGGCTACTGGTGCAGCAGACGTCGATTTCCCGAGCTGACTGGTAACGCTGGATGCGTGAGTCACGGGTGACGACGAGGGTTTGGCTGCAGCACTAAGTGACGCAGCTGGAGTAGAGCCATCCTTGGCAGGTGCCACTGGGGGGAGCGCGGGGGCCGCTGTTGCAGGTGCTGCTACAGCGGATGAAGAGGTGGTGATCGGGGCCGAAGCTGGCACCGCGGCGACGACAACGCCTGCTGTCGAAGCGTGGGCTGTTGGGTGGGTCACGGATGGAGCAGGCGACTTTTCGGCATAGAGCTGGTTGGCCGGCGCGGAAGGGGTTGGCAACTGATAGCCTGGGCGCAGCACGAAGCACACCTGACGGTTCACCTCATCGACCTTCACTTGCCAGGCCGGACCGGCGAGGACTTGCAGGGTGTTGCGCAGAGTCATCGGGCCGAGCTTATATTGGGCGGCGGGCAGAGGGCGGGTGTACAGGATGTTGACGTGCTGGGAGCTCGGTGGGCAGAGGGCGTAACCCGACCGGTCCACGACGTAGAGCATGGCGTCCCGCACGCTGGGTGTCATATTCGACGGAATCGTCACGTCGATGATCTGAGCCATGAGGTCGCGCTGGCTCGCATCCGGCTGGGTGCTCACCAAGGTGTAGCGGCCATACCGCACCACTGGCTCTTTCTCCGCACTCGCTCCGTTCGGATAGAGGTCTGGTGCAAGCCATTCCGGATTACGGCTGCTGTCGAACGCCGGCTTTGGCGGCTGCTCAGCCTTCTGGATCGCACAACCGGCAACGAGTGCGGCGAGCGAGAGAGTGGTCAACTGCCTGATCATGAGGCCCCCTGTAGTGATTGGGGCCAAGGTGACAGGCAGTCGTTGACCGCGCAGCAGTAAATGCGCAGTAGGCTTGAGTTGATTTTTTTGGAGGGGGTCTGTTAGCCGTGACCGATAGCAGCGTCACGGCCAGGGGAGCAAAATCTACTGGCCAGAAGTAGGTTTTGGGGACAGCGTAGGAGCAGGGGGTTTAGGGGCGCTCTCAGTCGAATCGCTGGAGAGCCAATTTTGCACGACGCCCTCAAGTCCACCTTCTTTTTGGAATTTGCCGTAGAGGTTGAAAACGGCGAAGAGCGTAAGTGCGACTATCGCTGAAGCGAGGCCTCCCTTGAAGTGGCCGAGGGTAGCTTCAGTCTTCGTGGGTTTGATTGCTTTAATTTCGGCGGAGAGAGCCGGCTGCATCGCATTGACACGGGTCATGATCTCGTCTGACAGAATGTTCTGCCGCATCTCTTCTCCGAGAGCTTCGAGGGACACGTCGATGAAGTTCTTAGCCAGTTGCTCGGCTTGGTTACGGTACATCCCTACCTGCAGCGAGGTGCACGCTACCTTTTTGAATGCTTGGTGATCGTCTTGTGGATGAGACTGCAGCCATTCGATCTTGTGCTGTTTGTACAGCGAGTAGGCGAGCATTCCCAAGAAGTCATCAGGGGATTCGACTAGCTCTTTGAAGACGTCGAGCGATCCCTCATACGAAAACACCGACTCTGGTGGGTTCGCGTTAACTCGCGAAGGGCCAGAGTCGGTGTCTCGGTTGGGTGTTGTCTGAGAAAAATCAGAAATATTGCTCGTTGAAGTGCTTGACAAGGTAAATTAGCCCTAATCAGCGCGACAAGCGGCCATAGGCCTCTTTCATCAGATCATTAATGTTCGCTTTGGACAGCTTGGAAGATCGCGCCGTTACGGCCTTCTTGGAAGCGAGCTTACTGTTGCTCTGCTTGATCAGTGCGATCGATACGTTAGGCATCTAAACCTCCTGTTCCAACGTGGCGCTTGGCTTTCTCAAGCCAGCTATAGCGTTCCTGTGATCAATTTTGATGAATGGTCGACCGGCTGTCAAGTTGACATCGCCGCCCTGAATGCGAGGCTTCATGCGGTTCGAGCTGCGAGCATGGTGGGTTGATTCCGTGGGCTTTGCTACGAAGTATGGCAGTCAGCATGCTCCAATGTCCTGCTCGGTGATGGTGGCGGCGAGCATGGCCTTGGCCAGGGCGTCCTGTTGCTCCTCCGGTTCGATGAGCTCAAGGCTGACCTGACGTTTGGCCAACAGCATCTGCCACAGCTGCTGGTCGATGCTGTTCTCCACAAGGGGGATCTTGACGATCACTGTCCTGAGCTGGCCGTTGCGGTACGCCCGGTCTTCGGCCTGATCCTGCTGTCCTGGTGTCCAGGGCAGACCCAGGAAGAAAACGTAGTTAGCGGCCGTGAGGTTGTTCCCGGTGCCGGCGGCTCGGGTGGTGCAGATGAATACCCGGCAGTCTGGATCACCCTGAAACTTGTCGATTGCCTTCTGACGCTTGGTGAGCGAGTCACTGCCGATCAGCGTGACGTTCCCGATACCGGCCTCATTGCACAGCTCCTTGAGGCGCTCCACGGTAGGTTTGAACTCGCAGAACAGGATGACCTTGTCCTCGGGGTCCAGCTCGCTGAGCAAGTCCATCGCGACACGCACCTTCACCTGCTCGAGGTAATGGCGAAGCGCGCCCAGCCTCGCAAAGATCGGCTTGTCATCGCGGCGGATGCTGTCGTACTGCCGGCGTTCATCAACCCCCAAGGCCACGGCCAGCAACTGCCGTTGCTTGCCTTTGAGCCCGGGCAGAACGTCTTTGCGACGGCGCAGCATCCAGTCGCCCAGCTCCGCCCGTAGGTTTTGCCGGAACTCCGGGTTCCCGGCGAAGCGATCGCAGAAGTCGCTGAGCGGTAACTGGCCGACCGGGTGCCCCGAGAGACGCAGCAGGGTATGCAGCTCCGTCTCGCGGTTGAGCACGGGCGTGCCGGTCAGCAGGTAACGATTCGGCACCTTCGCCGCGATATCGAAGCCATGGCGAGTGCGCTCGGCGGTCGGCTCCTTCAATTGGTGGGCCTCATCGACCACGAGCACGTGGTAGTGCTCAGCCAGCAGCACGTAGTCGCCGAGGCGCTCGTAATTGATCAGCATCCATTGGGCGTGCGGGTCATGCTTCTGCAGGGCGATTGTCGCGTCGGGGTAGACCGCCAGTACTTCCCGCTGCCAGTTGATCAGCAACGAGGAAAGGGTCACTACCAGAATCGGGCGGCCGGCGGCGCTGATGTGGGCCGCGATGACGGCCTGGCGTGTCTTGCCGAGACCCATATCGTCAGCCAGCAGCGCGCTGGTGCGCTGGAGCAGGTGGGCGATACCTGCTGGTTGGTGATCGAGCAGGGAGTAGCCGAGCAGGGCCTGGGCGATCGTGGCATCGGAGAATTCGGTGCGCTCGATCGGCGAGACGGCAGCGAGGTAGATGTCGTTGGAGGTCTCCTCGCCACTGGCGGTTGCCGAGGGCTCCTGCGGGCCGCCGCCCAGGCTGATGCGCGGAATGTCTTCTGCCGGAACGACAGAACCATCGCCCAGCAGCTCCTGCACAACGTCCAGGATCTCGAACTGCTCCTCTACCAGGCCCAGTTCCAAGATCAGGTTGCTGCGCAGGATCTCGGCGGTGGCATTGATGCGCCAGGAGCTGGATCGCCCAAGGAAAACCCCGCGCATTCGGCGCGCCACAGCGACGACCCCAGGGTGGTAGTCACCGGATAGCAGCACACCGCCGTCGGCCAGCGGCGCGATGCGCAGGAGCATGCCCCAGGTGAAGGCGTCTCGGCGAGGAGCGCTCAACGCGGCCTCGATCTTCTGACGGAATCCCTGCCATGTGTCGGTGAACTTCCCGTCGACCAGCTCGTGCAACTGGTGGAAAACAAGGTCCAGCTCGTCGAGGAGCTTGGCTTTGGGCACTCGCCAATAGCGACAGAACGGGTGGTCGCCTCGGCGAATGAAGAACCCGCCACGGGCGAACATGACCTTGTTCGCACCCTCGATGTAGGGCATGAGGATGCCCAGGTCATAGCCGTCGAACACGGCTGCTTCGAGCAGCACTGGCTGGCTGTTGAGGAGGCGTGGGCGCTTCATCGCTTCTCACCCACGTGGTGGCCGAAGGCAGGCTTTGCGAAAGGAATGGAAGAGTGGTGTGGGGTAGTTGCAATCATATGCCCGCTCCTGGAGGAGCGAGCAGGTTGGCAATCAGGTAAGCCCGTCGACAGCAGTAATGATTATCTGGGCACCGGGAAATTAGTGCGCGCACCTGTATACAGCTACATGCCCCTGGGCTTGGCCATGTCGGGTAGGCCTTTGACCGAGGGGTAGCTGACCTTGCAGTTGTTCACCTTGTAACCAGTGCAGCCCCAGAAATCGTATCCCCCTTCACCACGTTTCTGGCGCCGCGCGAGCGGCATGCCGCATTTGCCACAGACGTGGTTACTGTCTGCGGTGGGTGAAGAGCTCGGCGAGCGTGGTGCCATCGCGACCGTGGGCGCCTGTCGGAGGCTTTCCAGTTCGCCCTGGAGGTGCTGGTAGAACTTGGCGACAACCGGGCCGTACTTGTCCTCGCCGCGGGCGATTCTGTCCAGGTCCTTCTCCAGCGTGCTCGTGAAAGCCAGCTCGAGGAAGCTGAATCGGCCTTCCAACTGGGCGACGGTAGCCGCACCCAGAGGTCCCGGTACCAGCTTACGTTTTTCCTCGACGACCAGGCCTTTGCTGGTGATGTTTTTGACGATCGCGGAGAAGGTGCTGGGTCTGCCAATCCCACGACGCTCCAGTTCCTTGATCAAGCTGGCCTTGGTGAAGCGCCCCGGCGGTTTGGTCTTCTGGTTCAACACCTCGCCCTGGAGGACGTTGAGGATCTGCTTAGCTTGCAGCGCCGGCACTGGATTTTTGGGCAGGTCGGTCGACTCTTCATCCGTGTCGTCTTGCTGCAGGAGCTTCATCCAGCCGAGATAGGCTACCGAGCTACCCGTCGCGGCGAAGCGCAGCGGCCTTTGATCCGGTCCCTTGGCCAGCAGCTTTGCGGTACGCACGTCGTAGATGGCATCGGCGAGCTGGCTGGCCAGCGCCCGGATCCGAATGAGCTTGTACAGCGCCTGTTCATCGGAAGACTCTCCCGCGACCTCGTCATCCCAAGCGGTTGGCGCAATCGCAGGGTGACCTTCCTGGGCGCTGTCTGCTGCCTTGAACGTCCGGCGCTCGTCTACAACGTCGAGCCCCTGGCGCCGGGCGACAGCCTGGATGTCAGGCATTGCATCGTCGGCCAAGTTGGGGTTGTCCGTCCGGTGGTACGTGATGACACCCTGCTCGTACAGGCGTTGCGCGACCTGCATCGTCTTGTCGGGGTCCCACTTCAACGCCACGCTGGCGGCTTGCTGCAAAGTGGAGGAAATGAACGGCGCGGGCGGCGGGCGCTTCTTCTTGCCGTCTTCGCACGACTCCACGATAACTGCGCGGGTTGCCGCGACTCGGGCGGCAAGCGTGCCGTCCTGGACGTAGGGGGTTTCCTTGCTGGCAAAGTCCGGCACCGGCTGCCATATGGCAGTCCAGGCCAAGCCGGACGCTTCGTCCCTGAAGGTCAGTTCTGCGCCGAAGTGGTGGATGACCTTGAAGTTGCGGATTTCCCGCTCGCGCATCACGACCAGGTAGAGCGCAGGTGACTGCACCCGGCCCGCTGACGTGGGTTGCCCCATGACTCGGCGCAGCTCTTGAGTGACGGGGTAGCCCACCAGGCGGTCGAGCACCCTCCGGCATTGCTGTGAGGCAACGAGCTGGATATCGATCTTGCGGGGGTTAGCCAAACCCTCGCGAACACGATTCTGTGTGATCTCATTGAAGGTGACGCGCTTGTACTCGCTGATGCCCAACGCCTGCTGAATGTGCCAGGCGATGCTTTCACCTTCACGATCCGGGTCAGTGGCAATGTAAACCTCCGTGGCGTCCTTCAGCGCCTTGCGGATCGTGCTGACGTTGCGGGCGCTCTTGGGCAGCATCTCGTACACGGGCCGGAGGTTCTTGAGCACACCCGTGGTGATCATCGTGTCATCCTGCCCCTTCTCGGGGAGGTCTCGGATGTGGCCACCAGTGGCTACCACCGTCCAGTGCTCGCCAGGGCGGATTTTCTTCATCATGGGCCCCAGCTTCTTCAGCTTGCCCGGTGCCTCGATGATCATGAGTTTCATAGGGTGACCCTGAACAGTTCGAACAGAGCGCACTCTTGCCGCCGGCCGGATGCGGCACAACGCGAAATGGTCAACTGGAAGGGAGGGAATTCGTGGCGGCCAGGCCTACGGAGGAAGGGTCAAAAATTGAGGGTGAACTGCTGGGAGCGCTTGTACCCTTTCAGCCAGGAGGCCAGCATGGCAGGGTGCTTGTAAGGGCAGGCATGCACGGGAAGCCCTTTCTCGGCGGCTTCCACCCCTGCAGCCTCTACCGCAGGATGGGGGTTATTGAACTGGCGCCTATCCGCTTTTCGCTCCTGGGCAACTTCATTCCGCATCGAATGCTCCTCATCAGCGCCCCTGTTCCTGCCGGGCAGGTCACGTCTCAAACGTGCTTGATACCGGAAATCTCACGCCGAGGCGTTTTTTTCGCCCCCAGCGGCTAAGTTAGATACAAGTTAGCAGCTGTAGGGCGGAGATGCCTGCAGGAAAAGCTCATTTGCCAATGCTGCGGTTTCTTGCGGGCCCCTGACCTGGGCAAGCGCTGCTCGCAGCGCCCCTTCGGTTGCGACTGCCCGTCCTGGTTGCGGGAGCTTCACGAGGCGCGCCGCCCTGGGCAGCAGGCCCCTGCCACTCGTAGTCGCGCGACACCAGACGGTACGTCAAGAGTGGGCGGTCGCGACGACCTGTTCTAGCCTCCAGAAACTTCACGTATAGCGCCTGAAAATTAGGCCCCTTGCCAACGCCCGAATTCTGCGGCTAGTGGGGAATCATGCTGGAGCGGTAGAGGGCCGACCAAGCCAGCAGGGTCGCGCCGGGGGCCTCCAGTGCAGCACGCACCATCACCTCAGCGTCCTGGCCCGTAAAGCCGTGTACTGCCTGGCCAAGCCGAAGGAGCTCAGCTGCCACCCCTGCATCCCGGGCCTTGCTGGCGAACTCATACTCTTCGGCCTGCCCATACTCAAAGGTGGCCTTGAACCGGAGGCGAAGCATTTCGACAGCCTCCACTTCGGCCTCCGGCAGCAGGATGGATTCGCCGTCGCAAAAGACCTGGCGGACACCAGCGAGGGCCTTGACGGCTTCCATGTAGCGGTGAAGTTCTACCGTCGCTTTGACGGAGGGATACTCTGGGAAATCGTGCTTCATCGCGCGTAGTCCTCGAAGCAAAGTGAGGTAACGAAGATCCGTCCTTGTCATCAGAAGCTTCACGAATGGCGCCTGAAAAAATCGCCTGCTAGCCAATGGACTGACTGCCAGGGAGATGCTGCATCGATGGGAGGGGAAGCTCGAAGTGACATCCTTGTCACCAAGAGCTTCACGATGTGGCGCGCCAAATTAAGGGAGGGGGTTAGAACGGTTCTTCATCGAAGCTGGGGTAGTCCTGCACGCCATCAGGAATCGGCTGAGCGGGGCGCTGATCCTGGCTCCGATTGTTTTGCGCCTGACCCTGACCCTGACCCTGGGACTGGCCAGCTTGCTGTTGATTGGCAGGGCGCTGTTCACCGCTTTTGGGCGGTGCGAGCCTGATCTGGTCGACGCGATGCGGGAGGATCGCCACGCGGTTGGCCTCCACTTTCAAGGCAGAGACATCCTGGCCGGTCGCCTTGTCCCGCCACGTATCCATGATTGCGCGCCCGGATACGAGTACGCGCATACCCTTCTGGAACAATTGGGCGAAGCGCTCAGCGTCCGGGTGCCACCATTCCACGTTGGCCCAGAAGCCACCGCGATCCTTGTAGCTACCATTGCCATCGGGGATGGAGTTATCGAAGAAGACGTTCAGGCGCAGCATCTGCCGTGGTGCCTGATTTCCATTGGGAAAGCTCCGGTGTTCCGGTGCGTTACCGACATTGCCTTCCCAGTTTACAGACGTACCCATGGTGTATCTCCGTTCAGTGTTGAGGTGGGTTCATGACCTGCTGCAGTCGAGCCTGATATTCGGCCTCGGCCTGCCCCATCTTTTCTGCGCACTCGGCGGCCTGTTTGCCGATGAAGTGGATGAGGCTGATCTGCATGTTCAGGGTGATTCGGTGTTGCTCCAGGGCAAACAGGTCCTGCAGCAGGTGGATTGGTGTTTTGGGGGCGTGGACCATCTGAGCCCATACGCCGACACCCATGCGCCGACCTTGCACGCTTTGCCAGCGAAGAAAGGTTGTGCCAGCCGCTGTGTTTTGCTCGATGAGCCTGACGGGCAGCAGGGCGAATGGATGTTGACGGACCTGGGCCAGCACTTCCTGAGTAAGGGCGCGCAACCCTGCCTCCATCGCCGCGCAATGCTCCGTCAACTGGACCAGCTCCCCCTTACCTTTAAAGGGCTTTAAAAGGCCTTTTAGTGAGGCACTCTGTTGCAGCGCCTGATAGGCACCCTGTTGCAGCGGTTTGAAGGCACCCTGTTGCAGTGCCTCCAGGGGTCGGGTGTCCGAACGCATCAAGGTCAGGCCTCGTCTTCGTGACCGTCATCCATCTCGTCGGCTGGGCCTGTCGAGCCACGGCGGATGAGCGGAGCGAAGTTCGAGCGACGGGTGCCTTCCAGGATGTCCTGGGGGATGTCGCCATGGCGCCGGTACATCTCGCGCGCGTTTTCAGCCCGGGCATTATTGGCGGCGAAGTCGTCACGCGATGCACCGGAGAAATGATGGAGCTGGGCCAGCCCAAAAAGACTGCGCAGCAGGTGAGCACCTTCATCGATCCAGATCTCGCCATCGCGGCGACCGATCATGGCAACGTGCTGAGCCAGCAGAATGCGGCGGACGACTTCGTCGTACTGAGTCAGCAGATGGACGCCTTTGAAACCCAGCGGGTTGGCGATGTAGAGCGGAAGCTTGAGCGGCTGGATCGAGAGGTTCTCGCCGATTTCTAGCGCCTTGGGCAGCTGGGCCATTACCCCATCGAGGCGGCTGTCGATGGCCTTGAAGGCATCGTCAACCTCCTGGATCTTCTCCTCGATCTTGATCATCCACCAATCGGAGTACGGATCGTCCTGGGCGGCACCGCGATCCATCTGGTTGATCTTGGAGCAGAAGCCAGCCAGGCCGAGGATACTGTGCTTATCACCGCTCTTCTGGCGGCCCAGCCAGATTCGAGCGGCATGGTGAGTGTGGAGAGTCAGCTGGACTTGGCTCCGGAGGGAGCCGATGTTGAGCTGATAGGTGTCAGCCATGGACATGGTTTCCTTATATAAGGTGGGTGAACGATGTCCATGCTGCTTTCCGGCCAACCGGCGCGCAGTAATAAATGAAGAACCCGTGGTCCTGGATTTGTCGGGGGCAGTGACAGAGCTGGTGGAGTGGTGTGGGCCGCACCACTTCGAGATGGCGCTAGTGGCCCCTCTCGGCGGTCGTCTGTGCCGGTGATCAGGCTGGTGAGTGATGCGGGCCGCATCACTGCCATGATGCCAGTGGCATCGTTCGGCGATCGACGCCGTTGCGCCGGTAAGTGATGTGGGCCCCATCACTGCCATGATGCCAGTGGCATCGTTCGGCGATCGACGCCGTTGGATGTCAGTGGCATCGTTCGGCGATCGACGCCGTTGCGCCGGTAAGTGATGTGGGCCCCATCACTGCCATGATGTCAGTGGCATCGTTCGGCGATCGACGCCGTTGCGCCGGTAAGTGATGTGGGCCCCATCACTACCATGATGCCAGCGGCATCGTACTCGGTGATCAGGTCGGCGAGTGGTGCGGGCCGCACCACTTCGGACTGTTGCCAGTGGCAACACATGGTTGGCCTTGGTGCCATTGCTGGTTTTGGAAAAAAGTGTGGCCCACATCACTTCAGTAACTTACGGTGCCCACGGGGGTTTGGCATCGTTACATTACCAGGGGGACGAAGTGCTGTGAGCCACAGGAAGTACAGTAGATCATATGCACGTCGTATGCCGAGAAGCGGAGCATAGGGCGGTCGGTGCCTCAGCGCTGGACGTGGTGTCCGAGCGTCTCGGCAATGAAGACCACCCAACCAGCGAGCGATAGAGATGGTCCAAATGGCATGTCTACTCTTTTAGCGCCGTTTTCTGCGAGGCGTAGGTATACCGTGAAGCTCGCAGCGATCAGTAACGAGCCAGCCACTGTGCTGGGGACCACTTGCCAGCCGCCCCATGCCCCGATTAGGGCCAGCAGCTTAAAGTCGCCCGCTCCCATACTCTCTTTGCCAGTTACATACTTGACCAGGTGGTAGACCGACCAAAGGCTCACATAGCCTATGACACACCCCCAGAATGCCTCTGGCAGGGTCGTGAACATACCGAACGAGTTGAGCACCAAACCTGCCCAGAGTCCTGGCATTACCAAGGCGTCCGGCAGTAGATGGTGCCGCCTATCAATCAAACTCAGTGTCAGCAAACACCACGTGAGCAGCAGGGCAAACAACGCCTGGAGCGATGGCCCAAAGTGGAAGATCACCACGAGCGACAATCCTGCGCAGCCGGTCTGCACGATCCAGATTTCTGGTCGTGATGCCCCGGGCAGTCGGAGATCGAGAGGCTTGCCGAGGCCCAGCCCAAGCAGTTCCCTGGCATCACGCTGCCACTGATGCTCGAGGACTGCCGGTAACCAGGATGCAACCAAGATGCACAGATGTCCGACCAACATGGCCAGTGCGATGGTACCGAGCGCCAGAGTGACGTCAGCACCCATCCACTCACTCATCGGTGCCTCCCGTGCGACGTCGAGGATCCAGCAACGCTTGGAGTGAGCTCAGCGCCGAGTTGGCTGTCTGCATAGCGGTCGCTGTCGGTGCAGGCCTCTGAACAGGGGGCTGGCTTGGCTGTGCGATCGCCTGCGTCACTGGGGGCATTGGTGTCGGAGAAGGCGACGACGCACTAGGGGTCCACTGGGCATTGAAGTCACCACGGATGGCTTTGCCAGCCAGGGTCGCCAGGTATGCGACGGGCTTGGCCACGTTCCCGGTCGTACAGCGATGCTTCCACTGGTTGATCACTGCCTCTCGGAGATGCTCCGGTACTGGCCCCATGATCTCTCGCGCCTTCACACGGTCCTCTGGCTTGAGAAGATCCAAGGCAAGCAACCAATTCACACCGGCGCTCTCGCGAGGTTGTACAGAGCTTTTAGATACAGACTTGTCTGTATTTGTATACGTACTAGCTGAGTTCGGATTCCGAACTGAGGGTGTACTCAGCGGTTCTACACTGAGTTCGGATTCCGAACTCAGGGGTAGAGCGCCCTGTTTTGCTGAGTTCTCACTGAGTTCGGATTCCGAACTCAGGTCTTCCATGGGCGAGTTTTGCTGAGTTCGGATTCCGAACTCAGGGGCGGGCAGTGGGTTCCGCTGGCTTTCGATGGCCCAGGTTTGAGCGTTCAATCGATCGCTGAGCGTGTCCATGCGCGAGGGAAGTCGGCGACCGACATCGGGGTCACTGGTGAACTCTCGCCAGGTGATCGCGGCAATCTCTTTGATCGCTTTGTTCTGGTGTTCAATGGACTGCATCAGCAACGTCATGTAGTCCTTGTCGAACTCCAGGGCCTCGGCCGGCGTCACGGGCTCGTCGTGCAGCAGGTAGACGTTCCCCTGGACTTGGCCATTGATTTCATTGCGTACGGTCCGGCCGAGGCTCAACCAGCGGGTCAAGCGGAGCACGGTCAGGGCCTTGGCCACGGTTTCTCTTGATGCATGCTTGCCTGGATTCATGCCTAAGTACGGGCGGAGCTGGTCATACGTGGGAAAGGCTGTGATGCCGTCTTCATTGACAAGCAGCCGGAAGACCTGCCAGCAGTTGCGTTCCAAAGGCGTCAGCCGATTGTCGAGCAGCAGTCGGCGCGGGACCGTCTCATGCGGATTTCCGCTGAAGATGATCCCGGCGTAGGGCGTGACAGGCGCAGCAGTAGGGGCGGTGTCCTCAGCTCTCTTCTTTTGCACATGGGCCTCGAGTTGCCCCGAGGCCGAATCCAGGAGCGTGGAAATCGGGAACCGTGCGAGCTTCATTGTCTGGGATCGCCTTCTCCAGAGTGGGTGGAGGAGGTACAGCGTTCATCACCATGGCGTATGCCAACCTCATCCATCAAAGTGAGTTGGCGACGCTCGAAGGCTCGCGGCCTTTCCTTGTTAACCGGATACAAACCTTGTTCAATCCACTGGGTGATGCGTGACCAGATCTGCGCAAGCGTCAGGCCGTCCGTGCTCAACTCTTCAGCCACCAGCATGGCCACATCGAGCATGGCCATGCTCTCTTTGAGGTCGACCTGGTGTTCATCCATCAACTTGGTCCAGCGATGCCAGATATGATGGTCTTGATCTTCGGATAACTCGGGCCACCGGCCACGGGGCGCTCGTACCCCGATGACAGTACGTTGCAGTGCAATTTCTTGCGGTGTGAGCCCGAAGAACCTTCCGAGCAGGCTGGTGGTGGCACCCAGGCGAATGGCTCGTTCAATTAGTCGTGACTCTTCCTCGGATCGCGCTGCTCCGGTCAACAGCTTGAGAATCATCTCGCTGTTGATAGAGACGTTGACCCAACTGACAGGGGTATTCCGAAGTAGGCTGAGGACTGTTGGATGCTGAATCTGGCCCAGCACCTCAGGCTCAACTCCCATTTCCAGGCAGCGCTGTAGTTGCCCGTTGCGCGTAAGGTCAAGAAGCAGCGACAGAACTGCGTCGTTAAGTGTTGACTTGGACATTGAGACTCCCTCCCATTCATCTCATCTAGTGTTCAGCTGTCCTGGGCTTGCCCGGACCGTTTGAACTCTTCGATTTCCAAGTCGATTAAGCGGCGAGCCAGTCGAATGATGCGGAACAGCTTGACCAGCGCGCCGTCGCTCAAACGGCCTTCGTCGCCGGGGGCTTGTTCAGTCCCTTGTGGCTGGCCCAGCAGCAGTTGGCCAAGGCCAGCTGCAAATTCAAACTCAGCCAATGCGGTGGCAGGGTCCGGCTGTTCGTTCAGCATGTTCAGAGCAATCGCCATGGCACCGCTCAGTGACTGAAGCAGTGTCAGGGTATGGTGGGCTGTGGCAGTGATCTCGACGTCTGTGTCCGGCTGCTTGTACTTGAAGCCAATCCCACCGTTGATTACTTGGATATCGCCTGGACCGTTGACGGACTCGAGGATCTCCACCGCCAGTTGCGCTACCTGGTTGCGCAGCTCGGTAGGCTCGTCAATTTGGCGCTCGATGTACCAAAGGTCTGTGATGGGGTGCAGCCCACCGGCCTGGACAGGGATCGCGACTAAGCAGTTCGAGTTGAAGTCGGGCAGCGTCTCACCACTGAGGGCGGCCAACTTCGCTTTAGTCTCGATTACACGCTGGCTGAGGTTCGCAGGAGAGGCGATATGCCCTGCAATCCTTGCCTGCTGTTCCTCAGGGGTGAGCGAGGTGCCCGGCACCGGACCAGCTGGAGGGGGTGGTGCAGATCCGGGGTTCGGCGAGCCACCGGTATCTCCAGGCGCCTGGCGTGGTGGGGGAGGTGTTGAGCCTCCACCAGCACCTGAAGGCGGGGGAGTGGTAGCTGGACCCGTTGCTGGCAATTCAACCACCGGCGTTGAACGCCGAGTTCTGTCCTGCTGCTGAGTGATCTCCAGCAGAATGTCCTCATAGCCCAGCGGCAGTGATTTTTTCATCGTGCCGATGAGTTCGTCCTGGAAACGCTGGAACAGGAATTCTTCAGCTTCCCCCTCAAACTGTGAGAGAACGTCCTGGAACAACATTTCGATGTCCACGGCATTGCCGGTGTAGTGTTTATTCCAGCACTCGAAGGCAGCCTTGCGCAGAGCTAGGATTTTTGTGATGCGATCGTAGCCCAGACCTGAGTAAAGCAAGCCAGGTGCTGCCGGCAATACAAACTGCAAAGTGTCCAGCATCCTGCTGATATGGGATTGGGAGATCGGGTAACCATCCTTCGAAAGGCGTCGAGCGAGCTCCCGCTGTGAAATGGTCTCACCGGTTTCGCCTTCATAGAGCTCTTTAGCTCGACCTACGGCCACAGCACGCTCAATGAACTTAAGTTCACCCTTCAGATCTTCGGCCAAGTGGCCGGTGAGCATGATGATCTCGCCTCGGATTTGATCCCAAGGACGGAACAGCACGTGGATGCGTTTGTACCGCTCATCGCCGGTTTCTTGGTACAGCTCTTTCAGGAGCGAGATGCGTGTGTTGCCCCCGTTGCGGATCCGGTATTTCTCTTCACCTGGGCGGCGAGTTACCGGCGGGGGAGTGTCGAGCCCGCGGTTGCGGATCGACTCCTTGAGCTCATCGCGCCGGGGGTTTCTAGTGGTACGGGGGTTGTCCTCCCAAGGGAGGACATCATCGACATCCAGAACCAGTGGCGTGTCTGCGATTGGATCGCTCATGGCTGTCGTGGACCCTGTAGGGCTGAAGCCTGGAGCGAGGAGCTTGGCTTTGAGGTCTGTAGCGGCCATATCAAGCTCCTACCGCAGCAAGGGGGGGGTGAGCCAGAGAGGAGTGACGGACCAGGTGCAGCACTTCCTGGATGTCGTCCTGAGTTGGAACAGCGTTTAGCAGCAGGCGATCGATGATGCGGTAAGCGCGGGTCAGCTCGGATTTCAACTCTTCTGTAGTAGTGGCGTCGGCCTGTGCGGGCTCAAACTGGGGGTTGAGCAGAGATTGCTCAAGGCGATCGATAATCTCGCTGTTCATGGAGCGATGATTCTTGCGAGCCACTTCGGCCACTTGCTCACGCATGCCGTCGGGCAGGCGAACTACGAATTTGTCGGCGACACGGGATTTGGTTGGGTTCATGGTGTTCTCCTTACTGGCGGCGCTTGAGTTGGTCGGTGAGCTGAGTAGGCAGGTTCTTGATCGTCAGCGAGCCGGTGTCGGCGTCGTAGGTGACGTTGGAGCCCAGAAGGTGCGCTTCAAAGCTGATCGACAGGCCCTCGGCGCGGCCGGTGAAGCGGCGGAATTGGTTGAGCACGCGCTTGTCGGCCGGGATCTCCGGCGACAAACCGTAGTCGCTGTTGTGGATGTGGTCGTAGAACGCTTGGGGGCGGTCCTCGTCGAGGACCTTAGACAACTCTTGCAAGGAGAGCGGCTGTCCCCTCTTGGTCTGGGAGGTGGCGTAGTCGAGCAGCATGTGGGTTTTCTCCCGGGCGCTTTCCTCCGGCAGATCTTCCTTCTCGACATACTCGGTGAACGCTTTGAGCAGCGTGCGAGTTTCACCTGAGCCGTCGACGCCTTCCTGGCAACCGATGAAGTCGCGGAAGTAGTCGGAAATCTTCTTACCGCCCTTGCCCTTGATGTAGGAGATGTACTGCTTCGAGTTTTGATTGTTGCGCCACTCGCTCAGGTTGATCCGAGCAGCGCAGGAGAAGTTGCTGGTATCCAGGTAGCGCGAGACCACAACATTGAGATCACCATCCAGGCCGACGGCCTCGACCTGCTGGAGTACGGCGATCATCAGGTATTCAGTCATACCCTGCTGGTAGTGGGTGAAGAGCACGTGGCCACCGGTGGCCAGGTTGACCTCTTCCATCAGCCTCTGTAGATGTTCGACTGCCATATGGCTGAAGCTGGTGAAGTCTTGCTGCTCCTCCAGGTACTGCTTCAACCAGCCGCTGAACGGATAGGCTCCCGACTCTCCATGGAAAAAGCCCCACGCTTTGCCTTGCTTGGCGTTGTAGCTGTCATTCAGGTCACCCTGGAGACTCTCAATGGCATCGGACGGTGGGAGCTCAGCGTCGCGGGCGTGAAGGACGGCGGGGCTGCCGTCCGGCTGCTTGTCGAGTTGGTGAACAATTGCATGTCGGATCGGCATTACTGAATCCCCCGGGAAGAGTTGTTTTGGACTTCCGCACGGCGAAGCAGCGCCCGAGTGTTGCGCTCGGCACGGTGGTCGCTGGGTGTGCAGGAGGTGAAGATCGGTGCGAAGCCGGCCTTGCTGAACTTCAGGTGGCCGCTATTGGATCGGGTCAGGGTCCAGCCTTCAGAGAGCGCGAACTCGGCAAGCCGCCGGACGCTGTCATGTGCGCCACGCAGGAGGTTACGCATTGGCGACCTCCTCCGTGGCGAGTGCATTGCCAGCTTGGATGGCCACGATCTCTGGGCTGCTACCTGGATATTGGGTGGCCAGCTCAGTGAGGAATTCGCGTGCAGCTTCCCGCGATCCTGGAATACGGAAAACGACGGTGCAGTGATGGGCATCGCCCTCGGCCGAGCCCAGGTATGGCGCTACGGCGACTTTGAACCCACTGCTCAGCAGGTGATGGGGGACCCACACGGACCAGAAATAGCTGCTCAGCTGGGCCGGTGAACCGAGGAGGCTCACAGCCAACGTGCCGGAGTCGCAGCTTTCCACTTCGATGTACTGCAGGCGCTCAAGCTCCTGCAGTGGATCGTTCAGCTCCGCCGGCGCGACGGTCTGGCCGAATACGATGAGCTGGGACACAACCTGGCTGAGCGCATTTAGCCAGATTGCGTTGAGGCCAGACTGGTGAGCGAACGCAAGTGCCGATTGCTCGGCGCCGGCGATCGCAGGTATCGACGGGTAGGTACGCTCAGTTTGCACTGGGCACCTCCTCAAGACGCTCGATGTCGTAGCTGCCGCAGGCCGGGCATACCAGCACTTCTGCCTCACCTTCAGGGGTGTGTTCGGCAGGATGCACCTGCCGAACCTGGTGCAGTGGAAAATGCCGACCACAGCCGCGGCAGTCATGGGTGATCAATTGGGGGGGCGTCATGCGGCGACTCCTTGCCAATGGTCGGCAGTGAGGTTGGCGAAGCGGGTTTGGTTGGCGATGAAGGCGGCTCGGACGTAGCCGGTGGGACCTTGGCGCTGTTTGCCAATGATCAGTTCGGCAACGCCTTTGAACTCGGTGTCCTTGTTGTAAACCTCGTCCCGGTAGACGAAGAGGATCACGTCCGCGTCCTGCTCGATCGCGCCGCTATCGCGCAGATCGGCGTTAACTGGACGCTTGTTCTGACGTTGCTCCAATGCACGGTTGAGCTGGGAGAGCGCTATGAAGGGGCAGTTGAACTCCTTCGCGATACCCTTGAGAGAGCGAGAAATCTCACTAATCTCGTTCGCCCGGTTCTCTTGGCCAGGGCAACGCATCAGCTGTAGGTAATCCGCCATGATCAAGCACGGTTTACCGAAGCGTCGGCTTGCACGGCGAACCTTCGCTCGCATGGCCGCAGGGGTCAGGTTGGCGCTGTCATCGATCACTAACCTGTCGCCGTAGGATTTGAGCCGGTGAACAGCTGCGCTGAGCTTTGGCCAATCCTCATCCTGCAGTTGACCTGTCAGCAGTCTGCCAAGATCGATGTGCCCCAGGATCGCAATCATGCGGAACAGCAACGCTTCGGTTGGCATCTCCATACTGAACACGATGACGGTCTCTTCAGCTGCTTTGGCCAGCGCTGCGTCGACGATGCTCAAGCAGAATGAGGTCTTGCCCATGGATGGCCGGGCGCCGACGATGATCAGATCAGCTGGCTGCAAGCCACGGGTCATCTCATCCAGCTCTGTCAGTCCTGTGGGCACACCTGTCACTGTCACGTGGCCGTTGAAGTTCGCGTCGATCTTGTCCACGACAGTCAGCAAGGCCTCGCCCATATTGGCGAACTCGCTGACAACACGGCCTTCGCCCAGTTTGAATAGCTTCTGCTCGAGCGAGTCCTGTACATCTGCTGCGTCAGCAGCCAGCTCTGCAGCGTCCCGGGTACCCTGGAAGCACAAGGACATGATGCGGCGGAGATGCGCGCGGTTGCGCACGATCCCGGCATACGACTGGATGTTCGCTACTGACGGCGTGTTCTTCGCCAGTTCTGCCAAGTAAGCAAGGCCACCTACTTCCTCAGGGATGGCCATTGCTTCAAAGACAGTCACTATGTCGAACGGGCTGTTCTTCTCGGACAAGTCATGGATGGCCTGGAAGATCGCCTTGTGCTCAGCACGGAAGAAGTCATCCGCCTGCAGTTGGTCCCCGACTAGATCCCAGGCCTCGTTGTCCAGCATCAGCCCGCCCAGAACGCCTTGCTCGGCCTCGATAGAGTGGGGAGGGGAGAGGTCCAGGTTCATCATCTGGTACCTCCGTGGGCGATTGCCACCTGCTGGCTACGACCCAAACCACGGTGGAGTTGGGCTCTTTGCCCTTGCTTGAAACCAGCCTCCAATGAACCCTGGTCGTGACCTTTGGCCTCGCTCGGGGTGATGTTGAAGTGCCGCAGTCCTGGATGATGCAGGGTGATGTAGGCGGTGATATCGGCCTGAGTGTCAGGTGCCAGGTCGTCCGCGAACTCCCTCACCTTGAGCGCTACTGCGTTGATCCAGCCTTCTGCGAACAACTGGCCACGGCGCCGTTTTGTCTTGAGCTGGCAACGTTTCTGTTGCGCCACATGCTCGCGCCGGGCCTTCTGGAGTTGCAGCAAAAGGCTGCTGTAGGCATATGCCGCCACTTCCGGGCCAATACCTTTCCCCAGGAACTTGAAGCAGTAGCCCTTCGTGAGGTGGTAATACGACAGATGGCTGCAATCGAACGCACTCGCGCAGACAGCCGCGAGCGAGTGCTGCCAATCAGCAGGAGAGCGTCGGGTCTGTGTTGGAACACTGGCTTCTTCGACCTGACTGGCTCGAAGCTCATCAGCCTCGATATTGTATTGAGCCATGAGTGCGCGGGCCTGGCGCAATGCGATCCCGGCCTCATGCGTATTCGCACCAGGGTTATTGGCCAGGGCCATGAGCTTGGTGACTTTGTCGAGGACCTTCTGTTTGTCCATCACGAGCCCTCCCCAAGTCGGCGAGGTCGGCCACGCATAGCAGATGCGATCAGCACCAGGAGATTCAGCGCCCCGACCGTGCCGAGTGCATAGGCCGAATAGACCGACCCCTGCAGAGCGACTTCGGCGAGCGGGGCTTTGAAAATTGAACCCAAGCCGTAGGCGGTCGCCAGTGCCACAGAGCAGTTCATGAGGTACAGGCACAGGGAGCCTGCGAACTGGGAAATGGGGCCAGAAGTCATCGAGCACCTCCAGTCTGCTGGTGGAGGGGATCGGCGCCGATGAATACCTCGGCGGGCACTTCCGGCCATTCCGTCCGGAGTGCCTCAAAATTGCCCTCGTTCCAGCAGCGCAGGAACTCCATGGGAGACTCACATTGATGTTCTAGGGCATACGCGATCGCGGCCACAGCGGCATCGGAAATGCTCAGCTCAAGAGCCAAACTGCCATCGTCGGTTACTGTGAAATTGTCAGTGTTGAGCTGGAATGGCATCCCATTCAGCTCCACTTTCACGGGAATCCAGTTGGGGACTTGGTGCTGCTGACGGATCGTAGCCAGACGATCTTGGAGCATGCCCAACGTGAGTGTTTTGGGGAGTTGTCCCTTCATGAGGCATCCCCTTGTCCAGCACTTGGGAGCAGGGCCTCTTGCCACAGGCGCAGGGTCTCGCGTTCGTCTGCTGTCAAGGCAGCCAGGCCAACAGCTTCGGCCACTTTCTCCTGCAGGAGCCGCAGGCGTTCCTCTACTGACGAGCCATCGTCATATGCGAGGTGCCTGGTCACATCATCGATCAAGGAGTAACGGATTGATCTGATATTGCTGACACGGTGCTGCTCGACTGTATGCCCATAAAGCCGATCAGGTGTCTTCAGCTCGTTTCGGATGTAAACGTTGAATTCAGAAGGGTTGTAGGAGGTGTAGAACTGCCGTGCACGATTCAGGATGAGTGCAGCCTTGATCGTCTCCAACAGCTCTTCAGGGGTTTCGGTAGGCAATGGGAATGTACGTGCAACCAGCTGCTTCGAGAGTGCGTCCCGCGCATCTTGTCGGCGTTTCGTATCCTTTTCGGTCCGAACCCGCTTTTCTTTTGCATGGGTCACGCTCTGGCCGACCGAGTCGACAAGTCGGGAGGCTTCCAGCAGCAGTAGGCACTGATCTGGAGTCAGCAGTGCGGCCAGATTTGCTACGAGACCGCCGCCACGCTGGCGTCCGTTTGCAAGATTGCGCAACTCAGTCGCTGTCGCGGTGAGCTTTGTCTGTACGCTGCGCAGGTCTTTGGAGCTGAACAGGTTCCCGAGCCGGGCGACTTCGTCAGGTGTAACAACGACTGCTTGAGATATTGGAGGCTTAGTCACGACGAGCCTCCTTGACGATTTCGGCTACTCGCTCTTCGGTCATTGCTTCGAAGCGGTCTGTCCACTCGGGGAAGGCCTCGATGGCCAGGCTGCGGATGACGCTCAGCGCCGACGGAGACTTACGGTTCGAAGGTTGACGATATTCAAGCCGATGCGCCGGCACGCCTTGGCTCGCGGCTTTCTTGAAGATGACGGCATCTGGAATGATCGATTGCAGGACGGTGTAGTCAGGGGTCCCGTCGAAGATTTCACGGACGGTGCGGTGGATCTCGCGCGCGTCAGTAGTTTCGTCCAGGCCGTTGATGATGATGTTGATGTGGGGAATGGTGAGGCCGAGACGCGCGTAACTGCGCAGCCCATCCATCATGTGGATGGTTCCACGGCTGAATTCGCGCGCGGCCAACATATTTGGGGGGAGGGGGGAGAGGATGATGTCGGAGGCAAGAACGACCATCTCCAGCATCGCAGAGCGGGCGCCCTGGGTGTCAAAGAGGATGAGGTCGTAATCGGCATCGAAAGCCGACATCAGGTTGGCTAGTCGCAGTCTGCCATCAGGCGCCTGCAGTATGAGGTTGTTGAGCTGGTTGTTGGCGTCGTTCGAGATGATGACGTCCAGGTTCTTGATCGACGTGCGGGAGATGATCTTGGCCGGGTCGGTCTCGTTGTACGACAGCAGCTCGAAAATGCCACCTGGGGCGGTGTACTCAAGGGGGTAATAGGATGATGCGGAGGGCTGTACGGGGTCCAGATCGATGAGAAGGGTGCGCAGCCCTGCGTCAGCGACGAATGCCCCAAGGTTGGTGGAACCAGTGGATTTACCGGTGCCGCCTTTGGTGGAAACCTTACCTGCTCGTTTTGCTCTCTTCGGGTTCATTGCCATGCCTCTAATGTGGATATTCATTAGAGGCTGCGTGCCTAGGCGCTGGAGTGGTGCTTAAAACCCCTCCCTAGATGGACTTTTCTGCCTACTATCCAATTGTCTTTTAACCAATTGGTCGTAGGTTCGAATCCTACACGACCCACCATATTGCAGTACGAAAAGCCCGCCTTCATGGCGGGCTTTTTCGTTCTCGCTGCCGGGAAAATGTTTTCCCTATCGCCATGGCAACAGCAAAAAAAGCCGATACCTGATTGCTCGGGTATCGGCTTTTTGATGGGCGTTGCCTCTATCAGCCTTTACCAGGCTTTACCTCGTCGCTGGATGCGGTGCGTTGCTCGGGTTGCGCCTTGCTGTCGGGCAGTTGGTCGAACTCATGCAGGCCGTTCTTGACATAGGGGTTGCCAATCCAGCGTGGGCTGGGGCTGAACTGCGTGCTCACCAGGCTCTTGGCGGGCTCGTAGCGGTCGTAGCTGAGCCCGGCCAGGTCGGACAGAGTGTGGATCAGGTGCGAGCTGCTGTAAGGGCGCGACGCCATCGCCTGCAGGTCTCGTGGGTGGCTGGCCTGCCAGCTTGGCGAGGTCCAGAGCAGGAAGGGGATGGTGTACATCGGCCTTGTCGGGTCGCCTTCGTTGCGCCCCAGGCGATCGTGCTGGCCGGAGCTGTAGACATCCTCGCCATGGTCGGAGAGGTACAGCAAGAAGCCGTTCGGCGTGGTGGCCGCGTAGCGTTTGATCAGGCTCGACACCACGTAGTCGTTGTAGCGCACCGCGTTGTCATAGAAGTTGTAGGTTTGCACCTTGTCCGCTGTAAGCGCCGCCGGGGCGCCGGCATTGTCCTTGAAGTGCTCGTAGTCTGCCGGATAGCGGTAGCGGTAATCCATGTGGGTGCCGAGCAGGTGGATGATGATGAACTTCTTCTGCGTCGGGTCCTGCAGCGCTTTTTCGAAGGGGGCGAGTACCACATCGTCGTACTGGCTGGCGTTCTGGTTGCGCTGGTTGTTCAGGTAGACCTGCTCGTCCGTCTGCTGGGAGAAGGTGGTGAGCATGGTGTTGCGCTTGGTCATGGTCTGCTGGTTGGTGATCCAGAAGGTCTTGTAGCCCGCCTGCTTCATCAGGTTGATCAGCGACGGATCGGTCAGGAAGCGGTCCGGGTGCTCTTCGTCGCCGAAAGTGAGGATCTGCTGCATCACTTCGATGGTGTAGGGGCGCGGCGACACCACGTTGCGGAACACGGTCAGGCCCTTGTCGCTGGCGGCCAGGGCGTCCAGGTTCGGCGTGGTGTCGCGGTTGTAGCCATACAGGTGCATGTGTTCGCGGGTGGTGGATTCACCCAGCACCAGCACCAGGGTGCGCGGCGTGTCGCCGTTGCTGTCCGCCAGGTTCTGCAGCGGCGGCAGGGCGGCGTTCTTTTGCAGCAGTTCCTGCATGTTGTCGAGCTGCTGGCGGTATTGCCGGTAGCCCACCACCAACTGCCAGGGGACAGCCGGCTCCATGCGCTGTTCAACTTTCTCCCGGGCTTCGGCAAAGGTGCGTTGCTGGGTGACAAGCTGTTTGTAGAACGGCAGGACCAGCAGCGACACCAGCAGCAAGGCCACCACCGGGATGCGGCTGCGCAGGGGCAGGGTAACCGGGCGAATGCGGGTCCAGAGCAGCACCGCAACCGCCGTGTACAGCAGCAGTGCCAGGCACAGCGAAACACTGAAGTACTGGCTGAAGTACTCGCTGGCCTCGGCGGTGTTCGACTCGAACATCACGAAGATCACGCTCTGCGAGAACTCCTGATGGTAGATGCCGAAGTAACTCAGGCCCACCAGCGAGCTGGCCCACAGCACCAGGCCGATGACGGCCGCAAGCCCTCGGGTCAGGCGTGGCAGCAACAGCACCGGCGCCAGCCACAGGCTGCTGAGGATGAAGGCGTCGCGAAACCCGGCAAAACCGGTAGTGCCGCTGAACAGCAACAGCGCCTGGGTGACGCCGGAGAAATACCAGAAAAACAGCAGGAGCCAGCCGAGGCCTGCCCAGTCCATGGGTTTTTTAGCGGAGGGGGATGGGGTGGTCACGTGCGCCTCAGGAGCCAGATAGCCGCCATCAGGCTGGCGGCTGTTTTAAGGTGGCGACGCTAGAGCAGGTGAAGTGAAAGGATCGTCAACAGGAAATGAAAGCCTCGAGAAACCTTGTCTGGGCCGCTGAGCGGCCCTCAAGGTTTCATTGCGCAGCAGCTCCTAGACGCGGAACTGCTCCATCAAGGCCTGCTGCTGATTGGCCAGCCGGTTGAGCGCCTGGCTGATCCGTGCCGACTCATCGGCCTGCCCGGACAGCGACTCGGTCACATCGCGAATCCCTGCGACATTGCGATTCACTTCCTCGGCCACTGCGCTCTGCTGCTCGGCGGCGGAGGCAATTTGCAGGTTCATGTCGGTGATCACCGTTACCGCCTGGTCGATGCGTTGCAGGGCGGGCAGGGTCTGTTCCATCTGCGCGGCGCTCTCGCGGGCCTGGCGCTGGCCACCGTGCATGGCACCGACAACGTCCTGGGTGCCCTGCTGCAGGCCTTCGATCACCTGGCGGATTTCCTCCACCGACACCTGGGTACGCTGGGCCAGGCTGCGCACTTCGTCGGCGACCACCGCGAAGCCACGCCCGGCCTCGCCGGCGCGGGCGGCCTCGATGGCGGCGTTGAGTGCCAGCAGGTTGGTCTGCTCGGCAATGGCGCGGATCACCTCGAGTACCGAGCCGATCTGCTCGCCACGGCTCTCCAGCGAGCGTGCCTGCTCCATGGCGGCATCCATGCCGCCGGCCAGATGGTCGATGGCCTGGCGGGTGGCCGCGACCAGGGCCAGGCCTTCGCGGGTGGCCTGGTCGGCGCCGCGTGCGGCCTGGGCGGCTTGCGCGGCGTTATGCGCAACGTCCTGGGCGGTGGCGCTCATTTCGTTGGCGGCGGTGGCCACCTGTTCGATCTCCCGGTGTTGCTGCTGCATGCCGGTGCTGGTCTGGCTGGCGATCAGCGATGACTGGTCGGCAGTGCCGCGGGCTTCCTGCACCGAGCCTTTGAGCTGGGCGATCACCGGCTGCAGCTTGTCCAGGAAGCGGTTGAACCAACCGGTCAATTGCCCCAGCTCGTCGTCGCGGGCGTAGTCAAGGCGCCGGGTCAGGTCGCCTTCGCCGCTGGCGATGTCTTTCAGGCGCGCGGCCACCGCCAGGATCGGCCGAGTCACGCCGCGGGCGGTCAGCCACACCAGCAGCAGGCCGAGGATCGCGGCGCCCAGGCCGATCAGCAGGCTGGTCAGGTTGGCGCGCTGGTTGTGATCGTCCAGGCGCTGGTTGAGGGCTACCGCCGGCGCTTGCAGCACGCTCTCCGGCAGTTCCAGCAGCACCTGCCAGGGCGCGGCACCCGGGATCGGGGTGAAGGGGCGCGAGATGCGCATCATGCCGCCATCCAGGCGCTCGACCGGCTGGCCGGCGCGCAGGGGGCCGGCAAAGGCGCCGGCGGCGCTGCCGAAGGCCTGCTCCACGGTCTGGCTCAGTTGTCGGGCGTCCTGGCTGTGGCCGGCCAACAGCCCGACCGGGCTGACGATGCTCACCTGGCCCTGGCCGTCGAACAGTTCCTGGCGCCCGGCCAGGGCCAGCTGCTGCAGGTTGTCCAGGCCGATGTCCAGGCCGATCACGCCAACCACCTTGCCGCCTTCGAGCAGCGGCAGGGCAATGCTGGTCATCAGCACCTTCTGGCCGTTGATCTCGTCGAAGTACGGGTCGAGCACGCAGGCCTTGGCGGTTTCCAGCGGGCAGGTCAGCCAGCGGTTGTAGGGGGAGCCGTTGGCGCCGATGCTGGTGTCGGCGAGCATCGACTCGGGCATGGCCTCGGTTTCCAGCGCGCCGGGGCTGCTTTGCGACCAGTACAGCGAGAAGCGCCCGCTGTCGTTGCTGCCGGCATCGGCCTGGCCGACGAACTGGGCATCGCGCTGGTCCAGGGCGTTGGGCTGGAACACCAGGTACAGGCCGATCAGGTCGGGGTTGCCGGCCAGTGCGGCGCGGGCTTCGTGGTTGAGCTGATTGCGCAGGTCGGCGCCGCCCCGGGCCTTGAGCGCCTGCACCAGGCGGGCAAAACCGTTGCCGTACTGGTAGGCGTCCATGAAGTAGCGCTGGATGCGCAGTGCCTGGGTTTCGCCGTGGGCCTGCAGGCGCTGGCGGGCGCTGCGGTCGAGCAGCTCGGTGTTGGCCTGGAACACCTGCTCGGCGTTGCGCCGGGCCTGGGTGAGCGAGGTGGCTACCAGCAGGGCGACGATGGCCAGCAGGCACAGGCCGGCGAGCAGGGTGATCTTCCACTGGATGGAGAGGCGGCGCAGCGACATGAGCTTTTCCTTCTCGATCAAAACAGAACGCCCGCGGTCAGGCGGGCGTCGGGTGTGGTTCATTCAGCGATGTAGTTCGGTGGCGCAACCCGGAAGGCCTTTGTCAGCCAGCCCAGGTACAGCACGCCAAGTGCCGCCCAGACCCCGCCGAACAACAGCGAGTGTTCATTCAGGTCCAGCCACAGCGAAACGATGATGCAGAAGCCGATGGTCGGCAGCACCAGGTACTTCATCGTGTTGGCCAGCCCCTGGCGGTTGCCCTCGCGCAGGTAGCAGTGGTTGATCACCGAAAGGTTGACGAAGCTGAACGCCACCAGCGCGCCGAAGTTGATGATCGACGTGGCGGTGACCAGGTCGAAGAAGATCGCCGACAGCGCCACCAGGCCGACGATCGCGATGTTCAGCACCGGGGTCTGGTAGCGCGAGTGCAGGCGGGCGAACACGCTGGCCGGGATCACCTTGTCGCGGCCCATCACGTACAAGAGGCGCGACACGCTGGTCTGCGACGCCAGGCCCGAGGCGATGGTGTTGATCACCGTGCAGGCGATGAATACCGACTGGAACAGCTTGCCGCCGACATACAGGGCGATTTCCGGCAGCGCCGCTTCCTGGTCGTGGAAACGCTGCATGGTCGGGAAGTAGGCCTGGATGAAGTACGACACGCCGATGAACACCACACCGCCGATCAGCGCGGTGAGGAAGATCGCCAGCGGGATGGTCTTGCCTGGATTACGGGTTTCTTCCGACAGGCAGGTGACCGCGTCGAAGCCCAGGAACGAGAAGCACAGGATGGTCGCACCCGCGGCCAAGGCGGCGAACTGGGTCTGCTCGTCGGCGAACGGCACCAGGCTCCACGCGGTGCCCAGGCCCTCTCCTTGATCCAGGCCACGCACGCAGAGGTAGACGAACACGCTCATGATCGCCACCTGGACGAGCACGAACAGCAGGTTGAAATGCGCCACCAGGTTGATGCTGCGCATGTTGATCAGGCTGATCACGGTGACGAAGCCGGCCACCCACATCCATGCCGGTACCTCGGGGAACATCGCCGACAGGTACAGCTTGGCCAGCAGCGCGTTGACCATGGGCAGCAGCAGGTAGTCCAGCAGCGACGACCAGCCCACCAGGAAACCCACGTGCGGGTTGATCGCGCGTTGGGTGTAGGTGTAGGCCGAACCGGACTGCGGGAAACGCCGCACCAGGGTGCCATAACTCACCGCGGTGAACAGGATGCCCGCCAGCGCCAGGATATAGGCACTGGGCACGTGCCCGGCGGTGATGCCGGAGACGATGCCGAAGGTGTCGAACACGGTCATCGGGGTGAGGTAGGCCAGGCCGATGATCACCACGTGCCAGAGGCGCAGGGATTTACGGAACTGGCCGTTGCCGGTGGCGCGGTGGTCAGGCTGCATGCGCGCGGTACTCCTGGCGTTGGACGGCAGGCACGGCGTGCGGCGGGCACGACAAGGTCGAGCGGGTGGGCTCCATGTTGTTCACCTTTTATGTTGGAGCTGCGAAGTGCGCGGAGAGGGCGCGGGTGTCAGGGCTTAAAGCGCCGGGACGAGGAAGGCGGCGCGTGCGGGCAGGGGCGTTTGGGCATGATGGCGGCGCGATTGTTCTTCTTCGTGGAATGGGCGCTTGCAAGGTGGGTGAAATAAAAAACGATGGTCATTAGGGTGTCAAGTTAAACATGACAGACTGCTCGGTCATGTTGTTTTTTATCTACATTGAAAGGGGTTTTCGGCCGTTTTTTGGCGTTTTACCTGTTTTGCGCGGATTTCCGTGTCTATAAATATTTACGACTGGGCGGGCGTTGGCACGGTGCCTCGGCTGTCTATGTGCTACTGCCGTGCCATGCAGTCACCCCGACAGTGGTATTCTGCGCGTCCTCGCGTGCTTCCACGCGCAGCCCCCCCTATGGACAGCAATCGGTTCTATTCATGAAGAAATCAGTAGGCATCCTTTCCGGCCTGGCCGTCGCCATCGCCGTCGCAACCACCGCTGGCGCCTGGTACACCGGCAAACAGCTGCCGGCGGAGTTGGATCGCGCCATCACCCAGGCTAACCAAGAGCTGAAGAAAACCCTGGCCGGCACTGGCCTCAGCATGTCCATCGAACTGGATTCGCTGGAGCAGCATTTCTTCACCAGCACGGCACACTACCGCCTTAAGGCCAAGGACCTTGAAGCTGGCGAGGTCGAGAAGTTGGACTTCGAGTTCGTCATGCTCGACCAGATCGAGCACGGCCCGTTCCCTTGGTCGCGGGTCAAGGCATTCAAGCTGATGCCGGTGATGGCCGCCAGCAACGGCTCATTGGAAAAGGGCGATTTCACCGCGCCGTGGTTCGCTGCGGCAGGTGGCAAGGTGCCGGTCACTGTCCAGTCCAGCGTGGGCTATGACGGCAATGTCGAAAGTGATATTCGCCTGGCGCCGGTCAAACTCGAGCAGGATGGCGAAAAGGTCCTGGACTTCTCTGGCATGCAACTGCTGGGGCGCACTGACCGCCAAGGCAAGGACACTGAATTTCACGCCAATGTCGATCGCCTGGAACTGAACTTCGCCGATGCACAAGAAACGCCGGTGAAGATCCTGCTCAACGGCTTCAAGGTCGGCGGCAAGCTCAGCCAGACCGACCACGACATGATCTACGTCGGCAACATCGACCTGGCCCTGGCTGATACGCAGGTCACCAGCGGTGCCGATCAGCAGGTGCTGGTGCTCAAGGGGCTGCAGCAGAACAACCTGTATAGCGCCGAAGGCGAAGCCAAGGACAAGCTGGCCGGGCGCCTGGAGTACAAGGTGGCCGACATCAGCTATGCCGGGCGCAAGGTGGGCAGCGGCGAGATGGTCTTCACCATGAAGTCCATCGACATTCCGGCCATGCAGGCGCTGCTGGAGTGGTACCAGACCAAGGCGCCGCAGGTTCAGCAGGCGGCTGCCGAAGGGCAGGCACTGCCGTCGTTCGACATGACCCCTGAAGAACAGGCCAAGGTCCAGGGCGATCTGCAAAAGATGCTGGCCGGCAAGCCGCAGTTGGCACTGGAGAAACTGTCGTTCAAGACTGCCAACGGCGAGAGCCACTTCAGCCTGGCAATGGACTTCGCCAGCCCGACCTCGTTCGACCTGCCGCCTGATCAGCTGGGCAAGCAGTTGGTCAGCAGCCTGCACAGCAAGCTGAGCGTGTCCAAGCCGATGGTCGGTGACCTGGCCACCCTGCAGGCACTGCTGGGCGGCGAGACCGACGCGCAGGCCATCGCCCAGCAATCCAGCCAGGCCGGTGAAATGGTTGGCATGATGGCGGTGCAGAGCGGCATGGCCACGGTGCAGGGCACTGACGTGATTTCGAGCCTGAAGTATGCCGATGGCATGGTCGACTTCAACGGCAAGAAAATGACCGTCGAAGAGTTCGCCATGCTGATCAGCGGCCACCTGGCGGCGCTGCAGCCCCAGGGCTGATCGCAGGTTCCAGGCCCAATTCGCGGGGCAAGCCCGCTCCCACGTTGGCTCTGGCGTGGGGGC
>NZ_JAVYJF010000020.1:0-95831 GCF_032621715.1 Pseudomonas sp. zfem004 | reverse complement strand
CGATACCAAAATGCTGCGCTACCTTCCTGAAGCCATTGTTGCCTTCTAGGTAGGCGCTGATGGCTATGAGCTTGAAGCGCTCGGTGTACTTGCCCATAAATCCCCCAAGGGTTGGATTGGTGTCCAACTTCTTGGGGGCAGTCCACCCCTGTGGGAGCCGGCTTGCCGGCGATTTGGCCTGAAAATTCAATGCATCACTTACCGGAGGACGCCAACACCCGCTGCCAGTCCGGCTCGTTCATGCGCCCGAGAATCCTGGCCTTGCCCTCGCCATTCACCGACACGAACAGCGCACTGGCATACCCGCTCTCGCGCTCACCCCCCACGACGCGTTGCTGGCGGGCGAAGTGGTCGATGCAGCCGTTGTGGGTGACCAGCACCAGGTTGTGGCCGCTGCGCTTGCGTGCCAGGGCTTCGTCGGCGAACTGCTTGTCGCAGGTTTCCAGCCAGTCCTGGGTGGCCGCGTCCTGGCCCAGCAGGAAGTGCGCGGTCTGCCGGGTGCGCAGCTTCGGGCTGCTGAACACGTCCGCACCGGCCAGGCCCAGTTGCCGCAGGCCCTGGCCCACCCGGCCAGCCGCCTCGCTGCCGGCAACGGTGATACCGGTGGAGTCGTCCAGGCATGGCCCGGGGGCGCTGTCGCAGCGTTCGGCATGGCGGATCATCACCAGCACCGCGCCGTCTTTCCATTGCTGCAACAGGCTGCTTTCGCTCAGCTGTTGCTCGTTGCCAAGGTCCACGATGTGCGTCCTCGTTGCCAGCCAGGTACCTACGCCGGCCACGGCCATCAACAGGCCGATGGCGGCACTGATCAGCTTGCGCGAGCGTCGGCGCTTGGGGCGGGCCACAAGGGCAGGGTCGTGCAAGGTCGTGCTGGAAAGCATGCGTCACTCCGATGGCAGTGCGGCGTCGACTTGTGGCCGCTGTAATGGCAGGCAGTGTGCAAAGCGGCCTGTCGGAGCCCGGTGAACGGGATGTGAAAAAAACATCCGCTGCCAGCGGCCTGGATGAAACTTCATTCAGCGGCCTACGCTGTAAACTGCCAGACCGCGATTCCGGAGCCCCCCGATGCCCCCCATCCTCGAACTGGAAAGCGCCCGCCTGGTGCTGCGCCAATGGCAGGACGACGACCTGCGTGAGTTCGCCGCGCTGTGCGCCGACCCTCAGGTGATGCGCTATTTCCCGGCACCGATGACCCGCCTGGAGGCCGCTGCGCTGATCGGCCGGGTGCGTGGCCATTTCAATGAATTCGGCTTCGGCCTGTGGGCGCTGGAGCGCAAGGACAGCGGCGCCTTCATCGGCATGACCGGGCTGCTCAACGTCAATTTCGAAGCCCCGTTCGGCCCGGCGGTGGAGATCGGCTGGCGCCTGGCCCGGCGCCATTGGGGGCTGGGGTTCGCCAGCGAGGCGGCCTGGACCTGCCTGCGCTGTGCTTTCGCCCAATTGCGCCTGGAGGAGGTGGTGTCGTTCACTACCGAGGGCAATCTGCCGTCGCAGAAAGTCATGCAGGCCATCGGCATGCAGCAGGACCTGGACGGCAGCTTCGAACACCCCCGGCTGCCCGTCGGCCACCCCCTGCGCCCCCACGTGCTGTACCGCATCGACCGGGCCCGATGGCAGGACACCCTGCGTGGCTGACGGGGATGCCCCTCGACGGGGCCGCCGACAAACCCTGTATCATTTGCCGGTATAACCGCGCCGTAATGCCTTGCCAGGAGAACCTTCCATGAGTCACGTACTGGACGACCTTGTCGACCTGTTGAGCCTAGAGTCCATCGAGGAGAACCTGTTCCGTGGCCGCAGCCAGGACCTGGGCTTCCGCCAGCTGTACGGCGGCCAGGTGCTCGGCCAGTCGTTGTCGGCGGCCAGCCAGACGGTCGAGGACGCCCGCCATGTGCATTCGCTGCACGGCTATTTTCTGCGCCCCGGTGACGCCAGCATGCCGGTGGTCTATTCGGTGGATCGCGTGCGTGACGGCGGCAGTTTCAGTACCCGGCGGGTGACGGCGATCCAGAAGGGCCAGCCGATCTTCACCTGCAGCGCGTCGTTCCAGTACGACGAAGAAGGCTTCGAACACCAGGTGCAGATGCCCGACGTGGTCGGCCCGGAGAACTTGCCCAGCGAAGTCGAGCTGGCCAGCGCCATGGCCGACCAGCTGCCAGAGCGCATTCGCGACAAGGTGCTGTGCGCCAAGCCGATCGAAATCCGCCCGGTCACCGAGCGCGACCCGTTCAACCCAAAGCCGGGCGACCCGGTCAAGTACGCCTGGTTCCGCGCCGACGGCAACCTGGCGGACATCCCCGCGTTGCACAAGTACCTGCTGGCCTACGCCTCGGACTTCGGCCTGCTGACCACCGCGCTGCTGCCCCATGGCAAGTCGGTGTGGCAGAAGGACATGCAGATCGCCAGCCTCGATCACTCGCTGTGGTTCCACCGCAACCTGCGCGCCGACGAGTGGCTGCTGTACGCCACCGACAGCCCTTGGGCCGGCAATGCCCGTGGTTTCTGCCGTGGCAGCATCTTCAACCGCGCCGGGCAACTGGTGGCCTCGTCCACCCAGGAAGGCCTGATCCGCCACCGCAAGGACTGGGCATGAGCCTCGGTGATATCCGCCACTGGGTGTTCGACATGGACGGCACCCTGACCGTCGCGGTGCATGACTTTGCGGCCATCCGCGAGGCGCTCGACATCCCGGCCGAACACGACATCCTCACCCACCTGGCGGCGCTGCCAGCGGCCGAGGCGGCGGCCAAGCATGCCTGGCTGCTGGAGCACGAACGCGACCTGGCGATTGCCTCGCAGGCTGCTGAAGGTGCGGTGGAGCTGGTGCGCGAACTGGCCGGGCGCGGATGCCGGCTGGCGATCCTGACCCGCAACGCCCGCGAGCTGGCCCATGTTACCCTTGAAGCCATTGGGCTGGCCGACTGCTTCCCGGTCGAGCATGTGCTTGGTCGTGATGAGGCGGAGCCCAAGCCCAACCCGGACGGGTTGTTGCAGATCGCCCGGGCATGGGCGGTGGCGCCGGGCGAGATGGTGATGGTCGGCGACTACCGCTTCGACCTGGATTGCGGGCGGGCCGCCGGGACCAGGACCGTACTGGTCAACCTGCCGGACAATCCCTGGCCGGAGCTGGCCGACTGGCATGCGGCGGATTGCCGGGCGCTGAGGGAACTGCTGGGCTGATGGCCAATCGCGGGGCAAGCCCGCTCCCACGCTTGCCCACTCCTACGTCTGTGCGGGTAGGCGTGGGAGCGGGCTTGCCCCGCGATCGGTCAGACCTGTCTAAGCTGCTCTGCACCCTTTCCCTCGATGGAGACCCCTCGAATGAGCACCAAGGCGATCTACGTCCTCCCCGGCGGCGGCTACGACAAGGTTCAGGTCGGCATTAGCGAGGCCGCCGCGCCCGGCACCGGCGAAATCACCGTGCGCCTGCACGCCAGCTCCCTCAACTACCACGACTTCGCCGTGGTCAGCGGCATGTGGGGCCCGAGCGAGCGGCGCATCCCCATGGCCGATGGCGCCGGCGAGGTGATCGCGGTCGGTGCCGGGGTCACGGAGTTCAAGGTCGGTGATGCGGTGGTCAGCACCTTCTTCCCCGACTGGCTCGCCGGCCAGGCCCAGGTCGAAGGTTTCGCCAGCGTGCCCGGCGACGGCATCGACGGTTACGCCCGCGAGCAGGTGACCGCCCGCGCCACGTCCTTCACCCTCGCCCCCAAAAGCTACAGCCACGCCGAGGCGGCCACCCTGACCACCGCCGGCCTTACGGCCTGGCGCGCGCTGATGAGCGACGACCACCTCAAGCCCGGCGACACCGTGCTGGTGCAGGGCACCGGCGGCGTTTCGATCTTCGCCCTGCAGTTCGCCAAGCTGGCCGGTGCCACGGTGATCGCCACCTCGTCCAGCGATGCCAAGCTCGAACGCCTCAAGGCGCTGGGCGCCGACCACCTGATCAACTACAAGACCACCCCGGCGTGGGGCGAGCGCGTGCGTGCGCTCACCGACAACCGCGGGGTCGATCATGTGATCGAAGTGGGTGGCCCGGCCACGCTCGAGCAATCGATGATTGCCGCTCGTATTGGTGGTCATGTGTCGTTGATCGGCATTCTTACCGGTGTGGCCGGGCAATTGCCGCTGGTCCAGGCGCTGGTGCGGCAGATCCGCCTGCAAGGAGTGCTGGTGGGCAGCCGCGAGCAGCAGCAGGCGATGGTCCGCGCCATCGATGCCAACGGCCTGCGGCCGGTGGTGGACAAGCACTTTGAGCTGGAGCAGATCGTCGAGGCGTTCAGGTATCAGGAGAGCAACAAGCATTTCGGCAAGATCTGCCTGAGCTGGTGAGGCATCCGCTGACCGCAGGCAGGTCCGCCGGGTTGTCATTACTCGGGGATGGCTGGTCCTATGCACCTGTCGAAAATACGTTCCAGTGCCGAGTAGTTGCAAACGACAGCATCGATGTTGGCGTCTATCCAGGCCTGCGGTTGCGCGCACCACCAGTTGACCTCAAATCCAGCATTGAGGATCAAGTGTTCGAAAAGGATGCGTTGGGCGCGCCCGTTTCCTTCGCGGAACGGGTGAATCATGTTCAAGTCGCCGAAGCTTTCAGCAATGGCGATGATCAACGCTTCGCGAGCATAGCCTTCGTACCAGCCGAAGCGCGCCATGGCTTGGAAGACCTTTTCGGCTTCAGGCTCTATCCGGTTGACGTTGCAAAAACGCGTATCACCCTTGGATATATCGAGGGTACGGATAGTGCCTGCCCATGCGTAGACGTCTTCAAACAGTGTACGGTGCAGGTGCTGCAGATAGGAAAGGTCATAGGGAGGAGGGCTGAAGCCGATCTGGCTCGCGGCGAGCTCGGAAAAGTCCCGCTCGGCGTTGAATAGCTCAGTATCGTCCCGGATATTGAGCCGGTTGCTCAGGACCGTTGTGCCGGGGTAACAGTAGGCATCCTGGCCGACACCGTATTTGTCCAAGGATCAACCTTGTCTGCGGTACTTGCGCAGCAGTTCGTCGCGGGTGGGGAGCTTGCGCTGCGCAGATTCCGGGGTGACGTCATAACCTTCGAGCCGCAAGCTGGCCGCGTAATTGGAGCGGCGAGTCTTGATGCAATAAGCCTTCTTGGTTTCCAAGCTGATGCCTTTCACCGGAGGACGCCTCGAATCAGGGATGAATGAGCACGATTATAGCGAAAGTCGCGTTTCATTGCGCTGGAAGGCTTGCTGGCGAAAGGTCCAGTGCAGGCCCCACATGGCCTCAGCTGTGGGTCAGCAGCGGGAGCCTCAATGGTCGAGTAGCGTCGCCGAGGTGCCCCACAGCAGCAACGCATCACCGCCTCCAACCACTCACGCCCCGCCCGCACGCGGCAAATCCACAGTAACCAGCAACCCGCCCCCCAACCGCGGCCCCAGCGTCAGCGCCCCCCCATGGGCATTGGCAATACCGGCAGCAATGCTCAACCCCAGGCCATGCCCCCCACCACTGCGCGACGGGTCAACCTGATAAAACGGCTCCAGCACCTGGGCCAGGTGATCGCCGTCGATCCCCGGCCCACGGTCACCCACCTGGATACGCAAGCGTTCCGGGCTATCCTGCACCTCGATATCCACAGGCCCCGGCGCATGCCGGTGGGCGTTGTCCAGCAGGTTCTGCAGGCAACGGCGCAGCCCGCTGGCGTGGGCGTTGAGCGGGCGGGCCTGGCCATGCAGGCGCAACTCGCCACCGAGGTCTTCGAAGTCGGCCTGCAGGGCGCGCAGCAGCGCGTCGATATCCACAGGCTCACGGGCATTTTCCAGCTCGCCGCTGCGCAGGAAATCGAGGCTGGCGGCCACCATGTCTTCCATCTGCTGCAGGTCGGCGCGAAAGCGCTGGCGCAGGTTCTCCTGCGGCAGCAGTTCGGTGCGCAGGCGCAGGCGGGTGATGGGCGTGCGCAGGTCGTGGGACACGGCGGCAAAGAAACGGGTGCGCTCGGCGATGCTGTCGATCAGCCGTTGCTGCATGGCGTTGAACGCCTGGGCCGCCTGACGCACTTCCTGGGGGCCATCGAGGCTCAGCGGCGGGCGGTGGATGTCCTGGCCCAGGGCTTCGGCGGCGGCGGCCATCTGCCTGAGCGGGCGCAGGGCAATACGCACCGCGATCAAGGCCAGCAGCACCACCACCACGGTGCGCAACAGGTAGATGCGGAACAGGAAATCGAACACCAGCGAACCGATCGAGGCGCTGCGCCAACCCTGGTCTTCGGTGCTTTGCAGGTACAGCACCTGGCCGTCGGGCAGGGTCAGCTCGACCACGCTGCGCACACTGGCCGGCGCCCCGCGCATCAAAAGGCCAGCGCCACCGGGCTGGTTGTCGGGGGCGAGCAGTTGCAGGTGCAGCAGGCGCAGGGGCGCTGGCGCGCCGGTGCGTTCGCTGAGCAGCCGGCGCAGCAATGCGTCCTGCTCGGGCGTCGCCTGGGCAAGCCCGGTCGGCGCTGCTGGCAACTGCTGCCAGCGCGAAGAGGCCATGCCTTCGAGCAATATCGGCAACTGCGCCGGCCGCTCGCGGGCCACCTGCAACAGGTCGGCCAGGCGCCCGGCAAGCAGGCGCAGTGGGATTTCCAGCACTTGGGTCTGGCGCACTTCGTACCAGATGCTGCTGGTGAGCAACTGCGAGGCGAGCATGCCACCGACCAGGATCAGCACCAGGCGGCCATGCAGCGAACGTGGCCAGCCGCGTTTCATTCGCTGGCCACCTCATTGACCGTGAGCATGTAGCCCTCGTTGCGCACGGTGCGGATCAGCGCCGGGTTGCGTGGGTGGTCGCCCAGGTGCTGGCGCAGGCGGCTGACGCACACATCGATGCTACGGTCGAACGGTTCGCGCTCGCGGTCGAATACATGGTTGAGCAAGAAGTCGCGGCTCAGGGCGCGGTTGGGGTGCTGCAGGAACAGCCGCAGCAAGCGGTAATCGGAGCTGCCCAGGCTGACCACCAGGCCATCAGGCGAGCGTAACTGGCGGGTGGCGGTGTCCAGGCGCCAGCCGGCGAAGCGCAATTGGCTGGCCTCGTCCACCCGGGCGCGCTCGGGGAAGCTCTGGGTCCGGCGCAGCACCACCTTGATCCGCGCCAGCAGTTCGCGCGGGTCGAACGGCTTGGCCAGGTAGTCGTCGGCGCCCATCTCCAGGCCGACGATGCGGTCCACCAGGGTGCCGCGGGCAGTCAGCATGATCACCGGGATATTGCTTTGCACCCGCAGTTCGCGGCACAGGGTCAGGCCGTCTTCGCCGGGCAGCATCAGGTCCAGCACCACCAGGTCGACCAGGCGCTCGGCCAGGCAGCGGCGCATGTCGCGGCCATGGGCCGCCACCGAAGTGCGCAGGCCGGCCTCTTCCAGGTAGAGCGACAGCAGCTGGCGGATCTCAGGGTCGTCATCGACGATCAGGATGTGGTCGGGCTTGGACATGGGGCAGGCCTGTAGGTTGAAAGCGCAGGGCACCTTACACCGCGCTTGCCCTGGCGAATGTAACGGAATGTGTTGGGCGACCGCCGGCCTGCCGCGCCGTACATTTGCGCACACAAGACGGCGTGGGGCCGTCATTAGAATTGCGCCACTCAAATGCGACTGATTTTCTTTAAGGACTTCACATGCCCCACGCATCCTCCCCGCGCCTCCCGGCGACCCTGGCGCCGGCCTTTGGCCTGATGCTGGGCGCCTGCGCCCTGCCAGCCCTGGCCGACACGCTCGACCTGCCCGCCACCCGGGTGGACGGCAAGCAGGACCGCTACAAGGTCGACACGGTGACCTCGAGCAAGATCACCACGCCCTTGCTGGATGCGCCGCAGAGCATCAGCGTGGTGCCGCGCGCGGTGCTGGAGGAGCAGAACGCGCAGAGCCTGCAGGAGGTGTTGCGCAATGTGCCGGGCATCACCTTCATGTCGGGCGAGGGCAACCTGGGTTGGGGCGACCTGTTCTCCATTCGCGGTTTCGCCGCCGAGCAGAGCATGACCGTCGATGGCGTGCGCGACGCCGGCATGGCCAGCCGCAACGACACCTTCAACCTGGAGCAGGCCGAGGTCTACAAGGGCACAGGCTCCGTGGAGTCGGGCGTGTCGGCCGTGGGCGGCAGCGTCAACCTGGTCAGCAAGCGTGCGCACCTGGGCGATGCCGGCAAGCTCTCGGCAGGCATCGGCACCGACAACTACAAACGCCTGACCGCCGACGTCAACCACCAGCTCAATGACACCAGCGCCGTGCGCGTCAACCTGATGAAGCACTACAACGCGGTGTCCGAGCGCGACGAGGTGGACTACGACCGCTGGGGCCTGGCCACCTCGTTCGGTTTCGGCCTGGGCACCGATACCCGGCTTTGGCTCGATGCGTTCTACCAAAAAGACCGCAACACCCCGGATGGCGGCGTACCGATCCAGCGCGGCACCGATGGCAAGCGCATGCCGGGCGTCGACCGCGATGCCTGGTACGGCGATTCGAGCCTGTATACCCAGCGCAGCGAAACCCGCTCGCTGACCGGCCTGTTCGAGCACGACTTCAGCGACGACCTGACCCTGCGCAACCAGCTGCGCTGGCAGCAGACCGACAATTGGGCCGTGCTGTCGCCGGCCCGTTTCGTCGCCGCCAATGCCGACGGCAGCCGCACCTGCACCGGTACCCGTTGCGCCAGCCTGGGCTATGTCGGGCTGGGGGCGCGCAGCTCGATCAACGGCATCAGCGCTTACACCGACTACGCCAACAGCGCCAGTGGCTACGGCTACCTGCGCGGCAGCGACTTCGGCCTGTCCAAGCGCTACGAGATCGTCGACAACCAGACCGATCTGCGTTTCAACCTCGACACCGGCGGCATTCACCACGAGGCCGTGACGGGCGTCGAGCTGTACCGCGAAACCTACGGCGGCCTGCACAAGAGCATGAAGGTGCCGGACGGTTCGATGTTCTTCGACCTGTCCGACCCGGCCCACAGCTTTGCCTCGACCCGCACCGACAAGGGCTACGGCGACCCGCGCAGCGTGGTGAAGGACGCGGCCCTGTACGCCTCCGACACCCTCACCCTGGACCCGCAATGGCAACTGCTGCTGGCCCTGCGCTATGACCACTGGCAGGTCGACAGCGAGCGCGCCACCGGCAGCAGCAGTAGCCGCGACGATGCCTTTGGCGGGCGTGCCGGGGTGGTCTACAAGCCGCTGCCCAACGGCAGCATCTACTTGTCCTATAGCCAGGCCGCGCAGCCATCGGCAGTGGGGGCCAGCACCAACAACCAGATCTACGGCGCGGCCAGCACCGAGGCCTACAAGCCGGCGGTTTCGAAAACCTACGAGCTGGGCACCAAGTGGGAACTGCTCGACGAGCGCCTGAACCTGACTGCCGCGCTGTTCCGCACCGAGCTCGAAGACAGCTGGGAATACAGCGAAGGCGAGACTTCGCCGGTGCGTGCGCTGCCGGCCAAGCGGGTCGATGGTATCGAGCTGGGCCTGCAGGGGCAGCTCACCCAGCGTTGGTCGGCCTACGCCGGTTTCGCCGCGATGAAGAGCCGCCAGACCAAGGGCGCGAACAAGGGCGAGGAGGCCAAGAACGTCCCCGACCTGACCGCCAACCTGTGGACCACCTACGACCTCACCGACCAGCTCAGCGTCAGCTATGGCGCCGACTATGTGGGCCGGCGCCGCTACAGCGACAACAAGTACGTCGGCGGGCTGAACAACAACAGCAGCTACGCCAACGGCCCGACCGGGGTCTACACGGTCTACACCCGCGACCATGAAAAGGCGCCGTCCTACTGGCTGCACAGCCTGGCGGCGCGCTACAAGGTCGACAGCCAGACCACGCTCAACCTGAACGTGTCGAACCTGTTCAACACCTTCTACTACAGCCGCGTCGGCGCCTCGCTCGACGGCTTCCAGCTGTACGGCGTGCCGGGGGCCGGGCGCACCCTGACCGCCAGCGTGGATTACAGCTTCTGATGCTGGTGCAGATCGAAAACCTGTTCAGCGCCGACGAACTGCGCGAACTGCGCCAGCAATTGCTGGCGCAGCCCTGGGTCGATGGCAAGGCCACGGCCGGCGTGCAGTCGGCCCAGGCCAAGCACAACCGCCAGCTGGACGAGGACGACCCGGTCGCCCGCCAGCTGGGCGGGCTGATCCTGCAGCGGCTGTCGGACAACCCGTTGTTCATGTCCGCCGCCCTGCCCAAGCGCATCTACCCGCCGTTGTTCAACCGTTACGGCGCCGGCGAAGGGTTCGGCTACCACATCGACAACGCCATTCGCGGCATCAAGGGCGTGCGCGAGCGGGTGCGTACCGACCTGTCGGCGACCTTGTTCCTGGCTGAGCCGGACAGTTACGACGGCGGTGAACTGGTGATCCGCGACACCTTCGGCGAGCGCCAGGTCAAGCTGCCGGCCGGGCACCTGGTGCTGTACCCAGGCAGCAGTGTGCACCGGGTGGCGCCGGTGACCCGAGGCGAGCGCCTGGCGGCGTTCTTCTGGATCGAAAGCCTGGTGCGCGAGGACAGCCAGCGTAGCCTGCTGCTGGACATGGACGTGGCGATCCAGCGCCTGACTGCACAACAGGCCGACGCCGGTTCGTTGCTGGAACTGACCGGCGTGTACCACAACCTGCTCCGTCGCTGGGGCGACACCTGACCTTGGGAGGTCACCCATGATGCAACCCTCTATCTGGCGGCGCCTGCTGGCGCTGCCCTTGATGCTCGGTGCCTGGTTGGGCCTGGCGCAAGCGGCCAGCGCGGTGCAGGTCACCGATGTGCTCGGGCGCACGGTTACGGTCGAGCACACGCCGCAGCGTATCGTGCTCGGCGAAGGCCGGCTGTTCTTCGCCCTGGCCTTGCTCGACCGCGACAACCCCTTCGGGCGGGTGGTCGGCTGGCAGAACGACATGCGCCTGCTCGACCCGCACACCTATGCGGCCTACGCCAAGCGCTACCCGCAGATCGGCAAGCTGCCGTTGATTGGCCAGGCCTCGGAGCAGAGCGTCAGCGCCGAGCAGATCCTGGCCTTGAAGCCGGACCTGGCGGTGTTCAGCATCGCCGGTGAAGGCCCGACCCAGCACAGCCCGGTGGCCGACCTGCTGGCCAAGGCTGGGGTGCCGGTACTGTTCATCGACTTTCGCGTGCACCCGATCGAGAACACCCGGGTCAGCCTGCGTGCGCTCGGCACACTGCTGGACCGTGAGCCGCAGGCCGATCAATACCTGAGCCTGTATGACCGGCACTTGAAGCAGGTCACCGACAAGGTGGCCGGGCTACCCGACAGCCAGCGGCCGAAGGTCTTCCTCGAACTGCTGGCCGGGGTATGGCAGGCGCCGGGGCACACCACCGGCAAGAGCGGGCTGGGCAGCTTGGTGGCGGCTGTCGGCGGGCATAACATCGGCGCCGATGTGGTGCCGGGCGCAGTGGGCGACGTGAGTGTCGAGTACGTGCTGCAGGCCGACCCCGACGTTTACATTGCCACCGGCAACCGCGCACCGGGTGTGCTGCTGGGGGCCGGCGTGGCGACCGACACCGCGCGCCAGAGCCTGGCGCAAATCACCGCCCGCCCCGAGTTCGCGCCGCTGCGGCCGATCCAGGCCGGGCAGGCTCATGGCCTGTGGCATGACTTCTACAACTCACCGTTCAACATCCTCGCCATCGAAGCCATGGCGCGCTGGATTCAGCCCGAGCGCTTCAAGGACCTCGATCCGCAGGCCACCCTGGCCGAGATCAATCGCCTGTTGAACATCGGCCTGGACGGCCAGTACTGGGTCGACGCCCGGTGACCGCGCTGGCGCAGGATGGCGCGGCCCTGGCGGCCGGGCGCTACCGGCGCCTGCTGTGGCGGCGCAGCGGGCTGGTGCTGGGGTTGGCGGCGCTGTTGCTGCTGTCGGTGTTGCTGGACCTGGCCAGTGGTGCCTCGGGCATGGGCCTGGGGCAATTGCTGCACGGGCTGCTCGACCCCGCGAGCCTGAGCGGCACCGAGCGGGTGATCATCTGGAATGTACGGTTGCCCTATTCGCTGATGGCGGTGTTGGTGGGGGCCGCGTTGGCCCTGGCCGGGGCCGAGATGCAGGCGATCCTCGACAACCCGCTGGCCAGCCCGTTCACCCTGGGCGTGTCGTCGGCGGCGGCGCTGGGCGCGTCGCTGGCCATCGCCTATCCGCTGGGCGTGGCCTGGCTGGCGCCGGGCGTGCAGGTGACGCTGATGGCGTTCGTCTTCGCCTGCCTGTCGGTGGTGTTGTTGCAGGCCATGGCGCGGCTGCGCGGCGCCGGTGTCGAGAGCCTGGTGCTGTTCGGCATTGCCCTGGTGTTCAGCTGCAATGCGTTGGTGTCGCTGCTGCAATTGCTGGCGACCGAGGACGTGCTGCAGCAGCTGGTGTTCTGGACCCTGGGCAGCGTGGCCCGGGCCGACTGGCAGAAGCTCGGCATCCTTGCCCTGGTGCTGGCCGTGTTGTTGCCGTTCTCGCTGCGCGCAGCGCCGGCCATGACCCTGCTGCGCATGGGCGAGGAGCGGGCGCGCAGTTTTGGTGTCGATACCCGGCGCCTGCGTTTCGCCTCGCTGGTGCGCATCAGCCTGCTGTCGGCCACGGCCGTGGCCTTTGTCGGCACCATCGGTTTCGTCGGCCTGGTGGGGCCGCATATCGCCCGTTTGCTGGTGGGCGAGGATCAGCGCTTCCTGCTGCCGGCGAGTGCGCTGGTGGGGGCGCTGCTGCTGTCGCTGTCGTCGATTGCCAGCAAGCTGATCCTGCCCGGGGTGATAGTGCCGGTGGGCATCGTCACCGCGCTGGTGGGTGTGCCGGTGTTCGTGGTGCTGGTGTTCCGCCGGGGGAGAAACCTGTGAGCCTGTTGATCGATCGATTGTCGGTGGCGTATGGCGCACGGCAGGTACTGCACCAGGTCAGCTTGCCTGCGTTGCCGGCCGGCAGCCTGGTGGCGCTGGTGGGGCCGAACGGCGCGGGCAAGTCGACCTTGCTGCGCGCGTTGGCGGGGCTTGAGCGCATGCAGGGTTCGCTGACGCTGGATGGTGAGGAGGTGACCCGGCTAGGCGTTGTCGAGCGCTCGCGGCGGCTGGCCTATATGCCCCAGCAATTGCCTCCGGGGATCGCCCTGGGGGTGCTGGAAAGCATCATTGTCGGTTTGCGTGTGGGTGGGGCCGACAACCCGCTGGGTACGGCGTTCGAAGCGCTGCGCCGGTTGGGTATCGAGCATCTGGCCGAGCAGCCGTTGGGCAGCCTGTCCGGGGGGCAGCGGCAACTGGTGGCGCTGGCTCAGCTGCTGGCGCGCAACCCTCGGGTATTGCTGCTGGACGAGCCCACCAGCGCGCTGGACCTGCATTACCAGTTGCGGGTGATGGATGCAGTGCGTGAGCGGGTGGTCGCCCATCGCTTGCTGGCGGTGGCGGTGCTGCACGACATCAACCTGGCGGCCAGCCATGCCGACTGGCTGGTGGTGCTGAGCAAGGGGCGGGTGGTGGCCAGTGGGGCGCCGGAGCAGGTGCTGGTGCCGGGGTTGCTGGCCGAGGTGTATGGCGTCGAGGCGCGGGTGGAGCGCTGTTCGCGGGGGCGTTTGCAGGTGCTGGTGGATCGGGCCTTGGGGTGAGCTGTGCGGGCCCTATCGCGGGGCAAGCCCGCTCCCACGCCATTGTGTGTGCTGGCGTGGGAGCGGGCTTGCCCCGCGATAGGGCCGGAACGGATTACACAGGTGCTTGATCCGGCACCAACCGATCCCGGCTGTTGGACAGGTGCAAACACATCGCCGCCCGCGCGGCGTCCGGGTCCTGGCGGCGGATGGCGTTGAGGATCGCCTCGTGCTCCAGGTTGGCCAGGTACGCTTGGCGCGCCAGCCTGGCCCCGGCGCGGTCCGCCTGGGCCAGGCGGTTGCGCGGGATCAGCGCGCTGCCCAGGTGCGCCATCATCTCGCCGAAGTACAGGTTGCCGGTGGCCTCGGCGATCAGCAGGTGAAAACGCCGGTCGGCTTCGATACAGCTGTCGCCGGCGGCGGCCAGGTCTTGATAGTCGTCCAGGGCCTGGCGCATCTGCGCCAGATGCCGATCCGTGCGGCGCAGGGCGGCCAGCGCGGCCGCCTGGCCTTCCAGGCCGATGCGCAACTCCAGCAGGTCGCGCACGCTGGCGGCGCTTTCGGCGCCCACCCGCAGGCCGGCCTGGGCCTGGCGTTCGATGACGAAAGTGCCGATGCCGTGGCGCGGCTCCACCAGGCCCGAGGCCTGCAGCTTGGACAGCGCTTCACGGACCACGGTGCGGCTGATGCCGTGCTCGCGCACCAGGGTGTTTTCCGAGGGCAATCGGTCGCCGGGCCTGAAGGTGCCCAGCAGGATTTGCTGGGTCAGGCTGGAGACCAGGTCGTGGGCGCGGCTGTGGCCGCGTTTGCGCGGGGTTTCTTGGGTGTCCATGCGGGGGCTCGCTGATGGGCCGGTACAAGTGGTTGGCCGATCAGCCGAGCCTAGCAGGGCTGCTTGTACGACAAGTTAAAAAAATGAAAATAATTTAGCCCTTTAACCGGCCGCCTTTACTTGCGCAAGGGTGACTTGTTTTTGTTTTTTCGCTGCTTTTAGGCGTTTTATCTACTTGTATTTTGCTTTTTACTGACTGTTTTCGATCTTGTCGTACAACTTTGCGGCGCCTATGATTCGTTCATCTGGATGTCAGACAACAGGGCGTTTGCCAGACGCCCGGGCCTCCATCGACCCGCACAAAAACAATTAGTGGGAGAAACACCTGTGAACCACACCCTCGATCCGTCCGCCGGGCGCGACGCGGTGCTGACCAGCGCCGTGGCCAAGGTCAAACGGCATGTGCTGCCGCTGTTCGTCATCATGTTCATCGTCAATTACCTGGACCGCGTCAACATCGGCTTCGTCCGCCCGCACCTGGAGAGTGACCTGGGTATCAGCGCGGCGGCCTTTGGCTTCGGCGCCGGGCTGTTCTTCATCGGTTACGCGTTGTTCGAAGTGCCCTCGAACATGCTGTTGCAGAAGGTCGGCGCACGCCTGTGGCTGACCCGCATCATGTTCACCTGGGGCCTGGTGGCCACGGCCATGGCCTTCGTGCAGAACGAAACGCAGTTCTACGTGCTGCGCTTTCTGCTGGGGGTTGCCGAGGCCGGGTTCTTCCCCGGGGTGATCTACTACTTCACCCGCTGGCTGCCGGCCGCCGAACGTGGCAAGGCCATCGCCATCTTCCTCAGTGGCTCGGCCGTGGCCTCGTTGATCTCCGGGCCGCTGGCCGGGGCATTGATGCAGATCCAGGGCATGGGCCTGCACGGCTGGCAATGGATGCTGTTCATCGAAGGCATGGCCTCGGTGGCGCTGTGCTTCTTCGTGTTCTTCTGGCTCGACTCCAAACCCCATGACGCCAAGTGGCTGAGCCGCGAAGAGCAGGACGCGCTGGTGGCCGCCATCGACCAGGAGCAGCGCGAGCGCGAGGCGGGCGGGGTGGTCAAGGCTTCGTCCTGGAGCCTGCTCAAGGACCGCCAGATCCTGCTGTTCTGCCTGATCTACTTCTGCATCCAGCTGACCATCTATGCCGCGACCTTCTGGCTGCCGAGCATCATCAAACGCATGGGCGACCTCAGCGACCTGCAGGTGGGCTTCTTCAACTCCATCCCTTGGCTGATTTCGATCATCGCCATGTACAGCTTCGCGGCCTGCGCCCGGCGCTGGCGCTTCCAGCAGGCCTGGGTGGCGGCGGCGCTGCTGGTGGCGGCGACCGGCATGTTCATGTCCACCACCGGCGGGCCGGTGTTCGCCTTCGTTGCCGTGTGCTTTGCGGCCATCGGTTTCAAGGCGGCCTCATCGCTGTTCTGGCCAATCCCCCAGGGCTACCTGGATGCCCGCATCGCCGCGGCGGTGATCGCCCTGATCAACTCGGTGGGCAACCTCGGCGGCTTCGTCGCCCCCACCACTTTCGGCTTGCTGGAGCAGCAGACCGGTTCGATCCAGGGCGGTTTGTACGGCCTGGCGGTGACCTCGGTCGTGGCCGCCATCGCGGTGTTCTTCGTCCGGACCCGCGCCAAGGGCGCGCCTGCCCAAGACCTCAAGGCCGCCTCGGCCAACTGATTGCGAGAGAGACTTCATGAACATGCAGACAACCCCCGACGTGCACGTAGCCACCCCCGTGGTCACCGACCTGCGCGTGGTCCCGGTGGCCGGCCACGACAGCATGCTGCTCAACCTCAGCGGCGCCCATGGCCCGTACTTCACCCGCAACATCGTGGTGCTGCGCGACAGCGCCGGCAACACTGGCCTGGGCGAGGTGCCGGGTGGCGAGAAGATCCGCCAGACCCTCGAAGACGCCCGCAGCCTGGTGGTCGGCCAGCCGATCGGCCACTACCAGCGCGTGCTCAACGCCATGCGCCAGACCTTCGCCAACCGCGATGCGGCCGGCCGGGGCCTGCAGACCTTCGACCTGCGCATCACCGTGCACGCCGTGACCGCCATCGAATCGGCGCTGCTCGACCTGCTCGGCCAGCACCTGAACGTGCCGATGGCGGCCCTGTTGGGCGAAGGCCAGCAACGCGATGCAGTGAAAATGCTGGGTTACCTGTTCTATATCGGTGACCGCCACAAGACCGACCTGGCCTACCGCAACGAGGCCGACTCGGACGATGACTGGTTCCGTGTACGCCACGAGAAGGCCCTGACCCCGGAAGCGGTGGTGCGCCTGGCCGAGGCGGCCAAGCAGCGTTATGGCTTCAGCGACTTCAAGCTCAAGGGCGGCGTGCTGCGTGGCGAAGAAGAGATGGAGGCGGTGACGGCGCTGGCCGAGCGCTTCCCCGAGGCGCGCATTACCCTCGACCCCAATGGTGCCTGGTCGCTGAAAGAGGCCATTGCCCTGTGCCGCGACAAGCATGATGTGCTGGCCTACGCCGAAGACCCGTGCGGCGCCGAGAACGGCTATTCGGGCCGTGAAGTGATGGCCGAGTTCCGCCGTGCCACCGGCTTGCCGACCGCCACCAACATGATCGCAACCGACTGGCGGCAAATGGGCCATGCGATCCAGATGCAGTCGGTGGACATCCCGTTGGCCGACCCGCACTTCTGGACCCTGCAGGGTTCGGTACGGGTGGCGCAGATGTGCCACGACTGGGGCCTGACCTGGGGCTCGCATTCGAACAACCACTTCGACATTTCGCTGGCGATGTTCACCCAGGTGGGGGCGGCGGCGCCGGGCGAGATCACTGCGCTCGATACCCACTGGATCTGGCAGGACGGCCAGCGCCTGACCCGCGACCCGCTGCGCATCGTCGACGGCCATGTGCGGGTGCCGGAGCGTCCGGGCCTGGGTGTGGAGCTGGATGAAGATCAGTTGGCCAAGGCCCACGAGTGCTACCGCAACATGGGGCTGGGGGCGCGGGATGACAGCGTGGCGATGCAGTTCCTGATTCCGGGCTGGACCTTCGACAACAAGAAGCCTTGCCTGGTGCGTTGATTTCTGTGCGGGCCTCATCGCTGGCAAGCCAGCTCCCACAGGGTTTGCGCTGAACCTATGGGAGCCGGCTTGCCGGCGATGAGGCCAGACATGACCACACAACAGTTCCCTGCTGCCATCCGGCACCCCGCGTGTCGGTAAGGCGTAGGCAGACGCCTGTGCAGCACAGCCCCGGGAGACCGGGGCTTTTTTGTGGGCGCCTGGCCCATGTCGTTTCCAGGCAAGCCAATCACGACATCTGACGGGATCGGGCACGGGGTGTCGTGATCGCGAACCTGCGGGACGTTCTCGAACAATTTCCCCGTGCCCCGCGCGGCTTAAATAACCCCCGGATCGTTCGGTGCGTGGCTCTGCAAAAGCGTGAAGAAGTTCAACAACAGCGCCTGAGCGACGTGTCATTCTTATTGTTTTTCAAGGAGATGCTTTTTCGCCTGTACCTGCCCGTCCCTTCCTTGTGTCAGCAAAAAGAGAACAAGATCAATGAGCACCGTGGGATCTGATGGCAACCTTGCACAAGGTTTCAAGCCGCGTCATGTAACGATGCTGTCCATCGCCGGCATCATCGGCGCCGGGCTTTTCGTAGGTTCCGGGCACGCCATCGCGGCGGCCGGACCAGCCACCATTCTTTCTTATTTCGTGGCCGGCACCCTGGTGGTGCTGGTCATGCGCATGCTCGGCGAAATGGCCGTGGCACATCCCGACACCGGGTCGTTCTCGACCTACGCCGACCAGGCCATCGGCCGCTGGGCCGGCTACACCATTGGCTGGCTGTACTGGTGGTTCTGGGTGCTGGTGATCCCCATCGAGGCCCTGGCCGCGGGGCATGTGCTCAACGCCTGGTTCCCCCAGGTGGACAGCTGGATCTTCGCCCTGGCCTCGGTGCTGCTGCTGGCCTGCACCAACCTGTTCAGCGTGGCCAAGTACGGCGAGTTCGAGTTCTGGTTCGCGATCCTCAAGGTCACGGCGATCCTCGGCTTCATCGGCCTGGGCTTCGCCGCGCTGATGGGCTGGCTGCCCAACCGTGAGGTCAGCGGCTTGAGCACGCTGATGGCCGAGCACGGCGGCTTCACGCCCAAGGGCTGGTCGGCGGTGATCGGTGCCTTCATCACCGTGATGTTCAGCTTCATCGGCACCGAGGCGGTGACCATCGCCGCGTCCGAATCCAGCGACCCTGCGCGCAACATCGCCAAGGCCACCCGCTCGGTGATCTGGCGCATCAGTACCTTCTATATCCTGTCGATCTTCGTGATCATCTCGGTAGTGCCGTGGAACGACCCGCAGCTGGCGGTGGTGGGTTCGTACCAGCGTGCACTGGAAATCATGAACATCCCCAACGCCGCGTTGATGGTCGATTTCGTGGTGCTGATCGCGGTGACCAGTTGCATGAACTCGTCGATCTACATCGCCTCGCGGATGATGTACTCGCTGGCCAAGCGCGGCGATGCCCCGGCGATGCTCAAGGAAACCTCCGAGGTCGGCGTGCCGCGCGCGGCGGTGTTCGGCAGCACCCTGATCGGTGCGGCCATCGCCATCCTCAACTACTTCGCACCCAAGGGCGTGTTCGAGTTCCTGCTGGCCAGCTCCGGCGCCATTGCCTTGCTGGTGTACCTGGTGATCGCAATCTCTCAGCTGCGCATGCGTGGCCGGCTGGAGCGTGAAAACGCCAACCTCAAGTTCAAGATGTGGCTGTTCCCCTGGCTGACCTGGGCGGTGATCATCTTCATCAGTTGCGCGCTGGGGGTGATGATGTTCACCGAGGAGCACCGGGCCGAGGTTAGCGCCACGCTGGGGCTGGCCATCGTGATTTCGTTCCTGGGCATCGTGACCACGCGGGGGCATGCGCGGGTGGTGGGTGCGCGGTCGATGGGCTGATGGCTTTGCTGTGAACGAGAGGGCGCCAGTGGGCGCCCTCTTTGCGTTTTGCAACAGTTTCACCGGCCGGGGCGGGTGAGGGGCAGGGGTAGACTCTGGCGGGTTTTCCCTATTTGCCATGGAGTCGTTGCATGAACGATGAGCAGCAAGGCGCGTCAGCACTCTTAGCCAGCAATGGGCGTTTCGATGAAGTGCTGTCCCTGATCCAATCGGCCCGCCAACGTGCGGTCCAGGCCGTGAATACCCAGCTGATCGAGCTTTACTGGCAGGTCGGGGCCTACATCAGCCGCAAGCTGGAGCGGGCCGAATGGGGCGACGGGGTGGTCAACCAGCTGGCGGATCATCTGCTGCTGACCCAGCCCGGGTTGCGCGGATTCACCCGCGCCAACCTGTTCCGCATGCGGCAGTTTTACGAGGTTTACCGGGGCGACGAAATAGTCGCACCACTGGTGCGACAATTGCCTTGGAGCCACAACATGATGGTCATGGGGCAGTGCAAGCACCCTGAAGAGCGGCTGTTCTACCTGCGCATGGCCAGCCAGGAAAAATGGTCCAAGCGTGAACTGGAACGCCAACTCAAGGCCGCGCTGTTCGAGCGCAGCGTGACGCAACCGGCCAAGGCATCGGCCGCGCTCACCCAGACCCATCCGGCGGCGCTGGAGGTGTTTCGCGATGCCTACATGATCGAGTTCCTCGGCCTCTCGGGCGGGCACGCCGAGGCTGACCTGCACCAAGGGTTGCTTGGCCGCCTCAAGGACTTTCTGGTCGAGCTGGGCCGCGACTTCTGCTTCGTCGGCTCGCACTACCCGTTGCAAGTGGGCGGCCGTGACTTCGCCCTCGATCTGTTGTTCTTCCACCGTGGCCTCAACTGCCTGGTGGCCATCGAACTGAAGGTGGGGCGCTTCGAACCCGAGTACCTGGGCAAGCTGGATTTCTATCTCGAAGCCCTCGACCGCAACGAACGCAAAGCCCACGAGAACCCCGCCATCGGTGTGCTGCTGTGCGCCAGCAAGGACGATGAAGTGGTCGAGTACGCACTCAACCGCAGCCTCTCCCCCGCGCTGATCGCCGAGTACCAGACCCGCCTGCCGGACAAGGCCCTGCTGCAGGCCAAGCTGCAGGAGTTCTACGCGCTGGATGCCGAGCGCACCGCCTCGATATAGCGCGCGACCGCCGGTGACTTCTCGAAGCGCCGGTACAAAAGGCTCAACCACGAACTCGTCCGGCAATCCTCGACAACCCGGTAGTTCACCTGCGGCAAGTTGATCCGCCTCACCACTGATTCCGGCACCACTGCAACGCCCTGGCCCAGCGATACCAAGGTGATTACCGCCACCAGGCTGCCCGGCTGCGGGCCCAGGCGCGGTACGAAACCACCCTGTGCGGCGACCTCCAGCGTGCCGGAGATCTGCTCGGGGAGGATGAAGGTTTCATTGGCCAAGCGCTTGGCCGGGAGCTGCTTGAGCTCGTTCAGGCGCGAGCCGGCGGGCAGCGCCAGGACGAAGCCTTCTTCATGCAGGGGAATCGCCTCCAGCCCGTCCGGCAGGTCCATCGGCGAGCGCACGTAGGCCAGGTCCAGCTGGCCGTCGAGCACCTGCGCGGGCAGCGCATCCATAGGCGCCTCGCGGATATTCAGATGCACGCCGGGGTGGCCCTCGCTGAAGCGGGTCACTTGCTGTTGCAAGGTGCCGGAGTAGGCCGCCGAAGCCACATAGCCGAGCTCGATGCGCCCACTGTCGCCACGTGCGGCGCGCTGCGCGCTGAGTTGCGCGGCGTCGAACTGGCGCACTGCCTGCTCGGCTTCCACACGCAATGCTTCGCCCGCGGTGGTCAGGCGTACCTCGCGCTGGCTGCGCTGGAACAGCAGCACACCCAGCGCTTTCTCCATGTCTTGGATCTGCCGGCTGAGGGTGGGCGGGGCGATGCCCAGTTGCTCGGCCGCACGGGTGAAATGGCCGTGGCGGGCGACGCTGAGGAAGTAGCGGAAGTGGCGGATTTCCATGGGGCCTCGTTAGCCGCTGGCTAATGACGCAGGACGTGGCGGCTAACAAGCCCCGCGCCCGGCGGCGTTATGGTGAGGGCAACACTACAAGGCTGGCGTCGCGGCGGCAAAGTCCGATGACCGGTCGAGCCTCAATGCCATCGCGGGGCATCTCGCAGTCCGCGATGACGCTCCCTGGAGCCTTGCCATGTCCACCCCCGCTTCTGCGCGTTTCACCCTGTTCACCGCCTCGGCCGTGTGCGCCCTGATCATCCTCGACACCAACATCGTCGCCGTCAGCCTGCCCAGCATCGCCCGCGACCTGTCTGGCTCGTTCGCCGACATCGAATGGGTGGTCAGCGCCTACCTGCTGGCCTTCGCCGCCTGCCTGCTGCCCGCCGGCAGCCTGGCCGACCGCTTTGGCCGACGGCGCATGCTGCTGCTCGGGCTGGCACTGTTCGGCATGGCTTCCCTGGCCTGCGGTGCTGCGCCGAACCTGTTGTGGCTTGACCTGGCCCGGGCCGGCAAAGGCGTGGGCGCTGCGCTGTTGCTCACCGCCGCCCTGGCCGCCATCGGCCATCGCTTCCATGAGCCCGAAGCACGGATGCGCGCTTGGGCCTTCTGGGGCGCCTGCATGGGCGCCACCATCACCTTTGCACCGCTGCTCGGCGGGCTGATCGCCAGTACCCTGGGGTGGCGCTGGATCTTCTACATCAACCTGCCGCTGGTGGCCGTGCTGGCGCTGATGGTGCTGCGCAGCGTTGAAGAGTCCCGCGATAGCGCTGCTGCCCGGCTTGATCCGTTGGGCAGCCTGACTTTTGCCGGCAGCCTGGGCTACCTGATCTGGGCGTTGATTGATGCCAACCGGGTTGGCTGGGACAGCGCGCCCACCTTGGGGCGGTTGGTGATCGCGGCCTTTTTGTTTGGCTTGTTCGTGATGGTCGAGCGTAGCCAGGCACGGCCGATGATTGATCTACAACTGATGCGTAGTGGGCGGTTCATTGGCGCCTTGTTGGGGATGTTCGCCTATGCCGCTTGTGCCCAGGTGATGATGACCTTGTTACCGCTGTACCTACAGAACGGGTTGCAACTGTCGGCGCTTGAAGCGGGGGCGGGGATGTTGCCGTTTGCCGTGGCGATGCTGCTGACGCCGCGGTTGGGGATGCGCCTGGCGGCTAGGTTGAGTGCGGCGCAGGTGTTTGCGTTGGGGTTGGTGTTGGTGGGGGTGGGGAACCTGGCTTGTGCCTGGGCGGTTGGTCACGGTGGTTACGGTGCTTTTGCCCTGGCTAGCTTGGTGCTGGGGGCGGGGGCAGGGTTGCTTAATGGTGATACGCAGAAAAACATCATGGCTTGCGTGCCGCGTGAGCGGACTGGGATGGCTTCGGGGTTGAGTACTACTACGCGGTTTGGGGCGATTGTGTTGGCCATTGGGATTCTGGGTGCGGTGCTGGCGGCGCGTAGTGGGCAGTTGTTGCGTGAGGCCATGGCTGGGGTGGCGCCGGAGGCGATGGGGAAGGTTGGGGAGATGGCGACGCGGGTGGCGGCGGGGGATTTGCAGGCGGCGTTGGGGATGCTTGAGCCGGGGTTGCGTGAGGTGGTGGCGCCGTTGGCGCGGGGGGCGTTTGTGGGTGGGTTTGAGGCGGTGTTGCTGGTTGCTGGGGGGGCGGGGTTGGGGTTTGCGGTGGTGGTTGGGGTGTTGCTAAGTCGGCCTCTTCCTGGTGTGGAGGGGTTAGGCATGCGAGTATGAATGAGGCGGGGTAATCTGAACTCTACCGACAGGTCGTTGATATATATAGAAAAAATTAATATCAATTTCAGCTGGGAATACCAATAGGAATGCTGGTCGCTGCTCGGCCATCCGTTTGCAATCGATCCGAACGCCTTTGCCACGCAGATGGCCACCAGCTCTCGGCGAGAGCTATCTGATCGGTACAAAAAACTCGCGAAAATCCTCCGTCAGCTACGTTTTACGGCAAGCCCTTGAAATGGGGTCAGGTTGCCATCATATGATTGAGGAAAAGTCGCCAAGCTGCCAGCTGAGAAGGCTTCGGTGATGAACCCCTGTGCGAGTTTCAGAAGGATTGGAATGCAATGTCGAGTCGGCCAGTAGTGCTCAACCCTGCTTGTATCAAGACCTTGTCTGCGGTGGAGGCTCGCCCTGAGCGTTCAAACCAGCATGAGTTTAATGGTGTGTCCGCGCTCAAAAACGTGTTCGGGCCTGATCGGGCGGAATTCAGTGTCCAGTTCTCGGTCAGAGGTGAAAGCGTTTCCGATCGGGCTAAAATGACCTGGTACGATGCCCGCGAGGAACATCCTACCCGCTCCGAGTATCGGCTCTACTTCCAAAACAACCAAGTTATGGAGCATGCCCAAGAGGGTGATAATGTCATCATCGGCTACGATGGGCAGGGCCTGCTTCATTGCATCCTAATTCGCACTGGCAGTGCGGAGCACCGCCCTGGCATTTCTCAGTGGGAGCGGTGCTGAGATTGGGTTGATGCAGAGAGCGAGGGTTCTCCCCCGCATCTGTTGTCGAACAGCGTAAGCCAGAAGGGGCGCAGCTTGAGCTTACTTAGGAAACTAATGCTGGCCCCCAAAGGTATTCGATCGTGCACGACGCCATCACACTTATGGAATATCCAAGTATTACGATAGTGATGTCTTTAGTGGACGCGCCGCCATGCTGACTTGATTTTGATTCTGACACCGCTTTCTTGGTCAAGAGCTTCGAGTGTCGTTGCCGAGCGTACGATCCGAATTCTGTAATGACTGGAATTTTCAGGCTTAGATATTTCCAATGATTCGCCTTCGCGGGCTCCTGTCTCGTTAAAGTACTTTGTCATGTGAGTGATTCGGTACTCATTTCTAGTGCCGGATTTATGGATTTTGTTGTTGTAATATACAAAGCGAAACTTCCTTATGGTTCCATCTTCATCTTCGCATTCAATCCATGCATCTGGGTTTTTTATTGCTGGGTCAAGCGAGGGGAGTATTGAAAGAAGATCCGACTCTGATTTTGGTATGAGGATGCCGGCTTGATGAGCGCCAGTCGCGCCAACGTCATTAGCGCTCAAAATTTTTCGGAATATGGATGTTTTCATGTCTTCACCGGAGTAATTTCAAGGGCGCGTCTGATGTCGGTTGCATCTCTGGAAGAAACTGGGATGCTTTCATTTGCCAGCTCGCTCTTCCAAAGAGAACGTTCTAACATAACTTCTTCCACTGTATTTTTGTAAAAAAGACGGTAAATGGTGACTGGCTGAGTTTGGCCTCGTCGGTGGGCCCGAGCACTCGCCTGTGCTTCTAGTGCCGGGTTCCATACTGGAGTGAAATGTATCACCACGGTTGCTGCGGTAATATTTAAACCGGCACCGGCCGCTTTAGGGTTGAGTATCAAACATCCGGGGCCGTCGTGATTTGTAAAGTCATCGATAATTGATTGGCGATCTGGTTGGGCGGTAGAACCATTAATAGAGCCCCAGTACGTATTGGGCGAGCCCGGGAACGCCTCCCTTACTAATTCGCCGATTCGGTTGAATAGCGCGAAAATTATGACTTTTCGTTTGTTTGCGAATGACTCCTTTAAGAGAGAGATTGTTCTCTCCATTTTTGAGGTCATCAGGGGGAGTTTGGTTGTGCGAGTGATTGTCGAGTCCTCACCATCAACGTCCCCTTCGGAAACTTGGCGCAGCCAAGGGTGAGCACATACAAGTTGCAGTTGAAGCGTAGCCACTAGCGCCCCTGCTGTAGGGTACTTGGCTAGTGTTTCAGATCGTACATTTAAATAATGCTCAGTCAGAAGATCGTCCAGCTCGAGCGGCAAATCGATATTTATTCGCTGGGGTAAATCGCCAGCTACATCTGCTACCCGGCGTTTGAGTATCATAGGATCAGTGAGTTGCCCCACTGCCTGAGCCGATTCCATACAGTCCGGATATTGAACTTCGAAGTCAAGCTGAGAGCCAAGTAGGCCGGGGATGGCGAAGTCGGCAAGAGACCATAGATCAACCAGACTGTTTTCAACGGGCGTACCAGTCATGGGAACAGTACGTCGGCGTGGGATCGAAGCGATAGCCCTTCTGCGATTTGATTGCGGGTTCTTGATTGCTTGTGCTTCGTCGCAGATTAGCCAAGACCATTCGACGGATGAAAAAATTGAGATGTCATTGACCATGGTGTCATATGTTGTGATTACAACACTGGTTCGTTGCAGTTCTCGATATATTCCTGCCCGACTTTGACCACGATGTATCATCAAGGTCAATCCAGCTGCAAACCGTTCAAACTCTCGCGCCCAATTGGCAATAAGGCTAGTCGGACAGATTATCAATGCAGGCGAGTCGGACTTTGGTGGGTCCATTAGCAGCAATGCGATAATCTGAAGGGTTTTGCCCAGCCCCATTTCATCGGCGAGAATCAGTCCGCCCGTATGTTTAACGGTTTCCCACATCCAGAGAACACCACGCGACTGATAGGGAAATAGCGTTGCGCTCAGCCCATGGATTGTAAGCTCCCCCTCAAGTTTATGCGCAGCAACTCTTCCCGATTGTAGAAATATCTCATCAGGAAGCACCTCCAAACTCGGGTTAGGGGTTCGAATTAGCTCAATAGCCTTGCTGTAAGAAAGATTTTCGGACGACGAGTAATTCAGCGCTTCGTTAAAAAGAGTGACTGCGTCGCTCGGAAGTGGTCGGATTGTGTTTCCATCCAGTATCCAAGAATGTCGATTGCTTGGAGCATAATGAACAGACCGCTTGCCTCGAAGCGATCGAATCCCTCCTAGGCGCGCGACTATACGATCCCCCGTCTTACAGATGATCATGACAGGATCAACAAGCCGCTCTGAGAGTGCCAGGTTTTCAGGGGGACTGCTTAGGAGGGCTGCGAAGGTCTCAGGAAGTTTGATAATATCAGTCACGGCAATTTTCCCTCAGCGCTTTTAAGTCTTCGAGGGTAAACGGTATGGGTCGCCTCGTATGTAGGGCTCTGTGGCAGTTAGGGCAGAGTGGTACTAGATCCGTGCGCGGGTCATACGGGCGAGGCTCTGAAAGAAGTCCTACAGGCTCTAGGTGATGAACTTCAATTATTGATCCTGCCTCGCCATAGGATAACTTTGGCTCCAAGCCGCAAGCCAGGCAACGTTCTCCATGAATGCGAATGCACAAAAGTCTATTGCGAGGATTTCTTTCCCGTCGTTTTATAACCGAGTGCGAGATAGCGCCTTCGAAAACCGGAGCCACCTCACCTAAATCGTCCTCGATTACATCGTAGCCAATAAGCTCCGCCATCGCAGCCATCATTGGGACGATCACTTCACGACATGTCGCAATGATATTGGCATCGCTATGTGGATCATCTTGGTCACGAATTTTTGCGGAAATTTGAAAATCCCCAGATGTTATTCTCCAGTCCGTGAGAGTTTGGCCCGAAATCTCCAAGTCGATGTCAGTTCGGATTGATGCCACTAGAGCACGTGCTAATTGGACGTCTTCAAGGGACGCCTTTTTGATCTGTCCGATGACTTCTCCGGAGAAGCGTCCAAAGAAGAGACTTACACTATGTCCCTTGAGTCCAAATGGGCGAAGCTCCGCAACCGGCCCGTGTTTCTCGTCTAAGTCACCAAACCAAATACGAAGTCCTGACCTAAGTCCACTAAGATCGACTGCGGCCGATATGAGAGCTCCAGTCCCTTCCTCAAGCTCTCTGAGGATCAGATCTTTCTTTCCGCCGATCATCTCAGCCTTCTTCTTCAGCCATCAGGTCGCCCGGCTCAGGGTCGGGAACATTTCGTAGAAGTTTGCGAAGGTTGTTGGATATTTCGTTACGGATATCCTCAAATATCGGCTCAAGCTCGTCGTTGGTATTATTTTGCTCAGCTACAGCAAAAGCCCACAACAGAAGATCCATACCTTCAACGGCGAAACCGTTAGCGGCCGCGCGTTTATAGATTTTCTGATAGAAGTCATGATGTTTGTTGAGCAAAACTGCAGGGACGTGGTCACTATTTCCAGCACTGCGGAGAGCTGGTTGCCAGAGCTCTCCGGTATTGATGTTCTCTACAGCGTCTACATACACTGTTTCGGGACTTACATGATTCTGAACTGGTACCTTAAGCTTGATCTTGTTGCCTTGATTATTTGAAATGATCGCAGACTGGGTTGCGGGATCGACAGAGTTCACCTGCGGTTTGCTAGCACTGCCGGTTTCCGCAATGTTCTTGTTAGCGCTGGTGTGGTCGATATTTTTGAGATTGGTTTGCTCTCGGTTTTGTCTACGAGCCCGCTGTCCTGCTTCACGATAGACTGGCTGAAGCAACTCTCGCAGCCCGTCCTCTAGGTCTGGGTGGAAAAGGATTCTTGACTTTTTGACGTCGATCCGAAATGCGTCGTCAAGCTTATGTCCGAAGTCAAACTCCACACGCAGCAAGGAGGTATGAGGCTCTGGTGCACCAAAGACTTCTAGCCAGCTTCCATCTTGGATCAAGCGACCTTCTCGATAGACGTAAAAACCCTGAGCACGGTTTGAGATGCGTGCATGGATCTTTTCCTCATCTTTTGTCATGTCGCTGCGGTGCGGCAGAATCCACGCTCGTATAGTCGCCGTCTCCTCGCAGCCGTCAGCCAATTCTACTACTAACTTTTGCTTTTTTTCTGAAAGAACCTGCTCGGAGCGTGCAGGGTAAAACGGATTCCACGGCTCTACCGGCATTTGATTGATGAAAATATCGATATTGCGTTCGCGCTCGTCAGTGTGGTCAAGGAATCGGTGATAAACGAGGGATAGATGTTTAATCAGGCTTTCCGCGAGGCGCTTAATCGCGCTCTGTTCTTTGCTCGAGCCTGCTTCGTATTCTCTGGTCAGAATCCTATCGCATTTTTCCCATATTAAGAGCGTGCCCCTTTCCCCACATAGCTCCTCGAACATCTCCTGTTCGTCTGGGGTGACGGGCTCGCGGAGCATCTCCCACTTTTCGCTCTGAGCGACGTGGTCGAGATCCCAAGCGAGCTTTGCGAATTCATCGGTGGGACGTTTGCGAGAAATCAGCGTGTATTTGAGGCAAACGGAGCTGGATGCAGTCTTAAGCCCAAGCCCGAACTTCCCGAGACTCTCGGGGTTGTCGCGTTCCGGCGCCCCATATCGCATCGCCTTGTAGACACCATCAGCATCCATCCCTTCGCCATTGTCTCCGAAGTAGACCAGCTTACGGCCGTCGCTACGCAGGGTGATCTCGACGTTGATTTGATCTGCTTTGGCGGCGATGGAGTTATCTATGATGTCTGCGGCAGCAGTCCTGACGTTGTAGCCTGTATCTCTAAGCCCGAAGATCAGGCGGGGCGCATCTGGCTCGTTGATCAAATCACTCACATTGGGGTCCTTTGCATTTATGGGGCTCTAGGCTTCCCTAGCCCCAGTGCCATGAGCTCTGCGAGACTCTCGGAAGTGGTCAGTATAATTGCACTCCGCCACCACAAGGCAACCTTGTCGGTATCGCCTGGTGCAAACTGCGGCAGGGAGGTGACCTCCGCGGCGTGGTCGCGTCCTTAGCTAGCATGGGCAATCATTTGGAGCCGGTGTTCCAGCCTAGACAACGTCTCGGGATCTTTTTTCAACTGGCATTCCCAGACGATCAAGACGGTCCAATCGCGACCCTCCAGCGCTAGCGTGTTGGCAGCATCCCTAGCTACGTTTTTCTGGAATTTGTCACCCCAGAACTCAGGTCGGGTTTTGGGAGTGGTCGCGTATCGGCAACCGGGGTGACGATGCCAGAAGCAGCCATGGACAAAAATGCATACCTTGAGGCGTGGAATCACAATGTCCGGATTCCCGGGAAGGTCCTTTCGATGCAAGCGATATCGGTACCCTTGGTTGTGCAGGAATCGTCTGACCAGCATTTCGGGAGCGGTATCCTTCCCTCGGATGCCAGACATCATCCTGGAGCGAGTTGCTGAATCGACCGTGTCCATATCGTTACCATTGGCAGAGCGGAGCTTTGTTTATTTTACGTTCGGTTCCATCTATGACACGAGGTTCACCTCCTTTTCAGACCTCCATGAAAGGGCATTGGCGATTTGGCTGCTTCGGCGGCGCCGCCTACGATGTAGCGTCCTTAGGATAGCTCGGTAAAAAACGCTTCACATTGCTGATCTAAGGGATAGAATAGTGACGTATCGTCACAGATTTGACCCAGAGAGCGCTTATGAGTTTTATTGAAGATGTGCAAGGCGCAAACCCGCGCGCTGCTGCTACCGATCAATCCGGTGACTATGCAGGAAGCGATCGAGCGTTACTGCAGGAGCTGCTCGAAATCTATGATCAGGGTTTTCTAGCTGCTGTGCTTAACGAAGCAAGCCCGGGACATTGGTGTCGCGAGACGATTAATCGTTGGCATAAGGGCAAGGCGTCTCCCAAGCTGTCATACATTGACCACAAACGCCTCAGTGAGCTGCTGCCACGGAAGGTGGAAGGGGAGAGAACTTTCACTTTTATCGACTTGTTTGCCGGTATCGGTGGAATTCGCAAGGGGTTCGAGGCAGTAGGCGGCGAATGTCTCTTTACTTCTGAATGGAACAAATATGCGGTCCGGACCTATAAGGCTAACCACTATTGCGATCCTGCTCGTCATCGTTTTAATTTAGACATTCGATCAGTAACGCTCTCGGACAAACCGGAGGTTAGTGAGGAGGAGGCTTACCGAAATATCGATCGGGAAATCCCAGATCATGATGTGCTGCTTGCTGGTTTCCCTTGCCAGCCGTTTTCTCTTGCAGGTGTGTCGAAAAAGAATTCTTTAGGACGCAAGCATGGGTTCGAGTGTGAAACTCAGGGTACTTTATTTTTCGATGTGGCCCGAATCATCGCGGCGAAGCGTCCCGCTGCTTTCCTGCTCGAGAACGTCAAGAACCTCAAAAGTCATGACAAAGGAAATACTTTTCGGATTATTTGTGAAACGTTAGATGAGCTGGGCTATGAGGTAGCAGATGTTAATGCTCCCAAAGGCGCTGATCCGAAGGTCATCGATGCAGTCAAGTTCTTGCCTCAGCATCGAGAACGGATCGTCCTGGTAGGCTTCAGGCGAGACCTGAATGTCCATCAGGGCTTCACACTGAAGGATATTTCGAAGTTTGAGCCGGTTCAGCGTCCTTCCTTCGGTGATCTGCTTGATAAAAACGTTGATAGCAAGTACGTACTGACTCCTAAACTTTGGGAGTATTTGTACAAGTATGCTCAAAAGCACAAGGCGAAGGGTAATGGCTTTGGCTTCGGCCTTACTCGTCCTAATGATGTGGCTCGTACACTTTCTGCACGGTATCATAAGGATGGTTCGGAAATTTTGGTCGATCGCGGATTCTCAGATAACTTAGACTTTTATGGCGAAGTTAACAGTCTGAGTCGCCCCCGTCGGCTGACACCTCAAGAGTGTGCCAGGCTTATGGGCTTTGATAAACCAGGCGAAAGCACCTTCGTTATACCTGTTTCGGACACTCAGGCGTATCGTCAGTTTGGTAATTCAGTGGCAGTGCCTGTTTTCGAGGCTGTTGCAAAAATGATGAAGTCAAGAATTTTGAAGGCAAAGGAAAAAATTGGAAGGTGAGGCGGCAAGCGTTTGAGGTCGTCTGAAGTCTATGTATCCCCATCGCAGCGTTTCGCATCTAGTAAGATGCGCTCGCTGAGATGGACGGGCGAGAAAGAGAGTGGCGGGGCTATAATTTCTTGGTGTTCAGCCAATCGATGAGCATCTGATCATTTTTGCCTAGCCGTTTATAGATAATCAAGGTTGTTAGTCTGTAGTAATAGCGGGTGCTGTAGGAGCGATTTTTTAGATATTGTGCGAAAAACCATCGCAAGTGTTTAAGCTGCCAAACCCAAGGATTGTCTCGCTGCCATCGAAGCTGAATGGCTGCTTGCATGATCTTAGCTTGCCGTAGGTGGCGCTGCTGGGTGAGCTTCGAGCCCGTTAAAACACCGCTTAAAAACAGCTCCATATCAAAAGTTTTGGTCATATCCGCCCTCCAATGTAGGCGGAAACCACGTCAACCCGATAATGCCCTAGCTCGAGGCTAATTTGCTTGCGGGCTGCTTGATCTAAATCGCAATCAATACGATAGCTCTGACATCGATTGACTGGGGCAGGGTGGCCTGTGAGCTGAGTGTAGCGTTCGCAAGCGTAGGCTGCGCGCAATTCATGGAAACCTTTCAATCCGTACGTACGCAGCACTTCGCGGGCGGGGAGAACCGTTCGTTGCAAGAATGCGGCGTAGCTTTCAGTGCGGTCCAGTAAGTTGCGACTGCCGACGGGAGACGCTTCACGCGCCGACTCGAGTGCCGCGATTACTTTTTCGTTCGCGATGATCCAACGCGGCGCTGATGCCCCCGAGCGCCCTCCCTTGGTACCCTCTTGGATGTTGATACGGCCAATTTGCTTGGCTTGGCGGTGCAGGCGTGGCAGATCCGCCAGGATTGCTTCGCGCAAACGCATTCCGGTAGTTCGGGCCAGCATGACAATCGCAGCCACCCGCTCGTGCTTTTTCTCAACCAGCACCTGAAGCAGTTGTTGCACTTTTTGGTGGTCTTGGCCATCCGGCGCACGGACGCGCACTGAGCAGCGCTGCTGTCCCAAGGCTTGGCTCGGGCTGACGATTGTAACGTTCTGATCACCGCGCAGCGCAGCGAGGGTGCGGTTGACGCTGCTCAGGCGGTTCTGCGCGGTGGCGATGCACAGTTCGCCTTTCTTGATTAGTTGGCGCAAATAAGTGGCATAGTCTTGCAATGTCTGCTGATCGATCTGGCGCGCATCGTTGTAGCCGGGGCCGTCTTCTGACCGGCACCAGCGCGCGAAGGCTTGCCAGCGATCGCTGTGCGCTTTGATTGTGGCGAAGTGGCCGCCGGCAAACAGATCTTGCAGTGCCTGCCGACCGGCGTAGCTCAGTTGTCGGCCGTAGCCAAAGTTGCGACCGTCACGCCGACCGACCAGCGCCATTGTCTTCACCGTGAACTTTGGTTTGAAGGAGCAGCAGCAGGGCTTTCCAGTGGGCGCCGACGCTGTCCAACTGCCCCCAGTGTGCTGGGCGGATGAGGAGGGCATTTTCGGTGTGTTCCAGCAGAGCTCCTTCTTCTTGCAACTGCTCGATGAGCTGAGCGAGGTCGATGAGCTCAGATGTTGTAGTGGCGACAGTGGCGACACTGGCGACAACCCCCGTTGCATGTCGCTTGGCACGTGGCGACAAAGTGGTAACGGTGGCGGCGACAAGCCGCAATTCGGTCGACGAGCGATGTTGCGCCTGGTAGCGACGCACGGCGTCATTGAGACGGAACATGGCGCACCTCGAATATGTCTCCGGCATTGTTCAGCCAGTTATGGGTAACCAGCTGCAGCAATAGCTCGAAGGTGTGCCGCGTGCTTTTACGGGCAAAGCGAGGGCCGTTTCGCGTGAGATCGCGGAGGCGGAACGGTGGCCAGTTCTTCTTAATCAACCAGCGGAGCAGACAATCGGCCTCTGCGCGAAGCTTGTTCAGTGGTTCCTGTTCGGTCAGTCGTTGGTTCTCGGCCAGGTAGTAGTCCATCAGCGTAGAGGCGCGCTGGATGTGCATTTCTTCCAAGACAGTCGATTCTTCAACCACCGCCATCACACCAGCCATGCGGAGAACGTTCGCTGCGGCTTTGCCCGCAGCAGCCTGCACGTTGACTAGCTCGCCGAATTCCCCGGACTCGCATTCAATGGTGTCGTGAATGGCAATCCATGCTTCACGGGCGCGGGGGCTTAACTCTAGGGTTGCAGGGCTGAGGCCGCCGTCTTTATGGCGTGACCAAGGCATCTGCATGAGCGCGGCAATGCGCTGCTGGTACAGGTGCACCTTTGGATCACGGGTCAGGTCGATCGCTTTGTACAGCCGTTGTCCAACCAGACGCTCTGGCCAACTGATCAGGCAGCGTCCCAGGATGCCCTGGTCTTTGATATCAGCGTCTTGCAGCAAGCGGTCTGCCAGGCGGGGTTGGAGCATCAAGTGCATGCTGAGGCGGCGGTCATAGGCACGCAGACTTTCCCCAGCCATCGCGCGCGACCGATCAATCGGGCTACCGTCCCACAGCGTCGACAAGTGAGTGATCGCCTTGATCATGTTGTCTTTACTCATGGTGCTGCCGCCCAAAAACTGCCCGCCTTCATCGCTGAATAGCCCCATGCTTGGCAAACCATGGCACAGGCTTTTCACCAGGCTTTCAATAGTTGGCTCAGCACTGAGCAGTCTCGGTTGGGCAGGTTCAGTTTGGGCGTCTAGCGCTCGCTGTACCGACTTTTTCGAGGTCGGAGATTTTGCGGTGGCGCTCATTGCGGCGCGGTGCGCCTTGAGCTGTTCGCCATAAGCGATCCACTGTTGTCTCTCCCAGTCGCGTACGGCTTGCAGCGCAACTTGGTCCACCGCGCTTTTGCGATCACCCGAGCAAGCCACGGTGAGCAAGTACAGCGACAACGGATAGTTTCGGCCGTCGAGGTGAACATTGGCGTGCGCCTGGCTCGCTAGCGCTGCTGTGGCCAGAACGGATTGCGCGGCCATGGCGCAGGGAACGCCGATTACATCGGCCATGCGTTCGACGGCAGGCCCCAATAGATCGCCCAGCGCCTCGACCGGGTAGGGCAGGGGCGTAATCTGCTGTTCCAACAAAGGGCGTGGTGGCCCTTGTACTTCGCGCAGTTGCATAGCCGTCCTCCATAAATTACCGATCTCTCCCTCACGTCATCCCGCCAAGAATGTTGAGTGTTATCAGGGATCAAGGCCCCTGCGACCTGTGAGGGTGTCCACTGACGCGGGACTGGCGGCTCCTTACGACTAGGAGCAAGGGCATCTCATGATCTGGCCTCCTGAGCACCGTTACCGGTGGGCGGGTGGAGGCTGCACTGGCTGACGAGACCAGCGCCGCGAGATCCTGAGCCAGGAGCAAGCAGCACTGCGATGACCGGGGCATGCCTGACTGTCAGTCAGGTGCAGTCCATTCCTTTGTCTGCGGCACCATCATCTACAGGGCTGTCGCTGGTGACATCTGCGTTTGTCACGCCGATTGTCACGAGGGGAATTGCCGCAAAGCCCTGTGCGATGATGGCTGCAGCAGTGGTAGGAGCGCCCGTCTCTTTTCTGGAAAAAGAGACGGGCGAGCGGTTGGCGCAAAACGTTGGCCGAGCAGGTTCGTTGCTGCAGGGCTAAAGGGTTAGCGGGCAGCCGCACTAGGCGGATTGTTTAGAGGGCGTCCATCATTCTGGCGAATGACCGTGCGAGCCTCCGGGCGCGAATCGCACTTTGGGATGAACCACCGGGTTAACGGCATGACCTTGAAGGCTCTGGTCATCTGGGGTGCTGCCTAAGGCAGCGCTTTGAACCTTCGTTCTATCTGTCACCGCGGCACGGGTCAATTGGTGAAGGGCACATGGAAATGCGCCAGATTCCACCTCTGGCGTGCTATGGAAGTCGGTGGGTGTCAGTGGCAAAGTGGCCGTTTGTCGCTTTTCTAGTGTTAGCCCGTGAGCATGGGGATGCGAAGCCTCCCCATGCTCACGGGCTTAGCCGGAGAAGCCAAAGTCGAGGCGAGTTGGCGACTGTCGCCATCCGCTCAGACGGCAAGGATGTAGATGGCGCGCGGTCTGTCGCCAGTGTCGCCGTTGTCGCCGCCCTATCGGATGGGTACTACGTTTCGATCCCTAGCCACATTCATCGCGCTGGCCGAGAGATTGCCCGTCGATGCCTTCAGAATGTACTCGCTCCACCAAGCCATCATCGGCCGCCGTCGCTCGATGTAGTCGGCCCGGTTGTAGGCACTGCGCACTTCATCCTTGTCGACGTGCGCCAACGCCACTTCGATGAGCTCCGGGTCCCACCCATGTTCATTCAAGATGGTGCTGGCCATCGAGCGCATGCCGTGGCTGACCAAGCGGTCCTGGAAGCCCATGCGTTTCAATGCCATGTTGGCGGTCTGGCTATTGGCATGAGTACGAGGGTTTCGGTCTGCGGGGAAGACGTATTCCCGATGACCACTGTGGGACTTCAGTATCTCCAGCAATGACATGGCTTGATCGCTCAACGGGATGCTGTGCGGGCGGCGCTTCTTCATCCGCTCCGGCGGGATGGTCCAGACACGCCTTTCAAAGTCGATGTCTGCCCAACGAGTAGTCGCCGCCTCAGCTGGGCGAGTCATGGTGTGCAACTGCCATTCGATCAGACAGCGGGTCGTGCGCTTGATACTGGCGTTCGCTATTTCCAGCATGAGCTCAGGAAGCTCCTCGGGTGGAAGCGCCGCCATGTTTTCTTTCTTCGGTTTCTTGAATACCGCCCGAATCCCACTGAGCGGGTTCGCGAAAATCATTCCCGAATTGACCCCGTAGGTCATGATCTCGTTGAGGCGCTGGCTAAGCCGCTTCACCGTTTCCAAGCTGCCTTTGGCTTCGATAGGGCGAAGGATCTTTATCACCATCGGTGCGCTGACTTCCGAGATCGGGGTCGATTTCATGCTCGGGAAAACGTGCAGCGTGAGTGAGCGCCAGATGTCCTCGGCATAGGCCGGCGTGACCGAGTCCTTTTTCAGCTCGAACCAGGCAGCGGCTACTTTCTCGAACGTATGTTCCGTCACGGCTAGCTTGGCCTGCGCGAGATCATTGCGCTGAGCTTTGGGGTCGATCCCCTGAGCAAGTACTTCCCTAGCCTCAACCGCTTTCCGCCGAGCTTGCGCCAGCGAGACCTCGGGATAGGAGCCGAGCGCCATGTTGATGCGATTCTTGGTGACCGGATGCCTGTAGTTGAAATTCCACTGCATCGAGCGGTTGACCCGGACGCGAAGCTGCAGGCCGTCGCCATCCGTGAGGACGTAGTCCTTGTCTTTGGGCTTGACCGACTTGAGCTGGCGGTCGGAGAGACGAGCTGTTTGAGCGCACATGGGAGAGGCTCCATGACACCTTTTGGTATTCCCAAGATTAGCCCCAGGTAGGCTGGAATACCACGGGGAATACCGGGATAGCTGGAACTCAAAAAACCATTGTGGCCCTCAAAAGAGCAGTAAACCCTTGATTTCACTGACTTCCAGGCACAAAAAAAGACGTCCGTGGACGTCTTTGTTTGATAATTTGGTGGAGCCGGGGGGATTTGAACCCCCGTCCGCCAGTACTCCGCTGTCGGTACTACATGCTTAGCCGTGTCTACTGATTTAATCCGCAGCCGCCCGACGGGCAGGGTGCTTTGGATGAGTTGGGTAAGTTTTAGTCGCTTCGCCCCCAACGTGCTGCACGACGATCCTGTTCTGTATGACAATCATTTCGGGTTTACAGGCATCCCCTGATGATTGCTGGAGCCGAAGCTACCAGGAGAGCGGGCTCAGCTGCTTACGCAGCGAGAGCGTAGCCCTCGTAGTTTTCGTCATTGGCAACTATAGAAAGTTGCAACAGTGGATTTACGAGTTCTGTTACCAACTCGGCATGCACCTAGAGTTTCGCTACCGGCGTCGAATCCTAATCGGCCCCACACTCAGCTCTAGCTGACCGTACCTTTCGGCACGTGAGGCGGAGTATACGCCCTTGAGCGGGCGGCGTCGACTGTCGCCGCCCTTCGCAGGGCTCAGGCACCGCTGCCGCTGGCGCCGTTGCCGCCTTTTTCGGTTTTCTCCAGGCGTTCGAGCACTTTGCTGGTGATGGCGATGCATTCCTTGGTGTCGCCCGAGGCCTGGGCGGCCTTGGCTTTGTCCACGTGTTCGGTGACGGCTTTATCCATGCCTTCGGAGGTGGCGCCGGCGGTGGCCATGGCGTCGTCGATCTTTTGCAGGTTGAGGGCGCACAGGTCGTCGGCGGCGAATACGGGCGAGGCCAGCAGGGTGGCGGCCGCGAACAGGGCGGATAGCGCAGTACCTTTCATGGGTGTCTCCTCGTGAGGCCTCGGGAAGGTGGGCCTGTTGGGTGGACTGTGCACGAATGAGCAGGGTTCAATTGGTTTGATGGTTGACCATCGCGGGGCAAGCCCGCTCCCACGTTCAGAAGTGAGGCGGGCTTGGGGCGTGGTTAGGTGCTGTGGCCCATGCCGAGCTCGAGGTCGTCGATCAGGGCCTTGGCCATGGCGCTGAGGATGCGGGCGGTGCCGCCGGCTATCAGGTCGCCTTCCATCTCGGCTTCGCAGGTGAGGTGGCGGATGCAGCCCAGCAATACCGACAGTTCGCTGAAGGCATGTTGGAAAGGGATGCCGGGCTGGATGCGGTAGAGCTCCAGGCAGGTGGTGGTGCCTGTGGTGCTCCAGTGGTCGGAGGGCTCGGTCATGGCTGCGCTCCTGTCTCGTGGCGGATCAGGGGGTAGAGCAGCTGGTTGAGGTAGATGCAGGTGTTCAGCAGGGTTTGGCGCTGTTCTTCGCTGTTGGTGTCGAAGTACATGTCGAGGACTTCGCGTAGGCAGCCCATCAGGGAGGTGGCTTCGGTGCGGGCGGCTTCGGGGGTGAGTTCGGGGGAGATGGACAGGTAAGGGAAGAAACGGGGTGGGTCGGGGACGATCTTTTTCATGTTCAACACTTCCGCGTAGTTCATGGAAGCTGCCGTCCATGCCTTTCTCACGGGACGAGGGGTGGCAGCCGTACACGGGGTGAGAAACCGACGCGGAAGTGAACCTCGGCCAGACCGAAGTCTGCCCGGGCACGGCTGCCATAACAGAGATGCCGTAGACTTTTCGCGTCGGGTTCTCACACCCGGTCACCAAATGTGGCGACTGGGTCAAGTTAGCCCTGAGGGATTTCCCCGACAACGCAGCAACTTCCGGCAGGTGCGTAGGATAGTTCCCAAGCCTTTTGGGCTGAAGCATTTGGTTGCAGGTTCGGAAATGTCTTACGGGTTTGACGGCCTCATCGCGGGGCAAGCCCGCTCCCACGTTCCCACGTTCCCACGTTCCCACGTTCCCACGCTCGCAGGTGCTCGCCTAGGCAGGCGTGGGAGCGGGCTTGCCCCGCGATGGGTATTTAAATGCTGCGTGCTCGCGTAACCCGATCCACCAGATACACCAACCCGTGATAGTCGATCCCGCTATGGCTCGACAGCCCAATCTCACAGGTACGGCTGGTAGAAATCCCTTCACTGCAATACTGCACCGCATCCTTGAGCGTACGCAGCGAGTGGGCATTGAGCTCGGGCGTGGTGAACCCCTTGTCGCCAGCAAACCCACAGCAATGGATACCTTCAGGAATCACCACATTCTTGCTGCAACGCCGCGCCAAATCGATCAGCGCCTGGCTCTCGCCCAGATGCTGGGTGCTGCAGGTCACATGCACGGCCACCGGTTCATCCTGGGGGGTGAACTCCAGCTTGTTGACCAGATGGGTACGGATAAACCGCACCGGGTCATAAAGGTCCAGCCGTGTTTCGCCAAGGTCCTGCACCAGGCGCAGGGTGCAGGGGCTGGTGTCGCAATAGATCGGATCAAGGCCGCCACGGCTGGCTTGCAGCAGGGCGGTAATCAACTCCTGGCGCTTGTGCTCGGCCTGCTCCGGGTAGCCCTTGGAGGCGAACGGCTGGCCGCAGCACAGGCTGTCGGCGTTGTCGGGGAACACTACCTGGTAACCGGCCTTTTCCAGCAGGGCGCGGGTCTTGTCCAGCAACGAACTTTGCTCGCGGTCGGCGTAAGCGGGGCCCATCACGCGGGAGACGCAGGCGGCCAGGTAGACCACGCGGGGGCGGGCGTCGTTGCTCGGCGCGTTCAGCGCGATGGCGCGCAGGGGCTGCGGCATGGCCGGGGTCCACTGCGGCAGGCGGCCTTTACTGGCTTTGCTCAGGCTGGCGCTGAGGCGGGCCATGCGTGGCGCGCCCAGCAGCTTGCGGGCGCCGTTGGCGGCGGCCAGGGTCAGGCGGGCGCCGCGCAGGGTGGCATGGAAGTGCTCGGCCAGCCAGTCGGCGGCCTTGGCGTGCTCGGCAGCCTGGCCGCGCAGCTTCTTAACCAGCTCGCCGGTGTTGATGCCCACCGGGCAGCGCTGGGCGCACAGGCCGGTGGCGGCGCAGGTGTCGATGCCCTGGTACTGGTAGGTCTGCAGCAGCTCGCGGGTGTCGACGCCGGCGCGCTTCTTGGCCTGGATATCGCGCCACATGACGATGCGCTGGCGCGGGCTGAGGGTGAGGCCTTTGGACGGGCATACCGGTTCACAGAAGCCGCACTCGATGCACTTGTCGACGATCTCGTCGGCGGCGGGCAGCGGCTTGAGGTTTTTCAGGTGGATGTCCGGGTCTTCGCTCAGCACCACGTCGGGGTTGAGGATGCCGTTGGGGTCGAGCAGGCGCTTGAGTTGCCACATCAGCTGGTAGGCGTCCTTGCCCCACTCCAGCTCGACGAAGGGCGCCATGTTGCGCCCGGTGCCGTGCTCGGCCTTGAGCGAGCCGCCGAACTCCACCGCCACCAGTTGTGCCACGTCGTCCATAAAGGCCTGGTAGCGCGCCACTTCCTCGGCGCTGTTGAAGCCCTGGGTGAAGACGAAGTGCAGGTTGCCTTCCAGGGCGTGGCCGAAAATGATCGCCTCGTCGTAGCGGTGCTTGTCGAACAGCTGGATCAGGCGGTTGACGCCTTCGGCCAGTTGCTCGATGGGGAAGGTGACGTCTTCGATGATCACGGTGGTGCCGGTCTGGCGCACGGCGCCGACGGCGGGGAAGGTGTCCTTGCGGATTTTCCACAGCTGGTTGTACACCGCCGGGTCTTCGCTGAACTCGACCTTCTGCTCCAGCGGGTAGTCGGCAATCGACGCCATCACCTGTTGCAGCTGCTCGTGCAGCAGGCTCTGGCTGGCGGCGCGGCACTCGATCAGCAGGGCGCAGGCGTTGGCCGAGAGGTCCTTGACCCACGCCGGCATGCCCGGCATCTCCTGCACTGAACGCAGGCTGCGGCGGTCGAGCAGCTCCACGGCGGACACCGGCTGGCGCTTGAGCACGGTCACGGCGCGGCAGCAGCTCTCCACAGTGGGGAACACCAGCAGGGCGCTGGCCTTGTGCGGGTGGTCGGGCACGGTGTCGTAGGTGACGGCGCTGATGAAGCCTAGGGTGCCTTCGGAGCCGACCAGCAGGTGCTGGAGGATATCGAGGGGCTGGTCGTAGTCCACCAGTGCGTTGAGTGACAGACCGGTCGTGTTCTTGAGCCGGTACTTGTGCCGGATGCGGTCGGCCAGTTCGGTGTTGGCGCGGGTTTCGCGGCCGAGGCGGGCGAGCGCTTGCAGCAAGTCGGCGTGGCTGTTTTCGAAGGCAGCGACGCTGGCCGGGTCTTCGCTGTCCAGGCGGGTGCCGTCGGCCAGCACCAGGCGCAGGCCGGCCAGGGTGTGGTAGGTGTTCTGCGCAGTGCCGCAGCACATGCCGCTGGCGTTGTTGGCGACGATGCCGCCGATCTTGCAGGCGTTGATCGAGGCCGGGTCGGGGCCGATCTTGCGCCCGTAAGGGGCCAGCCAGGCGTTAGCCTGGGCGCCGATCACGCCGGGTTGCAGGCGGATCTGCTCGCCCTGGCTGCGAATCTCCCGGCCGTTCCAGTTGTCGCCAAGCACGATCAGCACCGAGTCGCTGATGGCCTGGCCAGACAGGCTGGTGCCGGCGGCGCGGAAGGTGACTGGCACGCGCTCGCGCTGGGCCAGCTGGAGCAGGCCGACCACTTCGTCTTCGGACTCCACGCGCACCACCAGCTTGGGGATCAGCCGGTAGAAGCTGGCGTCGGTGCCGAAGGCCAGGGTCGAGGTGGGGTCGTCGAAGCGGCGTTCGGCGGGGATCAGGCGCTCGGCATCACGCAGGAACGCGGCGGGCAGGCTCATGCAGTCTCCTCGCGGGGCCGCGGCGTCTGGCGCGCGGCGTGCCCCGGGTATTCAGGCGGTAGCGGGCGCTCAGGCGCCCAGTTCGCGGACCAGCGAGTCGCGGGTGATCTCGCTGATGGACTTGGCGCCGGTCAGCACCATGGCCACGCGCATTTCCTTCTCGAACAGCTCCAGCAGGTTCTTCACCCCGGCCTCGCCGTGGGTGGCCAGGGCATAGAGGAAGGCGCGGCCGATCAGCACGGTGTCGGCGCCCAGGGCGATCATGCGCACCACGTCGAGGCCGCTGCGGATGCCGGAGTCGGCGAGGATCTTGATATCGCCCTTCACCGCGTCGGCAATGGCCGGCAGGGCGCGGGCGCTGGACAGCACGCCGTCGAGCTGGCGGCCGCCGTGGTTGGAGACGACGATGCCGTCGGCGCCGAACTTCACCGCGTCGCGGGCGTCATCGGCGTCGAGGATGCCCTTGATGATCATCGGGCCGTCCCAGAATTCGCGGATCCACTCCAGGTCTTTCCAGGAGATGGACGGGTCGAAGTTGTTGCCCAGCCAGCCGATGTAGTCGGCCAGGCCCGTGGGGTTGCCACGGTAGGCGGAGATGTTGCCCAGGTCGTGGGGGCGGCCCATCACGCCGACGTCCCAGGCCCATTGCGGGTGGGTCATGGCTTGCAGCACACGGCGCAGCGGGCCGTTGGCGCCGCTCATGCCGGAGTGGGCGTCGCGGTAGCGGGCGCCGGGCACGGGCATGTCGACGGTGAACACCAGGGTTTTCACGCCGGCGGCCTTGGCGCGCTCCAGGGCGTTGCGCATGAAGCCGCGGTCCTTGAGCACATACAGCTGGAACCACATGGGCCGGTTGATGGCCGGGGCCACTTCTTCGATCGGGCACACCGACACGGTGGACATGGTGAAGGGGATGCCGTGGGCGGCGGCGGCGCGGGCGGCCTGAACTTCGCCGCGGCGGGCGTACATGCCGGTGAGGCCGACCGGGGCCAGGGCCACGGGCATGCTCAGGGTTTCGTTGAAAAGCTGGGTCTCGAGGCTCAGCTCGGACATGTTGTTGAGCACGCGCTGGCGCAGGGCGATGCTGGCCAGGTCCGACACGTTGTGGCGCAGGGTGTGTTCGGCGTAGGCGCCGCCGTCGGCGTAGTGGAACAGGAAGGGGGGCAGCTTGCGTTGGGCCGCGGCGCGATAGTCGGTGGAGGCGGAAATGATCATGGATTCTCGCAGCGTGGGTTGAAGGAGATGCCGGGCGCAGTGGCGCGCCCGGCCCCTTTCACTTTAGTGATGAACCAGCATGCCGGTCAGCCAGTAAGCCTGGACCAGGGTGATCAGGCCGACGATGGTGGCGAAGAACAGGCTGTGCTTGACGGTGAAGCGGAACAGGTCGGATTCCTTGCCTACCAGGCCGGTGGCGGCGCAGGCCACGGCGATCGATTGCGGCGAGATCATCTTGCCGGTCACGCCGCCGCTGGTGTTGGCGGCTACCAGCAGGGTGTCGTTGACGCCGATCTGGTGCGCGGTGGTGGCCTGCAGCGAGCTGAACAGGGCGTTGGACGAGGTGTCGGAGCCGGTCAGGAACACGCCCAGCCAGCCGAGGAACGGCGAGAAGAACGGGAACGCGGCGCCGGTGCCGGCCAGTACCAGGGCCATGGTCGAAGACATGCCCGAGTAGTTGGTGACGAAGGCGAAGGCCAGCACCATGCCGATGGACAGGATCGGCCAGCGCAGCTCCCAGAAGGTTTCTTTGAAAGTGGTCAGACCAGTTTTGAAGTTGATCTTGAGCACGGCCATGGAGATCAGCGCGGAGAGGAAGATCGCGGTGCCGGTGGCGGAGATCGGGTCGAGCTTGAACACCGCGGGCATGGCGGTAGGTGCGGCAACGATCGGCGCGGTCTTGATCACCAGTTGGTCAAGGTGCGGGATGGCGAAGTTGAACACGAAGTTGTACATCGCGCCGCCCGGGGCGAATGCCGCCTTGAACGGCTTGAGGGTCCAGATGGTCACCAGCACGGTGAGGATCAGGAACGGCGACCAGGCCTTGAAGATCTCGCCGAAGCTGTAGGGGCTCGGCTGGCTGCCACCCGACTGCACCACGGCGGCGCCGACGCTGCCCTTGGCTTCGCTGAACGAGCGCTTGGGCTGCCAGACTTTGAGGAACAGGGTCAGGGCGATCAGGCTGGCCAGGGCCGAGGTGATGTCGGGCAGCTCTGGGCCAATGAAGTTGGAGGTGAAGTACTGGGTGACGGCGAAGCTCAGGCCGGCGACCAGGGCGGCAGGCCAGGTTTCCTTCACGCCGCGCAGGCCGTCCATCATGAACACCAGCCAGAACGGCACGAACAGCGACAGCAGCGGCAGCTGGCGGCCGGTCATGGCGCCGATGTGGAAGGCGTCGATGCCGGTCACTTGGCCGGCGACGATGATCGGGATGCCGAGGGCGCCGAAGGCCACCGGGGCGGTGTTGGCGATCAGGCACAGGCCGGCGGCGTACAGCGGGTTGAAGCCCAGGCCCACCAGCAGCGCGGCGGTGATGGCCACGGGGGCGCCGAAGCCGGCGGCGCCTTCGAGGAAGGCACCGAAGCAGAAGCCGATCAGCAGCACTTGCAGGCGCTGGTCGTCGGTGATCGACAGCACCGAGCTGCGGATTACTTCGAACTGGCCGCTCTTGACCGTGAGTTTGTAGAGGAACACCGCGGCAACGATGATCCAGGCAATCGGCCAGAGGCCGTAGAGGAAGCCATAGCCCGCGGCGGCGAAGGCCATATCGACAGGCATCTGGAAGGCGAAGATCGCCACCAGGATCGACAGCGCGAGGGTGATGCTGCCGGCGACGTGGCCCTTGAGGCGGAACACGGCGAGGGCAAGGAAGAAGAATACGATAGGGATGACCGCCGCCAGTGCGGACAGACCAAGACTACCAAGCGGGCTATAGAGTTGTTGCCAGGTTTGCATATGGGGTGGCCCCTAATTTTTGTTGGTAAGGCACTGGCATTGGATAATTGGTAAGACCAATTTACAATGACTGGTCGCTAGGTTAAAAGCGCCATTGCGGGTGTGTCAATTTGTCCCGTGCAAAACTTTGGTCGGACGCCGATGAGCGGGCACCTGATGGGTGGCTAAAATCGCCGGCTGATGGGTGTCGGCACAGGCCGGATAGGCGCAGAATAGGCGCCCCCGGGATCCGCACGCCGGGGTTTGTGGAGAGCATGTAGATGGTTTTTGATCAGGTCCGCCAACGGCGCCTGTCCGACGACATCGTCGATCGGTTGGAGGGGATGATTCTGGAAGGCACGCTGACTTCGGGGCAGCGGCTGCCGGCCGAGCGCGCACTGGCCGAGCAGTTCGGCGTGTCCCGTCCGTCGTTGCGTGAGGCGATCCAGAAACTGGTGGCCAAGGGGTTGCTGGTCAGCCGCCAGGGCGGTGGCAACTTTGTCGCCGAGTCGCTGGGGTCGACCTTCAGCGACCCTTTGCTCAAGTTGCTCGAGGGTAGCCCGCAGGCGCAGCATGACTTGCTGGAGTTTCGCCACACTCTGGAGGCGTCATGTGCCTATTACGCGGCGCAGCGTGCCACCGGGCCGGACCGCGAGCGGTTGAAGGTGGCCTTCGATGCCTTGCAGGATTGCTACAACCGGGTTGACGAGGTCAGCCGGGCGGAGGAGGGCGCGGCCGATGCAAACTTCCACCTGGCCATCGCCGAGGCCAGCCACAATGCCGTGCTGCTGCATACCATTCGTGGGTTGTTCGACCTGCTCAAGCGCAACGTGGTGACCAACATTGGCGGTATGTACCGGCAGCGCAGCGAGACGCGCGACATGCTGATCGGGCAGCACCGTGAGCTGTACGAGGCGATTGTCGAGGGGCGTGCGGAGGATGCGCGGGAGGTTTCCAGCCGGCACATTCTGTATGTGCAGGAGGTGCTGGAAGAGGCGCAGGAAGAAGCCCAGCGGGTGGCCCGGGCGGAGCGGCGCAGCGGGCGCTGATGTTTGCGCACCGTGGGAGCGGGCTTGCCCCGCGATGGCGCCAGCAGGGGCAACAGTGCTTCCTGGCCTGGCGCCATCGCGGGGCAAGCCCGCTCCCACGAGGGTAAGGCAGAGTTTTACTCTTCCTTGCCCTTGTTGCGCATGGTGCGCTGCAGCTCGCGGTTGGAATCGCGTTCGCGCACGGTGTCGCGCTTGTCGAATTCCTTCTTGCCCTTGCCGAGTGCGATCTCGCACTTGATCAGGTGCTTGCTCCAGTACAGCGACATCGCCACGCAGGTATAGCCCTTCTGCGCCACGGCCGCTTCGAGGCGCTCAAGCTCGCGCTTGTTCAGCAGCAGCTTGCGTGTGCGGATCGGGTCGGCGATGACGTGGGTGCTGGCGGTGGTCAGCGGGGTGATGTGGCTGCCGAACAGCCAGGCTTCGCCATCCTTGAGCAGCACGTAGCTGTCGGTCAGGTGCGCCTTGCCGGCCCGCAGGCTCTTTACTTCCCAACCGGACAGGACCAGCCCGGCCTCGAACTTGTGTTCGATGAAGTAATCGTGTCGCGCCTTCTTGTTTTGCGCGATGGTCCCGGTCGGATGTTTCTTTTGCTTAGCCATAGGGGCGGCATTATAGGGAGTCGCCGCGTCCTCGGCTATGGGGTTTAGGTGCGCTTGAGCCTGTTGTGTGAATCCCGGACAATGCAGCCCTTGTTCTGATCAACAGAATCGTATTCGAGGCGCTATGTAGCGCTGCCGTCCCGTTTGGAAGTGACGCCTGGATGACTACCCATATTCAACGTTCCGCCCTGCTGCCTTACCCTGCCCAGGCGCTCTACGACCTGGTCAACGATGTGGCCAGCTACCCGGCGTTTTTGCCCTGGTGCTCGGCCTCGACGGTGATCGAGAGCAGCGACACGCACATGCGCGCCAAGCTTGAAGTGGCCAAGGGGGGCATCAGCCAGCACTTCGTCACCCGTAATGTGCTGGTGCCGGGGCAGTCGATCGAAATGAACCTTGAAGAGGGGCCGTTCACCCAGCTGCATGGCTTGTGGGTGTTCAAGCCGCTGGGCGAGAAGGCCTGCAAGATCAGCCTCGACCTGTCGTTCGACTATGCCGGTGCTTTGGTGCGCGCAACCTTGGGGCCACTGTTCAATCAGGCTGCCAACACCATGGTCGATGCGTTCTGCGAGCGTGCCAAGCAACTGCATGCCTGAGGTGTCGGCCGTCAGTTAAGCTTGCCAGGCAGTCGCGCAATAAAAAGCCCGGACAGTGTCCGGGCTTTTTCCTTGTCGCCTGCTGTTATTGCGGCGAGGTGTCCAGCGGTGCTGGCGTCGGGACCGGGGTGGTCTCGATGGTGTCGATCTCTTTTTGCAGGGTTTCTTCCAGCGAGCCTGGCTTGGCCGGTTTTTCCGGTTGCTGGCTTGGCTGGTGCGCCGGGCTGACCGTGGTGTCGCCGCTGCCGCCGAGGATTTCCTGGTCGCGGCTGACGCCTGGCATGAAGTCGCCGGCCAGGCTGACCAGCTGGTCGCTGTCGTTGAAGAAGATGCTCATGCGCTCTTGCTGACGCTCACCGCCACCAGGCTGCAGGCTGTACAGGTAGTCCCAGCGATTGGTGTGGAAGGGGTCCTGGATCAGCGGGTTGCCCATGATAAACCTTACTTGTCGACGGGTCATTCCCGGGCGTAATTGGTCTATCATGTCCTGCGTGACGACATTGCCCTGCTGGATGTCGATTTTGTAAACCCCGGGAAACGAGCAACCGGCGAGTGCGAGCAGTCCCACAAGGGTGAGGCTGGTTAGCAAGAGCTTGGTGTTTTGCATCGGTGGGCGACTTCCACTATCTTGGCTGGACAACGTAAACCCCGATCATACCCGTATTAAGAGAAGCTGCGAAGCAGCATCGGCGAGAAAGCTGACCATGGTTGAAAATAGCGAATTGCGCAAAGCGGGCCTCAAGGTAACCCTGCCTCGAGTCAAGATTCTTCAGATGCTCGACTCCGCCGAGCAGCGTCACATGAGTGCCGAGGATGTCTACAAGGCGCTGATGGAAGCGGGCGAAGATGTCGGCCTGGCGACCGTGTACCGTGTGCTGACTCAGTTCGAAGCGGCGGGCCTGGTGGAGCGCCACAACTTCGATGGCGGCCATGCAGTGTTCGAGCTGGCAGATGGCAAGCACCACGATCACATGGTCAATGTGGACAGCGGTGAAGTCATTGAATTCTTCGATGCCGAAATCGAGAAGCGCCAGAAAGAGATCGTTGCCGAGCACGGCTTCGAACTGGTGGACCACAATCTGGTTCTCTATGTGCGTAAAAAGAAGTAACGATTTAGCTCGTTATTGACGACAAAGGCGACCTTCGGGTCGCCTTTGTGCTTTCGGGGATGTGGTTGAGGGTGGCGTGGGAGCGAGCTTGCCTCGCGATGGCGTTGTGTTGCTGTTGGCGCTATCGCGGGGCAAGCCCGCTCCCACGGATTGCGCGATCTCAGGTTTTGCTGGTCACCACCATCTTGCGCGCATGGGCCAAGGACTCTTTGGTCAGGTCGATGCCGCCAAGCATCCGCGCCACTTCCTCGACCCGCTCGCGCTTGGCCAGGCAGGCCACGGCGGTGTGGGTGGTGTCGCTGTTGCGCACCTTGTGCACGAACAGGTGGTGATGCCCCTGCGCCGCTACCTGCGGCAGGTGGGTCACGGTCAGTACCTGGCCGCGTTCACCCAGGCGGCGCAGCAATTGGCCGACGATCTCGGCGGTGGGGCCGCCGATGCCGACGTCCACTTCGTCGAACACCAGCGTGGGGATGCGTGAGGTCTGTGCGGTGATCACCTGGATCGCCAGGCTGATACGCGACAGCTCACCGCCCGAAGCCACCTTGGCCAAGGCCTTGAGTGGCTGGCCTGGGTTGGCGCTGACCAGTAGCTCGACCTGCTCCAGCCCGTGGGGTGAGAGGTCGCCATTGTCGAAGGGGGTAAGCGCGATGCAGAAGCGCCCGCCCGGCATGCCCAGGCGTTGGATTTCCTGCTCCACGGCAGTGGCCAGCTGTTTGGCGGCCTGTTCACGCAGGGCGCTCAGCTCGCGGGCCCGCTCTTTATAGTGCTGGGCAAAGGCTGCCAGCTCTTCGCCCAGGCGCTCGATCGATTCATCGCTGGCGTTCAGGCCTTCGATCTCTTCCATCAGGCGTTGCTGCAACTGCGGCAGTTCGGTGGGGTGCACGCGGTGCTTGCGGGCGAGGGTATAGATAGTGTCGAGCCGCTCTTCAAGCGCCTGCAGGCGCAGCGGGTCGGCATCGAAGTTGTCGAGGAAGCGGTTCAGTTCACCGACGGCTTCTTCCACCTGGATTTGTGCGCTGGCGATCAGGTTGACCGCCTCGCCCAGGGCTCTGGGCGCATTGCTGACTGCCGTGAGGCGGTTGAGGCTGACGGTCAGGGCGCTGAGTACGTTGCCCGAGTCGCTTTCGCTGCACTGGTCGATGACCTGGCGGCAGATGCCGAAGAGCGCCTCGGCGTTGGTCAGGTTCTTGTGTTCCTGCTCTAGCAGCTCCAGCTCGTTTTCGCCGAGCCCGAGGTTGTCCAGTTCTTCGAGCTGGTAGCTCAGCAGTTGGTGGCGTGCGCGCTGCTCGTCGCCGGAATTGCTCAGACGCTCGAGCTCCTGGCGGGTCTGGCTCCAGCGCTTGGCTGCAAGCTGTACCTGGCGTGCCAGGTCGATGGCGCCGGCATACTCGTCCACCAGGCGGCGGTGAGTGTCGGTTTTGAGCAGGGACTGATGTTCGTGCTGGCTGTGGATGTCGATCAGCAGCTCGCCCAGGGCCTTGAGGTCGCCGAGCGGGCAGGGTGTGCCATTGATGTAGCCGCGGCTGCGGCCTTCGGCGGTGATCACCCGGCGCAGGATGCAGGGGCCGTCGCTTTCGAGGTCGCGTTCGGCGAGCCAGCCATGGGCTTCGGGGATGTCCACCAGGTCGAAGGTGGCGAGTATGTCTGCCTTGTCTGCGCCGGGGCGTACCACGCCACTGTCGGCACGATCACCCAGCGCCAGGCCGAGGGCGTCGAGCATGATCGACTTGCCGGCACCGGTTTCGCCGGTAATGACGGACATACCGCGGGCGAGTTCGAGGTCGAGGTGTTCGACGATGGCGTAGTTGTGAATGGACAGGTGCACCAGCATGTGGGCGGCTCCCGAAGGTTTGGTCTGGATATTTATACAGTGCTTTTTGCTGGTCTGACAATGCCCGGCTGATGAATGTGGATTTCCCGCTCAGCCCTTGAACCTGGTTTTTCCGACCCCATATAGCCGGCAAGACACGGCGAGCCTGGCTCGCACAACAGAAATTGTGGAGGAGATACCCAATGGCTGACGAACAGCTGGATGAAAAGAACCTGAATCCCGAAGAGGCCGTTGCCGCTACCGCCGACGCCCGCATTCTGGAACTCGAGGAGCAGCTGGCCGCCGCCAAGGATCAGTCCCTGCGTGTCGCTGCAGAAGCGCAGAACGGCATTCGCCGTGCCGAGCAGGAAGTCGACAAGGCCCGCAAGTTCGCCCTCGAGAAGTTCGCTGGCGACCTGCTGCCGGTCATCGACAGCCTGGAACTGGCCCTGGCGCACTCCAGTGCCGAAGACGAACAGGTCAAGACCATCCGTGATGGCGTAGAGCTGACCCTGAAGATGTTCCAGGACACCCTCAAACGCTACAACCTCGAAGCCATCGACCCGCACGGCCAGCCGTTCAATGCCGAGCACCACCAGGCGATGGCCATGCAGGAAAACGCCGAGGTCGAGCCGAACAGCGTGCTGAACGTGTTCCAGAAGGGTTACCTGCTCAACGGCCGTCTGCTGCGCCCCGCCATGGTGGTGGTCAGCAAGGCGCCGGCGGCACCTCAGCCTTCTATCAACGAGAAGGCTTGAAATCCTGCTGGGTACCCCCATCTAGGTGTCAAGCACTCAAGTATTTCCGCAGTCGTCTGGTCTAGTCGCTGCGAACAAATTCAAGTTTCGGGAGAGTTAACATGGGCAAAATCATCGGTATCGACCTGGGGACCACCAACTCCTGCGTCTCCGTGCTGGAAAACGGCACCGCCAAAGTCATCGAGAACGCCGAAGGCGCGCGTACCACTCCTTCGATCATCGCCTACGCCAACGACGGCGAGATCCTGGTTGGTCAGTCGGCCAAGCGCCAGGCGGTCACCAACCCGCACAACACCCTGTTCGCGGTGAAGCGCCTGATCGGCCGTCGCTTCGAAGAAGACGTCGTGCAGAAAGACATCAAGCTGGTGCCTTACAAGATCGTCAAGGCCAACAATGGTGACGCTTGGGTCGAGGCTGCCGACAAGCAGATGGCTCCGCCGCAGATCAGCGCCGAAGTCCTGAAAAAGATGAAGAAGACCGCCGAAGACTACCTCGGCGAGCCGGTTACCGAAGCGGTCATCACCGTTCCGGCCTACTTCAACGACAGCCAGCGTCAGGCGACCAAGGACGCCGGCCGCATCGCTGGCCTGGACGTAAAACGTATCATCAACGAACCGACCGCAGCCGCGCTGGCCTACGGCATGGACAAGGGCAAGGGCGACCACACCGTCATCGTCTATGACCTGGGTGGCGGTACCTTCGACGTGTCGGTCATCGAAATCGCCGAAGTCGACGGTGAGCACCAGTTCGAAGTACTGGCCACCAACGGCGACACCTTCCTGGGTGGCGAAGACTTCGACATGCGCCTGATCGACTACCTCGTCGACGAGTTCAAGAAAGAGTCCGGCATGGACCTGAAGAACGATCCCCTGGCCCTGCAGCGTCTGAAAGAAGCCGCTGAAAAAGCCAAGATCGAGCTGTCGTCCGCTCAGTCGACCGACGTCAACCTGCCGTACATCACTGCAGATGCCACCGGTCCTAAGCACCTGAACGTGAAGATCTCCCGCGCCAAGCTGGAGTCGCTGGTCGAAGACCTGGTCAACCGTACCATCGAGCCATGCCGCATCGCCCTGAAAGACGCCGGCATCGAAACTAGCAAGATCGACGACGTGATCCTGGTCGGTGGCCAGACCCGTATGCCGATGGTACAGAAGGCCGTTGCCGAGTTCTTTGGCAAAGAAGCGCGTAAAGACGTCAACCCGGACGAAGCCGTCGCCATGGGCGCCGCCATCCAGGGCGCCGTTCTGGCCGGTGACGTGAAGGACGTGCTGCTGCTGGACGTCAGCCCGCTGACCCTGGGTATCGAAACCATGGGTGGCGTGATGACCGCGCTGATCGAGAAGAACACCACCATCCCGACCAAGAAGTCGCAGGTGTTCTCGACCGCCGACGACAACCAGGGCGCCGTGACCATCCACGTGCTGCAGGGCGAGCGCAAGCAAGCTTCGCAGAACAAGTCGCTGGGCAAGTTCGACCTGGCTGACATTCCGCCAGCACCACGCGGCGTGCCGCAAATCGAAGTGACCTTCGACATCGACGCCAACGGCATCCTGCACGTCGGCGCCAAAGACAAGGCCACCGGCAAGGCTCAGTCGATCGTGATCAAGGCCAACTCCGGCCTGTCCGACGAAGAAATCGAAAAAATGGTGCGTGACGCTGAGGCCAACGCCGAGGAAGACCGCAAGTTCGAAGAGCTGGCCGCTGCCCGTAACCAGGGCGACGCGCTGGTGCACTCGACCCGCAAGATGGTCAATGAGGCCGGTGACAAGGTCACTGCCGAAGAGAAGACCGCCATCGAAGCGGCCGTGGTTGCCCTGGAAGCCGCCGTCAAAGGCGACGACAAGGCTGCCATCGATGCCAAGGTCGAGGAGCTGTCCAAGGTCTCCGCGCCGGTTGCCCAGAAGATGTACGCAGAGCAGGCCGAGCAGCCGCAGGGCGGCGCCCAGCAGCAGGCCGAGCCGGAAGCCAAGCACGATGACGTGGTTGACGCCGAGTTCGAAGAAGTGAAAGACAACAACAAGCAGTAATGCCTGCATGTTGTCGGCCAGCTCAGCGGCGTTTGCCGGTGAGCTGGTAGGATGTCGCCGCGCGGGGGCTTGCTCCCGCGTTGGCGTGTCTGGAACACGAGAATTATTTACAGCATCTGTCTGGGCGCATTCGCGTATGGCGGCAGGTGCTGACGGCACGACGCAATGATTGCGCACCGTGTGCCGAACGCCCACAAGAGTGCAAATGACCTATGGCAAAGCGTGATTTTTATGAGGTCCTGGGTGTCGAGCGAGGCGCCAGCGAAGGTGATCTCAAGAAGGCCTATCGCCGCCTGGCGATGAAGTACCACCCGGACCGCAACCCTGGTGACAAAGCGTCGGAAGACAGCTTCAAGGAGGCCAACGAGGCCTACGAAGTGTTGTCCGATGCCAGCAAGCGCGCGGCGTACGACCAGTACGGCCACGCCGGCGTCGACCCAAGCATGGGCGGCGGTGGTGCGGGCTTCGGCGGCGCCAACTTCTCCGACATCTTCGGCGATGTCTTCAGCGATTTCTTTGGTGGCGGCCGTGGTGGCTCGCGTGGCGGCGCTCAGCGCGGCAGCGACCTGCGCTACACCCTCGAACTGAACCTTGAAGAAGCGGTGCGTGGCACCACGGTCAGCATTCGCGTGCCTACCCTGGTCAACTGCGCGCCGTGCGACGGTTCGGGTGCCAAGAAGGGCTCGACCCCGTCGACCTGCCCGACCTGTGGCGGTATCGGCCAGGTGCGCATGCAGCAGGGCTTCTTCTCGGTGCAGCAGACCTGCCCGCGCTGCCATGGCCAGGGCAAGATCATCACCGACCCTTGCAATTCCTGCCATGGCGAAGGCCGTGTCGAGGAATACAAGACCTTGTCGGTCAAGGTGCCGGCTGGCGTCGATACCGGCGACCGCATTCGCCTGTCCGGCGAAGGCGAGGCGGGTGCCCATGGCGGCCCGACCGGCGACCTGTACGTGGTGATCAACGTGCGTGAGCACGGGATCTTCCAGCGCGACGGCAAGCACCTGTACTGCGAAGTGCCGATCAGCTACACCGACGCAGCCCTGGGCGGCGAGCTGGAAGTGCCGACCCTGGACGGCCGCGTGAAGCTGAAGATCCCGGAAGGCACCCAGACCGGCAAGCAGTTCCGTCTGCGCGGCAAAGGTGTGGCGCCAGTGCGTGGCGGTGCGGCGGGTGACCTGCTGTGCCGCGTGGCGGTGGAAACCCCGGTCAACCTCAGCCGTCGCCAGCGCGAGCTGCTCGAAGAGCTGCGCGCCTCCCTTGAGGGCGACAGCTCCCACTCGCCCAAGGCCAGTGGCTGGTTCGAAGGCGTGAAGCGCTTCTTCGGCGATCTCTGACAAGGAACAGGCTATGCGACGTATTGCAGTGATGGGCGCAGCAGGGCGGATGGGCAAGACCCTCGTCGAGGCGGTGCAGCAACAGGCGCCACAGGCAGGCCTGACGGCGGCGATCGATCGCCCCGACAGCTCGCTGGTCGGGGCGGATGCCGGTGAGCTGGCGGCCCTGGGCCGCATCGGCGTGACGATCTGCGACGACCTGGCCAAGGTGGTCGACGAGTTCGATGTGCTGATCGACTTCACCCACCCTTCGGTGACCCTGAAGAACCTGGCGTTCTGCCGCAAGGCGGGCAAGGCCATGGTCATCGGCACCACCGGTTTCACGCCGGAAGAGAAAGAGCAGTTGGCCGAGGCGGGCAAGGAAATCCCGATCGTCTTCGCCGCCAACTTCAGTGTGGGCGTCAACCTGAGCCTCAAGCTGCTGGACATGGCGGCCCGGGTGCTGGGTGATGACGTGGATATCGAGATCATCGAGGCGCACCATCGGCACAAGGTCGATGCGCCTTCGGGCACCGCGTTGCGCATGGGTGAAGTGGTCGCCAATGCGCTGGGGCGTGACCTGCAGGAAGTGGCGGTCTATGGCCGTGAAGGCCAGACCGGCGCCCGTGACCGCAAGACCATCGGTTTTGCCACGGTGCGTGCCGGTGACGTGGTCGGTGATCACACCGTGCTGTTCGCCGCCGAAGGCGAGCGCCTGGAGATCACTCACAAGGCGTCGAGCCGCATGACCTTCGCCAAGGGCGCGGTGCGTGCCGCGCTGTGGCTGGATGGGCGCGAGCCTGGGCTGTACGACATGCAGGATGTGCTCGAGCTGCATTGATCTGCGGGTGCAGGCCTTTGCGGGTAAGGAGCTCTGTGGGAGCGGGCTTGCCCCGCGATGCGTATGCCCGGCCTGTGTTGCCTGCAGGCCTGGCGCAATCGCGGGGCAAGCCCGCTCCCACGGATCACCATCACGTCCAGTCAGCGATTTTGTCGCAATCATGTGTTTTAGAGACACATCTGCGGTAGACCCAAAACGCACTTTTCTGTAAGCTACAGCTTTAGTGTGTCCACTAAAAGCGCGCAGCGAATTGAATTCAGCACATGAAAGCGGGGTGACGTGTCCATACGTCACTCCGCTTTTTTGCAACCTGCGATCGCCCTTTCATGCTTGATCTACGGGAGGTCTTCTTGACAAAGCCAGCCATACTCGCCCTTGCCGACGGCAGTATTTTTCGCGGTGAAGCCATCGGTGCCGACGGTCAGACCGTTGGTGAGGTGGTGTTCAACACTGCTATGACCGGCTACCAGGAAATCCTTACAGACCCTTCCTATGCCCAGCAAATCGTTACCCTGACCTACCCGCACATCGGCAACACCGGCACCACGCCGGAAGACGCCGAGTCGAACCGCGTCTGGTCCGCCGGCCTGGTCATCCGTGACCTGCCGCTGCTGGCCAGCAACTGGCGTAACACCCAGTCGCTGCCTGACTACCTCAAGGCCAACAATGTCGTCGCCATCGCTGGCATCGACACCCGTCGCCTGACCCGTATCCTGCGTGAAAAGGGCGCTCAGAACGGCTGCATCCTCGCCGGTGACAACATCACCGAAGAGCAGGCCATCGCCGCCGCCCGCGGCTTCCCGGGCCTGAAAGGCATGGACCTGGCCAAGGTGGTTTCCACCAAGGAACGCTACGAGTGGCGCTCCAGCGTGTGGGAGCTGAAAACCGACAGCCACCCGACCATCGAAGCCGCCGACCTGCCGTACCACGTGGTTGCCTTCGACTACGGCGTCAAGCTGAACATCCTGCGCATGCTGGTTGCCCGCGGCTGCCGCGTGACCGTGGTGCCGGCACAAACCCCGGCCAGCGAAGTGCTCGCGCTCAACCCCGATGGCGTGTTCCTGTCCAACGGCCCTGGCGATCCGGAGCCATGCGACTACGCCATCCAGGCGATCAAAGAGATCCTCGACACCGAGATCCCGGTGTTCGGCATCTGCCTCGGCCACCAGCTGCTGGCCCTGGCCTCCGGCGCCAAGACCGTGAAGATGGGCCACGGCCACCACGGTGCCAACCACCCGGTCCAGGACCTGGACACCGGCGTGGTCATGATCACCAGCCAGAACCACGGTTTCGCCGTTGACGAAGCCACACTGCCGGCTAACGTGCGCGCCATCCACAAGTCGCTGTTCGACGGCACCCTGCAGGGTATCGAGCGCACCGACAAGAGCGCGTTCAGCTTCCAGGGCCACCCTGAAGCGAGCCCAGGCCCGACCGACGTCGCGCCACTGTTCGATCGTTTCATCGATGCCATGGCCAAGCGCCGCTGAGCATCCTGCTGCAAGGCCCCGGGGCGGCGTGTGCCGCGCCCGGAAGCGCCTGACCCAGATTGTTCAAGACGGCTTGCCGACTGACCCGCGGATTTGAGTGACAACCATGCCAAAACGTACAGACATCAAAAGCATCCTGATTCTCGGCGCTGGCCCGATCGTGATCGGCCAGGCCTGCGAATTCGACTACTCCGGCGCCCAGGCCTGTAAAGCCCTGCGCGAGGAAGGTTTCCGCGTCATCCTGGTGAACTCCAACCCGGCCACCATCATGACCGACCCGGCCATGGCCGACGCTACCTACATCGAGCCGATCAAGTGGCAGTCGGTGGCCAAGATCATCGAGAAAGAGCGTCCGGACGCGGTACTGCCGACCATGGGCGGCCAGACTGCACTGAACTGCGCCCTGGACCTGGAGCGCCACGGCGTTCTGGAGAAGTTCGGCGTAGAGATGATCGGCGCCAACGCCGACACCATCGACAAGGCCGAAGATCGTTCGCGCTTCGACAAGGCCATGAAAGACATCGGCCTGGAGTGCCCGCGCTCCGGTATCGCCCACAGCATGGAAGAGGCCAACGCGGTGCTCGAGAAGCTCGGCTTCCCGTGCATCATCCGTCCGTCCTTCACCATGGGCGGCACCGGCGGTGGTATCGCCTACAACCGTGAAGAATTCGAAGAGATCTGCACCCGTGGTCTGGACCTGTCGCCGACCAAAGAGCTGCTGATCGACGAATCGCTGATCGGCTGGAAAGAGTACGAGATGGAAGTGGTCCGCGACAAAAAGGACAACTGCATCATCGTCTGCTCGATCGAAAACTTCGACCCGATGGGCGTGCACACCGGTGACTCGATCACCGTTGCTCCAGCGCAGACCCTGACCGACAAGGAATACCAGATCATGCGCAACGCCTCGCTGGCGGTGCTGCGTGAGATCGGTGTTGAAACCGGCGGTTCCAACGTGCAGTTCGGTATCTGCCCGAACACTGGCCGCATGGTCGTGATCGAGATGAACCCGCGCGTTTCGCGTTCCTCGGCCCTGGCCTCGAAAGCGACCGGCTTCCCGATCGCCAAGATCGCCGCCAAGCTGGCCATCGGTTACACCCTCGACGAGCTGCAGAACGACATCACCGGCGGCCGCACCCCGGCTTCCTTCGAGCCGTCGATCGACTACGTCGTCACCAAGCTGCCACGCTTCGCCTTCGAGAAATTCCCGAAAGCCGACGCCCGCCTGACCACCCAGATGAAATCCGTGGGTGAAGTCATGGCCATCGGCCGTACTTTCCAGGAATCCCTGCAGAAGGCCCTGCGCGGCCTGGAAGTCGGCGCCTGCGGCCTCGACCCGAAAGTCGACCTGGCCAGCCCTGAAGCTGCCGGCATCCTCAAGCGCGAGCTGACCGTGCCGGGCGCCGAGCGTATCTGGTACGTGGCTGACGCCATCCGTTCGGGCATGACCATCGAAGAAATCTTCGAGCTGACCGGTATCGACCTGTGGTTCCTGGTACAGATGGAAGATCTGATCAAGGAAGAAGAGAAGGTCAAGACCCTGGCCCTGTCGGCCATCGACAAGGACTACATGCTGCGCCTCAAGCGCAAGGGCTTCTCCGACCAGCGTCTGGCCAAGCTGCTGGGCATCACCGACAAGAACCTGCGCCGTCACCGCCACAAGCTGGAAGTGTTCCCGGTGTACAAGCGCGTCGACACCTGCGCCGCCGAGTTCGCTACCGACACCGCTTACCTGTACTCGACCTATGAGGAAGAGTGCGAGGCCAACCCGTCGACCCGTGACAAGATCATGATCCTCGGCGGTGGCCCTAACCGTATCGGCCAGGGCATCGAGTTCGACTACTGCTGCGTGCACGCGGCACTGGCCCTGCGTGAAGACGGTTACGAGACCATCATGGTCAACTGCAACCCGGAAACCGTCTCCACCGACTACGACACCTCCGACCGTCTGTACTTCGAGCCGCTGACCCTGGAAGACGTGCTGGAGGTTTGCCGCGTCGAGAAGCCGAAAGGCGTGATCGTTCACTACGGCGGCCAGACCCCGCTGAAGCTGGCTCGCGCCCTGGAAGAAGCTGGCGTACCGATCATCGGTACCAGCCCTGACGCCATCGACCGCGCCGAAGACCGCGAGCGCTTCCAGCAGATGGTTCAGCGCCTGAACCTGCTGCAGCCGCCAAACGCCACCGTGCGCAGCGAAGACGAAGCCATCAAGGCGGCCGGCGGTATCGGTTACCCACTGGTGGTGCGCCCGTCCTACGTACTGGGCGGCCGTGCCATGGAAATCGTCTACGAACTGGACGAGCTGAAGCGCTACCTGCGTGAAGCGGTTCAAGTGTCGAACGACAGCCCGGTACTGCTCGACCACTTCCTCAACTGCGCCATCGAGATGGACGTGGATGCGGTGTGCGACGGCACCGACGTGGTTATCGGCGCCATCATGCAGCACATTGAACAGGCCGGCGTTCACTCTGGTGACTCGGCGTGCTCGCTGCCGCCGTACTCGCTGAGCCAGGACGTACAGGACCAGGTTCGCGACCAGGTCAAGAAGATGGCCCTGGAGCTGGGCGTGGTCGGCCTGATGAACGTGCAGCTGGCCCTGCAGGGCGACAAGATCTACGTGATCGAAGTCAACCCGCGCGCTTCGCGTACCGTGCCGTTCGTGTCCAAGTGCATCGGCACCTCGCTGGCGATGATCGCCGCCCGTGTCATGGCCGGTAAAACCCTGAAAGAGCTGGGCTTCACCCAGGAAATCATCCCGAACTTCTACAGCGTCAAGGAAGCGGTATTCCCGTTCGCCAAGTTCCCAGGCGTCGACCCGATCCTCGGCCCAGAGATGAAGTCCACTGGTGAAGTGATGGGTGTCGGTGATAGCTTCGGTGAAGCCTTCGCCAAAGCCCAGATGGGCGCCAGCGAAGTGCTGCCGACCGGCGGTACCGCCTTCATCAGCGTGCGTGACGACGACAAGCCGCAAGTGGCTGGCGTTGCCCGCGACCTGATCGCCCTGGGCTTCGAAGTGGTCGCCACTGCTGGCACCGCGAAGATCATCGAAGCTGCTGGCCTGAAGGTGCGTCGCGTCAACAAGGTGACCGAAGGTCGTCCGCACGTGGTCGACATGATCAAGAACGACGAAGTGTCGCTGATCATCAACACCACCGAAGGCCGTCAGTCGATCGCCGACTCGTACTCGATTCGTCGCAATGCGCTGCAGCACAAGATTTACTGCACCACTACCATTGCGGCCGGTGAAGCCATCTGCGAAGCGCTGAAATTCGGTCCGGAAAAGACCGTTCGTCGCTTGCAGGATCTGCATGCAGGACTCAAAGCATGAGCATTACCAAGTACCCAATGACCGTCCAGGGCGCTCGCGCCCTGGAAGAGGAGCACCTGTTCCTGAGCAAGACCGAGCGCCCGCGCCTGAGCCAGGCGATCGGTGAAGCCCGTGAGCTGGGTGACCTCAAGGAAAACGCCGAATACCACGCCGCCCGCGAAGAGCAGGGCATGGTCGAGGCGCGTATCCGTGATATCGAAGGCCGCCTGCAAAACTCGGTGGTAATCGACGTGACCACTATTGCCCACACCGGCAAGGTCATCTTCGGTACCACCGTGGAGCTGGCCAACACCGAGACCGACGAGCGGGTGAAATACCAGATCGTCGGTGAAGATGAAGCTGACGTGAAGCAAGGCAAGCTCTCGAGTGGTGCGCCTATCGCCAAGGCCATCATCGGCAAGGAAGAAGGTGACGTAGTCGTCATCAAGACGCCAAGCGGCACTGTCGAGTACGAGATTGTCGAAGTCCAGCACATCTGACCGGCGCCTGCGGGCGCCATCCCTCGAGGGGATCCTATGGCAACTGGCCCAGGTATTCTGGGTCGGTGGCCTGTGGGTGTTCCATGTGGGGCTGGTGCCGGCGCTCAAGGTCAGTGGCCTTGCGCCGTTGTTGGTGCATGATGTGGCCGGGCAGATCGACCGTTGGTTGATCGGCGTGGCGATGCTCGGGCTGTTGACCCAGCTGGCGGTATTGGCGAGGGTGGACGGCCTGGCGGCCTGGTGGCGGCAGTTCCGAGGGCAGATGCTGTTGCTTGGCTTTGCTGCCTGCATCGGCTACTACACGCTGCGCTACGGGATTTCCGTAGGTGAGCGTTGGCAGATGTTCTGCTTCCTGGTGCTGGGCTTCTCAGGCATCGTCCTGGTGGCCCAGCCGGTCCCGGTCAGGGCTCGCCGCTGACCGGGATCGTGGGAGCGGGCTTGCCCCGCGATGCGGTGTATGGCACCAGCTACGCCGGTGTTCGCGGGGCAAGCCCGCTCCCACGTCCCGCGGATTCGATCACTTGAAACGGTGGATATTCGACAGCTGCTTGTTCGGCTGTGGGTTCTTGCGGTAGATCAGGGCTTTCTTGCCAATGGTCTGCACCAGCTCGGCGCGGCCGATCTTGCACAGTTCGGCGATCGCGGCGGCGCGCTCTTCACGGTCTTCCGAACGGATTTCGACCTTGATCAGCTCGTGATCGACCAGGGCGCGCTCCAGTTCGGCGGCGACGCCTTCGTTAACACCGTTGCCAGCAACGATCAGGACCGGCTTCAGGTCATGACCAATGGACTTGTATTGCTTCTTCTGCTCGTTATTGAGCGGCATAATCTGACCCTTTTCGTCTGATTCTGTAAAATTGACGGGCATTTTACCCGAGGGCCCCTGGCTCCGCCCAGTCAAACACGACGCATATCATCGAGGTGCCCCGTGGTACAACGTTCCAAAAGCAGCGCAAACTGGTTGCGCGAGCATTTCAACGATCCTTTTGTGAAACAGGCACAGAAGGATGGCTACCGCTCCCGTGCGAGCTACAAACTGCTGGAGATCCAGGAAAAAGACCGCCTGATCCGTCCCGGCATGAGCGTGATCGACCTCGGCGCAGCCCCGGGTGGCTGGTCGCAGGTGACCAGTCGTCTGATTGGTGGCCAAGGTCGTTTGATCGCCTCGGACATCCTGGAGATGGACTCGATCCCGGACGTGACCTTCATCCAGGGTGACTTCACCCAGGACGAAGTGTTGCAGCAAATCCTGGAAGCAGTCGGCGATTCGCACGTAGACCTTGTGATTTCCGATATGGCCCCCAATATGAGTGGTACGCCCGCGGTGGACATGCCGCGCGCCATGTTCCTCTGTGAGCTGGCCCTGGATCTGGCAACCCGCGTGCTCAAGCCGGGTGGGGATTTCCTGATCAAGATCTTCCAGGGCGAAGGTTTCGACATGTACCTGAAGGACGTGCGCAGCAAGTTCGACAAGGTGCAGATGCGCAAGCCATCGTCCTCGCGGGATCGCTCCCGCGAACAGTACCTGTTGGGCAAGGGTTTCAAAGGGGCATGAAAGGCGTGCTGCGGGGTGGCCGATAGTTAATTCCAATCAGCTACCCCGTCTGGATCGTCCGAACTTCGTGTAGTCTAGCTTTCACAAAGGGTTACAGACGGTGCCTGCGGTTGCGTAGGTAATGTAGTAAGTTAGGGCGATGAATATCATGCGAGGCACGGCTGCGTCGTGCGCCGGCCTCAGAGGGTAGCGAATTGAACGACATGGCAAAGAATCTGATCCTGTGGTTGATCATCGCCGCCGTCCTGGTGACGGTGATGAACAACTTCTCCAGCCCTAACGAGCCGCAGACCCTCAACTATTCCGACTTCATCCAGCAGGTCAAGGATGGCAAGGTCGAGCGCGTGACCGTCGACGGCTACATCATTACCGGCAAGCGCACCGACGGCGACAACTTCAAGACCGTGCGCCCGGCCATCACCGACAACGGCCTGATCGGCGACCTGGTCGACAACCATGTGACCGTCGAAGGCAAGCAGCCTGAGCAGCAGAGCATCTGGACTCAGTTGCTGGTGGCGAGCTTCCCGATCCTGGTGATCATCGCCGTGTTCATGTTCTTCATGCGCCAGATGCAGGGCGGTGCCGGCGGTAAAGGCGGCCCGATGAGCTTTGGCAAGAGCAAGGCGCGCCTGCTTTCCGAAGACCAGGTCAAGACCACGCTGGCTGACGTCGCGGGTTGCGACGAGGCCAAGGAAGAGGTTGGCGAGCTGGTCGAGTTCCTGCGCGACCCGGGCAAGTTCCAGCGCCTGGGTGGCCGTATCCCGCGTGGCGTGCTGATGGTGGGCCCGCCTGGTACCGGTAAGACCCTGCTGGCCAAGGCCATCGCCGGCGAAGCCAAGGTGCCGTTCTTCACCATTTCGGGTTCCGACTTCGTTGAAATGTTCGTCGGTGTCGGTGCCAGCCGTGTGCGCGACATGTTCGAGCAGGCGAAGAAGCACGCCCCCTGCATCATCTTCATCGACGAAATCGACGCCGTCGGTCGCCACCGTGGCGCCGGCATGGGCGGCGGTCACGACGAGCGTGAGCAGACCCTCAACCAGTTGCTGGTCGAGATGGATGGCTTCGAGATGAACGATGGCATCATCGTCATCGCCGCCACCAACCGTCCGGACGTGCTCGACCCGGCGCTGCTGCGCCCGGGCCGCTTCGACCGCCAGGTAGTAGTCGGCCTGCCGGATATCCGTGGTCGCGAGCAGATTCTCAAAGTCCACATGCGCAAGGTCCCGATTGGCGAGAACGTCAACCCGGCGGTCATTGCTCGCGGTACCCCTGGTTTCTCCGGTGCTGACCTGGCCAACCTGGTCAACGAAGCGTCGCTGTTCGCCGCCCGCGCCAGCAAGCGCGTGGTCGAGATGAAGGAGTTCGAGCTGGCAAAGGACAAGATCATGATGGGCGCCGAGCGCAAGACCATGGTCATGTCCGAGAAAGAGAAGCAGAACACTGCTTATCACGAAGCCGGCCACGCCATCGTTGGTCGCGTGGTGCCTGAGCATGATCCTGTCTACAAGGTGTCGATCATCCCGCGTGGTCGCGCACTGGGTGTGACCATGTTCCTGCCGGAAGAAGACCGCTACAGCCTGTCCAAGCGCGCGCTGATCAGCCAGATCTGCTCGCTGTACGGTGGCCGTATCGCTGAAGAAATGACCCTGGGCTTCGATGGCGTCACCACCGGTGCCTCCAACGACATCATGCGTGCCAGCCAGATCGCCCGGAGCATGGTCACCAAGTGGGGCCTGTCCGAGAAGCTCGGCCCGCTGATGTACGCGGAAGAAGAGGGCGAAGTGTTCCTTGGCCGCAGCGCCGGCAGCCAGCACGCCAGCGTGTCGGGTGAGACCGCCAAGATGATCGACTCGGAAGTGCGCGCGATCATCGATCAGTGCTACGCCACCGCCAAGCAGATCCTCACCGACAACCGTGACAAGCTCGACGCCATGGCCGAAGCATTGATGAAGTACGAAACCATCGATGCCGACCAGATCGACGACATCATGGCAGGCCGCACCCCGCGTGAACCACGTGACTGGGACAACGATGCCGGCACTTCCGGCAACCAGGCCTCCCAGGGTGATCGTCCGGAGTCGCCGATCGGCGGCCCAGCGGCTCAACACTAAGGGTAGCCATGAGTTCACAGCAGTACCCGACCCGGTTGCCTTGCGGCAACCGGGTTCTTGATTTGTCCCGTACCCATGTCATGGGTATTCTCAATATCACCCCCGACTCCTTCTCCGACGGCGGGCGCTTCAGCCAGCGCGACGCAGCGCTGCGTCACGCCGAGGCGATGGTGGCCGCCGGCGCGACCCTGGTCGATGTCGGCGGCGAGTCCACGCGCCCCGGTGCTCGGGCCGTTTCGCCGCTCGAAGAGCTGGAGCGCGTGGCGCCCATCGTCGAGGCGATCAGCAGCTGCCTTGATGTGATCATCTCGGTCGATACCTCGACACCCGCAGTCATCCGCGAGTCGGCCCGCGTCGGTGCCGGCCTGATCAACGACGTGCGCGCCCTGGAGCGCGACGGTGCGCTTGATGCGGCTGCCGCCACAGGGTTGCCGGTGTGCCTGATGCACATGCGCGGCGAGCCGGGCAACATGCAGGACAATCCACATTACGAGGATGTAACCGCCGATGTCGCGCGCTATCTTGAGCAGCGCATGGCGGCCTGTGCGGCGGTCGGCATCGACGCCGATCGTATCGTCCTCGATCCCGGGTTCGGGTTTGCCAAGACCCTTGAGCACAACCTGAGCCTGTTCAAACACATGGAAGCGCTTTACCGCCTTGGGCGGCCGCTGTTGGTGGGCGTCTCGCGCAAGAGCATGATTGGCCTCACGCTGGATCGCCCGGTAGGTGAGCGGCTCTACGGCAGCCTGGCGCTGGCGGCACTGGCCATGACCAAGGGCGCGAGCATCCTGCGCGTTCATGATGTCGCCGAAACGGTCGATGTAGTGCGCATGATCGCCGCCGTGCAGAGCGCCGAATAAGAAAACTGGAGTCCCTATGAGCAGAAAATACTTTGGTACCGATGGTATCCGTGGTCGCGTTGGCCAGTTCCCCATCACCCCGGACTTCATGCTGAAGCTCGGCTGGGCCGCGGGCATGGCTTTCCGCAAGCAGGGCCACTGCCGTGTACTGGTCGGCAAGGACACCCGTATCTCTGGCTACATGTTCGAGTCGGCGCTCGAGGCCGGCCTTTCTGCCGCCGGTGCCGACGTGATGCTGCTCGGGCCGATGCCGACCCCGGCGATCGCCTACCTCACCCGCACCTTCCACGCCGAAGCCGGCATCGTCATCAGTGCGTCGCACAACCCGCACGACGACAATGGCATCAAATTCTTCTCGGGCAATGGCACCAAACTGCCGGACGAAGTCGAGTTGATGATCGAGGAGTTGCTCGACCAACCGATGACCGTCGTCGAGTCGGGCAAGCTGGGCAAGGTCTCGCGCATCAACGATGCGGCGGGCCGCTACATCGAGTTCTGCAAGAGCAGCGTGCCTACCAGCACCAGTTTCGAAGGCCTCAAGGTCGTCGTGGATTGCGCCCATGGTGCCACCTACAAGGTTGCCCCCAGCGTGTTCCGTGAGCTGGGCGCCGATGTGACGGTGCTGCATGCCGCGCCGGATGGCCTGAACATCAACGAGGCTTGCGGTTCGACGCACATCGAGTCGTTGCAGGCTGCGGTGCTGGTTGGGCATGCCGACTTGGGTATCGCCTTCGACGGCGATGGCGACCGGGTGCTGATGGTCGATCACACCGGTGCCATCGTCGACGGTGACGAGCTGCTGTACATCATCGGGCGTGACCTGCACGAGCGCGGCAAGCTGCAAGGCGGCGTGGTGGGTACCTTGATGAGCAACCTTGGCCTGGAGCTGGCGTTCAAGGAGCTGGACATCCCGTTCGTGCGGGCGAAGGTCGGTGACCGCTATGTCATGGCCGAACTGCTTGAGCGCGAGTGGCTGCTGGGCGGTGAAAACTCCGGGCATGTCGTGTGCTGCAACCACACCACCACCGGTGATGCGATCATCGCCGCGCTGCAGGTGCTGATGGCCCTCAAGCGTCGCGGCGAAACCCTTGCCCAGGCGCGCCAGGGCGTGCGCAAGTGCCCTCAGGTGTTGATCAATGTGCGCTTCGAAGCAGGCAAGAGCGACCCGTTGAAGAACCCGCTGGTGCAAGCGGCAAGCGACAAGGCGACCGAAGACATGGCGGGTCGCGGGCGTGTGCTGTTGCGCAAGTCCGGCACCGAGCCACTGGTGCGCGTGATGGTCGAAGGCGACGACGAAAACCAGGTGCGCGGCCATGCCGAAGCCCTGGCCAAGCTGGTCGCTGAAGTTTGTGCCTGAAGAGGCTTGCCAGCGCAGATCGGGTTGGGTAAGATCTGCGCCCACTTTGACCGACGAGGTAAAGCATGCGTCGCCCCATGGTAGCTGGTAACTGGAAGATGCACGGTACCCGCGCCAGCGTCGCTGAGCTGACTCAGGGCTTGGGCAATATGTCCCTGCCAAGCGGTGTGGAAGTCGCGGTGTTTCCGCCAACCCTGTTCATTGATCAAGTGATCAAAGGCCTGGAAGGAAAGGGAATCACCGTCGGCGCACAGAATTCTGCGGTACAGCCTGAACAAGGCGCGCTGACCGGCGAAGTTGCACCGAGTCAGTTGGCTGAAGTTGGTTGCAAATATGTTCTGATCGGGCATTCCGAGCGTCGCCAGATTATTGGTGAAACTGACGAAGTGCTGAATCAAAAGTTTGCAGCTGCTCAGAAAAGTGGTTTGACGCCAGTGCTCTGTATAGGGGAAACTCTCGAAGAGCGCGAGGCAGGCAAGACGCTTGAAGTTGTAGGGCGTCAACTAAGCAGTGTTATCGATGCGTTCGGTATTGCCGCTTTTGCCAATGCAGTAATTGCCTATGAGCCTGTATGGGCCATCGGTACTGGTTTGACGGCCTCGCCACAACAAGCTCAGGATGTGCATGCAGCCATCCGCAAGCAGTTGGCGGCGAAGGACGCCGAAGTTGCAGCTAAGGTGCAGCTTCTCTACGGCGGCAGCGTGAAGGCGGCCAATGCGGCCGAACTGTTCGGCATGCCGGATATCGATGGGGGGCTCATTGGTGGAGCGTCCCTGAATGCAGACGAATTCGGTGCAATTTGTCGCGCCGCAGGAAACTGAACAATGCTGGAAACAGTCGTAGTTGTTTTTCATCTGTTGGCGGCATTGGCACTGGTAGTAATGGTGCTGCTGCAACAGGGTAAAGGTGCGGAAGCAGGTGCATCTTTCGGCGCAGGTGCTTCAAATACTGTGTTCGGAAGCCAAGGTTCCGCTACCTTTTTGAGTAAAGTTACTGCTATACTTGCCGCCACTTTCTTTTTGACTGCACTTGGGTTAGGATACTTCGCCAAGCAGCAGGCTCACCAGCTGACTCAAGCTGGTCTGCCAGATCCAGCAGTGCTGGAAGTCAAAGAGCAAAAGCCGGCAGTCAATGATGATGTACCGGTGCTCCAGCAGCAGAAGAGCGAAACCACCAACTCTGGTGATGTACCTCCTCCGGCCAAAGAGCAGCAGTAACGGGTTTCAAATGTAGTATTGCCGAGGTGGTGGAATTGGTAGACACGCAACCTTGAGGTGGTTGTGCCCATAGGGTGTAGGGGTTCGAGTCCCCTTCTCGGTACCAATTGAAGCAAGAGAGCCCGCTTTAGCGGGCTTTCTTGTAGGTGGAGGTTGGATTGACCCTCAAGGGGGTTCGGTCTTATACTTTCGCCCCAGCTTTGTCGCGGGGTGGAGCAGCTTGGTAGCTCGTCGGGCTCATAACCCGAAGGTCGTTGGTTCAAATCCAGCCCCCGCAACCAGCTTCAGCGGAGCCCCTTTTCAGGGGCTTTTTGCTAGCCAACAGTTTTCGGCGTCGTTGTCCAACGGCGCTTTCAGGGATGGGCGCTTCGCCCATTTTTTATTTGCACAGCATGCACGAGGGGGTTCAGGTGTCGAGCAAGCTAGAACAGTTGCAGGCCTTGTTGGCCCCAGTGGTCGAGGGGCTGGGCTATCAGTGCTGGGGGATCGAATACGTCTCCCAAGGTAAGCATTCGGTACTGCGTATCTACATCGACAAGGAAGGCGGCATTCTGGTGGAGGACTGCGAAGCGGTCAGCCGTCAGGCCAGTGCCATCCTGGATGTGGAAGACCCGATCAGCAGTGAATACACCCTCGAGGTTTCCTCTCCAGGCATGGATCGCCCGCTGTTCACTCTGGAACAGTTTGCCTCGCATGCCGGCGAGCAAGTGAAGATCAAGCTGCGTACGCCCTTCGAAGGTCGTCGTAACTTCCAGGGCCTTCTCCGCGGTGTGGAGGAGCAGGATGTGGTGGTCCAGGTGGATAACCATGAGTTCCTGCTGCCGATCGACTCGATCGACAAGGCCAATATTATTCCCAGTTTTGACTGAGACGTGCCGGGCCCGGCGGAATTTACGGGCCCAATGGCTTGCGCAAGGCGAGGCGTACGATGAGCAAAGAAGTACTGCTGGTTGTTGAATCGGTATCCAACGAAAAGGGTGTACCGCCCGGCGTTATTTTCGAGGCGCTGGAAGTGGCACTGGCCACTGCAACCAAAAAGCGTTTTGAAGACGAAGTCGACCTGCGTGTGGAAATCAACCGCCACACCGGTAGCTACGAAACCTTCCGTCGCTGGACGGTCGTCGAGGAAGCGGATCTGGACGATCCGGCAATCGAAGTCTGGCCAGCAAAGATTCAGGAAAGTCATCCTGAAGCCAAAGTTGGCGACGTGATCGAAGAGAAGATCGAATCGATCGAGTTCGGTCGCATTGCTGCGCAAACCGCCAAGCAAGTCATCGTGCAGAAGGTTCGCGAAGCTGAGCGCGCCCAGGTGGTCGACGCCTACCGCGAACGCGTTGGCGAGATCATCTCCGGTACCGTGAAGAAGGTCACCCGCGACAACGTCATCGTCGACCTGGGCAACAACGCCGAAGCGCTGCTGGCCCGTGAAGACATCATCCCCCGTGAGACCTTCCGGGTCGGTGTGCGCCTGCGTGCACTGCTCAAGGAAATCCGCACCGAGAACCGTGGCCCGCAGTTGATCCTGTCGCGCACTGCGCCGCAGATGCTGATCGAGCTGTTCACCATCGAAGTGCCGGAAATCGCCGAAGGCCTCATCGAAGTCATGGCCGCCTCCCGTGATCCGGGATCGCGTGCCAAGATCGCCGTCCGCTCCAAGGACAAGCGCATCGACCCACAAGGTGCCTGTATCGGCATGCGTGGTTCGCGCGTCCAAGCCGTATCCGGCGAGCTGGGTGGCGAGCGTGTGGATATCGTCCTGTGGGACGAGAACCCGGCGCAGTTCGTCATCAACGCCATGTCGCCGGCAGAGGTTGCCGCGATCATCGTTGACGAAGACGCCCATGCGATGGACATCGCCGTTGGTGCCGACAACCTGGCTCAGGCCATTGGTCGTGGCGGTCAGAACGTTCGTCTGGCCAGCCAGCTGACCGGCTGGACCCTGAACGTGATGACCGAATCGGACATCCAGGCCAAGCAACAGGCTGAAACCGGCGACATCCTGCGTAATTTTGTCGAGGAACTGGAAGTCGACGAAGAACTGGCACAAGTGCTGGTCGACGAAGGCTTCACCAACCTCGAAGAAATTGCCTACGTACCGTTGGAAGAAATGCTCAACATCGATGGCTTTGACGAAGAAATCGTCAATGAGCTCCGCGCTCGAGCCAAGGACCGTTTGTTGACCAAGGCCATCGCTACCGAAGAAAAACTGGCAGACGCCCATCCGGCCGAAGACCTGCTCTCCCTCGAGGGCATGGACAAGGACCTGGCGGCCGAACTGGCGGTGCGCGGCGTGGTTAACCGCGAAGACCTGGCCGAGCAGTCGATCGACGATCTGCTCGACATCGACGGCATCGACGAAGAGCGTGCCGGCAAGTTGATCATGGCCGCCCGAGCCCACTGGTTCGAGTAATTAGGCGCGGCCTGAGGAGAGAAGTGCATGACGCAAGTCACGGTGAAAGAACTGGCCCAAGAGGTCGAGGCACCGGTAGAGCGCCTGCTGCAGCAGATGCGTGAGGCAGGTCTGCCGCACACCGACGCCGGTCAGGTAGTGACCGATAATGAGAAGCAGACCCTGCTGACCCATTTGAAGAGCAGCCACAAGAGCAAGGCGGAAGAGCCGCGCAAGATTACCTTGCAGCGCAAGACCACCAGCACGCTGCGTGTCGCCGGTAGCAAGAGCATCAGCGTAGAAGTACGCAAGAAGAAAGTATTCGTGCAGCGCAGCCCGGAAGAGATCCAGGCTGAGCAGAAGCGCGAGCAGGAAGAGCGCCGCGCGGCCGAAAACGCCGCACGCGAGAAGGTCGAAGCCGAAGTGCGCCAGCGCAACGAGGAGCAGGCACGCCGTCAGGCCGCCGAAGCCCCGGCCGCTGCCCCAGTCGCCAAGGCCGAGCCTGTCGCTGTTGCTGCCCCGGTAGTGGCCAATGCGCCGGTGTCCGAAGACGCCGCTGCTCGTGCTGCCGAGCGCAAGAAAGACGAGACCCGTCGCAACGAAAGCCGTAGCCGTGACGACGACCGTCGTGGTGGTGGCGCGGCTGCTGCCGGCCGTGGCGAAGCGCCGCGCATGTCGGTCAAGGTCAAGGTCAAGGAGAAGGAAAAGGCTCCGACTCCACGTGCCGCGCCACGTACCACCGAAGAAGAAAGCGATGGTTTCCGTCGTGGCCGCGGTGGCAAGAGCAAAGGCAAGAAGCGCAACCAGCATGGCTTCCAGAGCCCGTCCGGTCCGGTCATTCGTGACGTGACCATCGGTGAGACCATCACCGTTTCGGACCTGGCCCAGCGCATGTCGGTCAAGGGCGCCGAAGTCGTCAAGTTCATGTTCAAGATGGGTACTCCGGTCACCATCAACCAGGTGCTCGACCAGGAAACCGCTCAGCTGGTAGCAGAAGAGCTGGGTCACAAGGTCACCCTGGTCAGCGATACCGCCCTGGAAGACTCCCTGGCCGAATCGCTGAAGTTCGAAGGTGAAGTCGAATCGCGTGCGCCGGTCGTTACCGTCATGGGTCACGTTGACCACGGTAAGACCTCGCTGCTCGACTACATCCGTCGTGCCAAGGTTGCTGCTGGCGAAGCCGGTGGTATCACCCAGCACATCGGTGCCTACCACGTCGAAACCGACCGTGGCATGGTCACCTTCCTCGACACCCCAGGCCACGCTGCGTTCACCCAGATGCGTGCCCGTGGTGCCAAGGCCACCGACATCGTCATCCTGGTGGTGGCGGCGGACGACGGCGTGATGCCGCAGACCCGCGAAGCCGTTCAGCATGCCAAGGCTGCTGGCGTGCCGCTGGTGGTTGCGGTGAACAAGATCGACAAGCCGGGTGCCGACCTCGATCGCATCCGCAACGAGCTGGCCGTCGAAGGCGTCACCTCCGAGGATTGGGGTGGTGACACGCCGTTCGTCAAGGTGTCGGCGAAGATGGGTACCGGTGTCGACGAGCTGCTCGAAGCCGTTCTGCTGCAGGCCGAGATTCTCGAACTGACCGCCACCCCGACTGCTCCAGGTCGCGGTGTCGTGGTTGAATCGCGTCTGGACAAAGGCCGTGGCCCGGTTGCCACCATCCTGGTTCAGGACGGCACCCTGCGTCAGGGCGACATGGTCCTGGTCGGCTCCAACTATGGCCGCGTGCGCGCCATGCTCGACGAGAACGGCAAGCCTGTGAAGGAAGCCGGCCCGTCGATCCCGGTCGAGATCCTCGGCCTGGATGGCACCCCGGACGCCGGTGACGAAATGTCCGTGGTGGCCGACGAGAAGAAAGCCCGTGAAGTTGCCCTGTTCCGTCAAGGCAAGTTCCGTGAGGTCAAGCTGGCCCGTGCTCACGCCGGCAAGCTGGAAAACATCTTCGAGACCATGGGTCAGGAAGAGAAGAAGACCCTCAACATCGTCCTCAAGACCGATGTGCGTGGCTCTCTGGAAGCGCTGCAGGGCTCGCTCGGCGGCCTGGGCAACGACGAAGTTCAGGTACGTGTGATCGGTGGCGGCGTCGGTGGTATCACCGAGAGCGACGCCAACCTGGCACTGGCCTCGAACGCGGTGCTGTTCGGCTTCAACGTGCGTGCCGATGCCGGTGCGCGCCGGATCGTCGAGCAGGAAGGTCTGGATATGCGTTACTACAACGTGATCTACGACATCATCGAAGACGTCAAGAAAGCCCTGACCGGCATGCTCGGCAGCGATGTTCGCGAGAACATCCTGGGCGTCGCCGAAGTGCGTGACGTGTTCCGTTCGCCGAAATTCGGCGCCATCGCTGGCTGTATGGTCATCGAGGGTACCGTGTTCCGCAACCGTCCGATCCGCGTACTGCGCGACGACGTTGTGATCTTCGAAGGCGAGCTGGAATCGCTGCGTCGCTTCAAGGACGATGCTTCCGAAGTGCGTAACGGCATGGAGTGCGGTATTGGCGTCAAGAGCTACAACGACGTCAAGGTCGGCGACAAGATCGAAGTCTTCGAGAAAGTCCAGGTGGCTCGTACCCTTTAAGGGCGAGCCCGCTGCCAACCCCCGTCGTACGGCGGTTGGCAGCGCCTCTGCAGGTAGCGCCCGGTCAGGCCTCAGTCTGAACCGGGCGTTTGCCGCTTTAGATACAGGTAGCAAAAATGGCAAAAGAATACAGCCGTACCCAACGTATCGGCGATCAGATGCAGCGTGAGCTGGCCGAGCTGATCCGCCGCGAAGTCAAAGACCCACGCGTGGGCCTGGTGACCATCACCGCCGTCGACGTCAGCCGTGACGTGGGCCACGCCAAGGTCTTCATCACCGTCATGGGTGAAGAAACCCCGGACGCCGTGCAGCAGTCGCTCAAGGCCCTCAACAGTGCCGCCAGCTTCCTGCGCCTGCACCTGGGCCGCTCGATGCAGCTGCGCAGCGTGCCGCAACTGCACTTCCACTTCGATGAAAGCGTCAGCCGTGGCGTGCACCTGTCGGCACTGATCGAGCGGGCGGTCGCCGAAGACCGTCTGCACAAGGATGCCGACGAGCCGGGCGCCAAGGAGTAAGCGGTGGCCCAGGTCAAACGTATCCGCCGCAACGTCAGCGGCATCATCCTGCTCGACAAGCCGTTGGGGTTCACCTCCAACGCCGCGTTGCAGAAGGTCCGCTGGTTGCTCAATGCCGAGAAGGCCGGCCACACCGGCAGCCTCGACCCGCTGGCCAGCGGCGTGCTGCCGCTGTGCTTCGGTGAAGCGACCAAGTTCTCGCAATACCTGCTCGAGTCCGACAAGGGCTACGAAACGGTCATGCAGATGGGGCAGACTACCAACACCGGTGATGCCGAAGGCGAAGTCCTGCAGACCCGTGAGGTGACCGTCGGTCGCGCCGACATCGAGGCACTGCTGCCGCGTTTTCGCGGCCCGATCAGCCAGATACCGCCGATGTACTCGGCGCTCAAGCGTGACGGCCAGCCGCTTTACAAGCTGGCACGTGCAGGAGAGGTAGTGGAGCGCGAGGCGCGTTCTGTTACTATTGGCCGCTTGGAGTTGCTCGAGTGCGAAGGCACCCGTGCACGGCTGAGCGTAGGATGCAGCAAAGGCACCTATATCCGCACCCTGGTGGAGGATATCGGCGAGGCACTTGGCTGCGGCGCCTATGTCGCCGAGCTGCGCAGGACCCAGGCCGGGCCCTTCGCACTGGCACAGACCGTGACCCTCGAGGAGCTCGAACAGGCCCACGCCGAAGGTGGCAACGAAGCGCTCGATCGCTTCCTCATGCCGTCCGACAGCGGGCTGCAGGACTGGCCGCTGTTGAGCCTTTCCGAGCACAGTGCGTTCTACTGGCTGCATGGCCAGGCCGTACGTGCCCCGGATGCGCCGCAGTTCGGCATGGTCCGCGTACAGGATCACAACGGTCGCTTCATCGGTATCGGTGAAGTGAGCGAAGACGGGCGCGTGGCGCCACGTCGACTGATTCGGTCGGAATGACCGAAACCGCAGGCCCAGGCTTCGGCTGAAGCGTGCGGATACAAGGGTGGCTGTCAGTAGGCACGGTCACACCTTTTTTATTAATACAGGGATCAAGTCCCTGGCCTATTGGACCCCGCTTGCGGGATCCGTTTATCAGGAGAAGCCACATGGCCCTCAGCGTTGAAGAAAAAGCTCAAATCGTTGCCGACTACCAGCAAGCTGCTGGCGATACTGGTAGCCCGGAAGTTCAGGTTGCTCTGCTGACCGCGAACATCAACAAGCTGCAAGGCCACTTCAAGGCCAACGGCAAAGACCACCACTCGCGTCGTGGCCTGATCCGTATGGTCAACCAGCGTCGTAAGCTGCTGGACTACCTGAAGGGCAAAGACACCACTCGTTACAGCGCCCTGATCGGTCGCCTGGGCCTGCGTCGCTAATAGCGGCCTGGTCAGTGGTGTGCATGGCGCATTCATCGGCTACGCTGCCTGGCAGCGTTCCCGTTGGGCACGTCATGCGTATCTTCGAGGTTGGCAGCCTGGCAATGCCGAGCGGGATTTCCGCTCGGCGCCAGGCTCCCAGCCTCGTGTTGTATCTGGACGGTCAACGGGGCCGATTCCCTGTTCTGCCCAAGAATTCGCAAGAAACCAGTTCCCCCAGAGCCACTGAAAAAGGTAGGAAACCGTGAACCCGGTAATCAAGCAATTCCAGTTCGGTCAATCGACCGTTACCCTCGAAACGGGCCGCATTGCCCGTCAGGCCACCGGCGCTGTGCTGGTCACCGTCGACAACGATGTCACCGTGCTGGTGACCGTGGTCGGTGCCAAGCAGGCAGATCCGAGCAAGGGCTTCTTCCCGCTGTCCGTGCACTACCAGGAAAAGACCTACGCCGCTGGCAAGATCCCAGGTGGTTTCTTCAAGCGTGAAGGCCGCCCATCCGAAAAAGAAACCCTGACTTCGCGCCTGATCGACCGCCCGATCCGCCCGCTGTTCCCAGAAGGTTTCATGAACGAAGTGCAGGTTGTCTGCACCGTGGTTTCCACCAGCAAGAAGACCGATCCGGACATCGCTGCGATGATCGGTACCTCGGCTGCCCTGGCCATTTCGGGCATTCCGTTCGAAGGCCCGATCGGCGCCGCCCGCGTTGCCTTCCACGAAAGCACCGGCTACCTGCTGAACCCGACCTACGAGCAGCAGGCCGCTTCGAGCCTGGACATGGTCGTAGCCGGTACCGCCGATGCCGTACTGATGGTTGAATCGGAAGCCAAAGAGCTGACCGAAGACCAGATGCTGGGCGCCGTGCTGTTCGCCCACGACGAATTCCAGGCCGTGATCAAGGCTGTCAAAGAGCTGGCTGCCGAAGCCGCCAAGCCGACCTGGGACTGGAAACCGGCCGTTGCCAACACCGAGCTGTTCAACGCCATCCGCGCCGAGTTCGGCGAGGCGGTCTCCCAGGGCTACACCATCACCGTCAAGGCCGACCGTTACGCGCGCCTGGGCGAGCTGCGCGACCAGGCGGTTGCCAAGTTCTCCGGTGAAGAAGGCCAGCCATCGGCCGGTGAAGTCAAAGAGATCTTCGGCGAGATCGAATACCGCACCGTTCGCGAAAACATCGTCAACGGCAAGCCACGTATCGACGGCCGCGACACCAAGACCGTGCGCCCGCTGAACATCGAAGTCGGCGTTCTGCCGAAGACCCACGGTTCGGCCCTGTTCACCCGTGGCGAAACCCAGGCCCTGGTGGTTGCCACCCTCGGCACCGCTCGCGACGCCCAGCTGCTGGACACCCTCGAAGGCGAGAAGAAAGACCCCTTCATGCTGCACTACAACTTCCCACCGTTCTCGGTAGGTGAGTGTGGCCGCATGGGCGGTGCTGGCCGTCGCGAAATCGGTCACGGCCGTCTGGCCCGTCGTTCGGTCCAGGCCATGCTGCCGGCCGCCGACGTGTTCCCGTACACCATCCGCGTGGTATCGGAAATCACCGAGTCCAACGGCTCCAGCTCCATGGCTTCGGTCTGTGGCGCTTCCCTGGCCCTGATGGACGCTGGTGTGCCGATGAAGGCACCGGTGGCCGGTATCGCCATGGGCCTGGTCAAGGAAGGTGAGAAGTTCGCCATTCTGACCGACATCCTGGGTGACGAAGACCACCTGGGCGACATGGACTTCAAGGTCGCCGGTACCGCCAAAGGTGTTACCGCGCTGCAGATGGACATCAAGATCAACGGCATCACCGAAGAGATCATGGAAATCGCCCTGGGCCAGGCCCTGGAAGCGCGCCTGAACATCCTCGGCCAGATGAACCAGATCATTGGCCAGTCGCGTACCGAGCTGTCGGCCAACGCACCGACCATGATCGCGATGAAGATCGACACCGACAAGATCCGTGACGTCATCGGTAAAGGCGGCGCCACCATCCGCGGTATCTGTGAAGAAACCAAGGCTTCGATCGACATCGAAGACGACGGTTCGATCAAGATCTTCGGTGAAACCAAGGAAGCGGCCGAAGCGGCCAAGCAGCGCATCCTGGGCATCACCGCAGAAGCCGAGATCGGCAAGATCTACGTCGGCAAGGTCGAGCGTATCGTCGACTTCGGCGCCTTCGTCAACATCCTGCCGGGCAAGGACGGCCTGGTGCACATCTCCATGCTCAGCGATGCGCGTGTAGAGAAGGTCACCGACATCCTGAAGGAAGGCCAGGAAGTCGAAGTTCTGGTACTGGACGTGGACAACCGCGGCCGTATCAAGCTGTCGATCAAAGATGTTGCCGCTGCCAAGGCATCGGGCGTCTAAGCATTTCGATGCTGGAAAGAAGGACCCTTCGGGGTCCTTTTTTTATGGGCGTCGATCATGCCCGTAGAACATCTTGATGCAGGCACAGCCCCCTGCGGGCGAGCTTGCAACTTGCACTCAACAATCTCCGCATACTTGCAAATTGCACGATCCCTTGTGTCATGCGATTTTTATAAGTAATTGATTTATAAGGATTAATCAAAAGGCAAAAACCTGGCACAGCCCCTGCAACATCACTCCTACCTGACGCCAGGAATCACGGCGCAGACCTTTCGAAAAACAGGAGTGACCCTCATGAAGAAGTTCGCCATTGCTGCCGCTACTGCTACCGCGCTGACCCTGACCATGGCTAACGCGGCGTTTGCTGCCCAGTCCACCCAGGCCCCGATGACGCTTGCGGCCGGTGAGGTGACCAAAGCCAAGGAAGCTACCTCCGATACCTGGATCACCACCAAGGTGAAGGCTGACCTGATGACCGAGAAAGGCGTGCCGGGCAGCGACATCAAGGTCGAAACCAACAAGGGCGTTGTGTCGTTGTCGTCCGAAGTGGCGATTACCGATGCGCAGAAAGAGATGGCCGTCGCCATCGCCAAGAAAATCAAGGGTGTACAGGCCGTCTCGGCTGATGGCCTGAAGTCCGAATAAGGGATGTCCCGTCGGCCAAAGGGAATTGGCCACCATTCAAGCAAAAGCCCCGGCGCCTGCCGGGGCTTTTGCTTATGCATCAGACCCCGGGATTGCGGGCGATCACATCACTCTCGAAACACTCCTGCTCCAGGATCAACGGCTCCACCAATGGCCGGCTGTCGCGAAAGTGCGCGGTCTGGGTATGGGCCTCGTAGGCCGCGTCGTCGCGGTAGATCTCGTACAGGTAGATCACCTGCGGGTCTTCGCGGTCCACGGACACATCGAACACCAGGCAGCCCGGCTCGGTAGCGACCGAGGCAGCCGCATTGGCTTTGATGGCGCTGAGAAAGGCTTCGGCGGTACCGGGCTTCACGCGCGTCTTGATAAACAGGCTATACACAGGCGCTTCCTTTTGTTTTAAATTCGCACTCGAATTGTATACAAAAATGGAGTCCTGACCATGACCGATCTACCTGCCCGCCCGGGCCGACTCAACGGCCTGCGCCACATTGCCCTGCTGGTGCCCAATCTGGAGGAGTGCGAGCGCTTCTACGTCGATGTGCTGGGCATGGAAGTGCTCAACCGCGCCAACGAGGACCTGGTCTATCTCACCTGCGGTAACGACAACCTCTCGTTGGGGCGCGGCGCAGGTGCGGCCAATGGCCTGCAAACCCTGGATCACTATGGCTTCATCGTCGACAGCGTGGAGGAGCTGGAGGCCTGGTACCAGTACTTCAAGGCCCATGGCGTGACCTTGCTCGACCGACCGTTCAACCACGGCGATGGGGCGCGCAGCTTCCATTTGCTGGACCCGGCGGGGAACAAGGTGCAGCCGCTGTATCACCCGTCGGTGTCGGGGCAGCGGCTGGTTTGAGTGTTTGATTTACGGCAATCGCCAGTATGGCTGATCCTGCGCAGCGACTGACGTGTGCTGTTGCTGTCGGCCTCATCGCCGGCAAGCCGGCTCCCACAGGTACGGCGTTGACCTTGAAGATCACGCGATCCCTGTGGGAGCTGGCTTGCCAGCGATGAGGCCAGCACAGGCATCACCAGGCGCCGAGCTACTCGGCATCCAGATGCAGCTGCGTCACCACCCGGCCATCGCTCTCGGCCTGGCCGAGCGATGCGTCGATGAAGTACACCCGGTCATCTTCGAGCTGCCCTTTGTCCACCAGGTAGTCCTTGATGCTGCTGGCCCGCTCCTGGCCGAGTGTACGCAGCAGCGGGGCGCTCTCAGCCCAGGACTTGATCACCGCTTCGCGCAGCTTGGCGCTGCGCTCGTCACGCCCGAGCTTTTCCCACTCGGCGGGCGGTTGCTGCTTCAGTCGGGTGCGGTAGATACCTTCGAGCATGGGCGGTTTGTCGCTGTCATCCACCACCAGCAGTGACGGGTTGGCCGGCACCTTGTCGCCACGGCGTTGCAGTACCTTGTACCAGGTGGCCTGGTATTCGCGCTCCAGGCGCTGCTGGGCGATCAGCGGGCCATCGCTGCCCTGGGCGGCGGTGCCTTCGATCTCCAGGCGCAGCTCGGGGCGTGCCTTGAGTGCCGAGGCCAGTTTGTCCAGCGAGGCCTGGGCGTCGGTGCTGAGCTCGCTTGAACCTGCGGCGAACGAAACATTACCGAGATCTTCCGCACCACCGCCAGAGACCAGCCCGCCGATGAACTTGAACGGCGCCTGGGCGGCGCGCAGCACCAGGTTGCGCAGGGTCTGCCAGACGATCGGCATCACGCTGAACTGCGGGTTGTTGAGGTCGCCGGAGATCGGCAGTTCGATGGAGATCTTGCCCTCGGTATCCTTGAGCAGTGCCACTGCCAGGCGGATCGGCAGGTCCACCGCGTCCGGGCTGTCGACCTTCTCGCCCAACTGCAGTTGCTCGACCACCAGCTTGTTCTCGGCTTTGAGCTGGCCGTTGGTGATCAGGTAATGCAGGTCGAGGTTCAGGCGCCCCTTGCGGATACGGAAGCCGGCGAACTTGCCCGAGTAAGGGGTCAGGGTGGTCAGTTCGACGCGCTTGAAGCTGGTGGCGATGTCCAGGCTGGCCAGCGGGTTGAACGGGTTGAGCGCGCCCTTGATGGTCACCGGCGCATAACGGTCGACCTTGCCCTTGATGTCCACCTTGGCCGGTTGCGGCTTGCGGTTGTCGAGGGTGCCGATCTGGCCGTTGAGCTGTTGCACGGCGGTGGCGAAGTTGGGGGTCAGGGTCAGGTCGGCGAAGTTGGCCGAGCCATCGTTGATGCTGATCTGGCCGATGCGGATGCCCAGCGGCTTGCTGCTGCCGGCAGTGGCAGGCTTGCTCTGGGCGGCCGCAGGCGCCCCGGCGGGCTGCGGGATCAGCAGGTCATCGACGTTGGTGGTGCGGTCTTCGTTGATGATGAAACGTGCATAGGGTTGCAGCAGGGTCACCTTGTCGATCGACAGGGCATCGCCATGCACATAGGAAAGGCCATCGACATTGACCTGCTGCCATTTGACGAAGTCGCGGTTCTTGATGGTGTCCAGGGTGTGCAGCTGGTTGACCTGGGCCTTGCCGCCGATGTCGAATGCCAGCGGCTCGGTGCTCTTCAGGTTCACCTTGAGGTCGCTGGACAGCATGCCGCTGCGCAGTTCCAGGCGAATGAACGGGTTGATGTAGGCCTGGGCCACACGCAGGTCGATGTCGCGAGTGGCCACATCGAGTTTGGCGGTGATCGGCGCCAGGTTCACTTCGCCTGCGGCCTGCAGCTTGCCCTGCTTGCCCACGCCGGTATCGAGCTTGAGGGTGAAGGGCGACTGGTTGAGGCTGTCGAAGTTCTGCAGGTCGAGGTTGAGCGGACCGACGTCCAGCGCCACAGGCTCCTTCTGGCTGCGGTCGGCCAGATGGATCATGTAGTTGCGTGCCTGTACGTCCTTGAGCAGCACCTGCCAGGGTTTGCTCGGCTCTTTGGCAGCTTTTTCCTTGTCAGTGGGTTCGGCGGCGGCAGGCTCGGCCTTTTCCTTGGGGGTGGCCTTGGCCGGCTGGCTGGCGAACAGCTTTTGCCAGTCGAGCTGGCCATCCTTCTCCAGTGCCGCCCAGGTTTCGAGTTTTTCGCTGCGGATCTTGCCGACGGTCACCAACTGCTTGGCCAGGTCGATGGACGTTTCGCTGACCTCCAGGCTGGCCAGGCGCGCCAGCGGTCGGCCATCGGGGGCCTTGATGGCGAACGGCGCAATGCGCACGGAGGTCTGGTCCAGCAACAGCTCGGTCTCTTTGGCCAGGCTGAGCTTGTAATGGGTGTCGAGGCTGATGACGCCATCTTCCAGCACCAGCGGCACGGCGTCGCGTACGTAGGGCCAGAAGGCTTTCATCTTGCCGTCGGTGACTTTCAGCGTGCCTTCGGAGGCGATCGGCGCGAGGCTCAGGGTGCCGCTCCAATCGATGCGCCCGCCGTTGGGGCCGTTGGCCACCAGGGTCATGTCGGCGTTGTCGTCAGGCAGGGTGCTGAGGTTCTTGAGCTCCAGGTTCATCGAGTCGTAGATGAACTCGATCGGCTCGCTGGGGCGCTGGTCCTCGAAGTGCAGGTAGCCTTCGCTGAGCTTGATGCTGCCGATGCGTAGCGGGAATGGCTCGCTGGGCGGCTCTTCGGCTTTCGGCTCGCTGGGTGGCAGCTTGAACAGCTGGGTCAGGTTGAGGCTGCCATCCTTGGCGAACAGCAGCTCGGTGCGCGACTTGTCCAGCTCGACGGTTTCCAGGTGCACGGCCTTGGTCCACAGGCTGTCGAGTGCCAGGTTGGCGTACAGCCGCTCGAAACCGATCTGCTCCTTGCCGGGCTCGCCGATCTGCAGGCCCCACAGCGTCAGCTCGAGGCTGAACGGGTTGAGTTCGATGCGCTGCAGGTGCGCCGGCACGGTGGCGTGCTGCGCCAGCTGCTGGTTGGCAATGCGCAGTGCGATGCCGGGGAGAATCAGGAAGCCAAGCAGGCTGTACAGGGCCACCAGGGCCAGCAAGGCGCCGAAGGCGCGAGTCAATCCTTTGTGCATGTGTCGCTTCGTCTGTAGCAGGCTGGAGTGCTTGGAGTATGGCACGTCCAACAGGTTCCGCCGGTGTCGGAAAACACCTCATTCAATCCCCATGCGCCGCCTTGCGCGGTGCGCCGAACCGTCGCGCATGGCCCAGCGCAGCACCGGGGCGGTATTGGCCAGGCCCAGGCGGATCAGGCGCCTGGCCAGCAGGCTTTGCTGCAGGCCAAGCATCTGCTGGGCCCAGCCTGGCAGCAGGTCCGCTCCGGCCTTGAGCATCAGTTTGCCCACCGGCTCGGCCAGGCGGCTGGGCGCCGGGGCCTTGAACAGGATGTCGATAACTTCCAGGCTGCGGGCATCGCAGAGCAGCTGTGGGCGCATGTGTTGCAGGTAGTCCTCGATCTGGCGGCAGGAGCGTGGCACATCGCGGGCGCCCAGGCGCTCGGCGATCAGCGCGATCTCGTTGTAGTAGGCATCCTGATCGGCGCGGGGCAGGCCGGGGTTGCGGTAGCGCAGGTGGGCGGCGAGAAAGCTGCTCACTTCGGCCACGTGCACCCAGGTCAGCAGGTCGGGGTCGCTGGCGGCATAAGGGCGTCCGTCCGCGGCGGTGCCGACCACCTTGAGATGGATGGTGCGTACCTTGTCGATGAGCCACTCGGCGTCGCGGGTCGAGCCGAACGTGGTGCCGGAGATGAACTGGCTGGTACGGCGCAGGCGGCCGAGCAGGTCTTCGCGAAAGTTCGAATGGTCCCACACACCAGCCAGTGCCAATGGGTGTAGCAGCTGCAACATCAAGGCACTGATGCCGCCCACCAGCATGCTCGGGAAGTCGCCGTGCACCTGCCAGCTGATGCTTTGTGGGCCGAACAGCCCAGGGTCGCCCTTGGGCGTTTCCAGGTCGAGCTGGCCGAGGGCCAGCCCGGTAAGGCTCATGACCTGGGTTTCGATGCGGCGGCGTAGGGCTTCCATGGCGACCTTGCGGGCAGGGCAGCCCTGCCCGGGCCGCGGGTTACTGGTTGAGGCGCTTGTCGATCAGGCCCTGGACCACGCTCGGGTCGGCGAGGGTGGAGGTATCTCCCAGGTTGTCCAGTTCGTTGCAGGCGATCTTGCGCAGTATACGCCGCATGATCTTGCCTGAGCGGGTCTTGGGCAGGGCCGGGGCCCACTGGATCAGCTCTGGCTTGGCGAAACTGCCGATCTCCTTGCTGACCAGCGCCAGCAGCTCGGCCTTGAGTGCATCGTTCGGGGTGACACCATTCATGGGGGTGACGAAGGCATACACGCCCTGGCCTTTGAGGTCGTGCGGGTAACCCACCACTGCGGCCTCGGCGACACTGTCGTGCAGCACCAGCGCGCTCTCCACCTCGGCGGTGCCGATGCGATGGCCCGAGACATTGATCACATCGTCGATGCGCCCGGTGATCCAGTAGTCGCCGTCGGCGTCGCGGCGGGCACCGTCGCCGGTGAAGTAGTAGCCGGGCAGGGGTTTGAAGTAGGTGTCGACCATGCGCTGATGATCGCCATAGACGCTGCGGATCTGTCCCGGCCAACTGGCCTTGATCGCCAGCAGCCCGGCGCCGGGGCCTTCGATGAGCTTGCCCTTTTCGTCCAGCAATACCGGCTGCACGCCGAACATGGGCTGGGTGGCGCAGCCGGGCTTGAGGCGCAGGGTGCCGGGGAGCGGGGTGAGCATGATGCCGCCGGTCTCGGTCTGCCACCAGGTGTCGACGATGGGGCAGCGCTTCTGCCCGACCGCCTCGAAATACCACTCCCAGGCTTCGGGGTTGATCGGCTCGCCGACGCTGCCGAGCAGGCGCAGGCTCGCGCGTGAGGTGCCTTGCAAGGGGCCCGGGCCTTCGCGCATCAAGGCGCGCAGGGCGGTGGGCGCGGTATAGAAGATATTCACCCGGTGCTTGTCCACCACCTGCCAGAAGCGCGAGGTGTCGGGGTAGTTGGGCACGCCCTCGAACATCAGCGAGATCGCTCCGTTGGCCAGCGGGCCGTAGACGATGTAGCTGTGGCCGGTGACCCAACCGACATCGGCGGTGCACCAGAACACCTCGCCGTCGCGGTAGTCGAACACCACCTTGAAGGTCAGCGTGGCCTGCAGCAGGTAGCCGGCGGTGGTGTGCAGCACGCCCTTGGGTTTGCCGGTGCTGCCGGATGTGTAGAGGATGAACAGCGGGTCTTCGGCGGCCATGGGTTCGGGCGGGCAGTCATCGCCGGCCTTTTCGGTGGCCTCGTGGTACCAGAGGTCGCGGCCATCGCTCCAGGCCACATCGCCGCCGGTGCGTCGCACCACCAGCACGCTGCTGACATTGGGGCAACTGGCCAGGGCTTTGTCGACGTTCTGTTTGAGCGGTATGCGCTTGCCGCCACGCACCCCTTCGTCGGCAGTGATCACGGTGCGGCAGTCGGCGTCGAGGATGCGGTCACGCAGGGCGTCGGGCGAGAACCCGCCGAACACCACCGAGTGGATGGCGCCGATGCGTGTGCAGGCGAGCATGGCGTAGGCGGCTTCGGGGATCATCGGCATGTACAGGCAGACCCGGTCGCCTTTCTTCACCCCGCGCGCTTTGAGCGCATTGGCCAGGCGGCAGACCTGGCGGTGCAGTTCGCGGTAGCTGATGGCCTTGCTGTCGTTCGGGTCGTCGCCTTCCCACAGCAACGCCGTCTGCTCGCCGCGCAGGGCCAGGTGGCGGTCGATGCAGTTATAGGAAACGTTGAGCTGGCCGCCGTCGAACCAGCGCGCCGTGCCGGTTTTCAGGTCGCATTGCTGCACGCTGGCCCAGGGCTTGATCCAGGCCAGGCGTTTGGCCTGTTCGGCCCAGAACGTGTCGGGGTCGTCCACCGACTGGCGGTAAAGGCGGCGGTACTCGTCGTCGGTCAATTCGGCGGCCTGGCAGACGGCCAGGGCCTGGGGGTAATTGCGGATATCGAACATGGCGGGTGGTCCTGCTCTTGTAGGGGAGTGGGACTGCGGCGGCTATTCGATGGACAGTGTAGAAGGTGGGGGTGTTCCATGAGCTGAAAAGCATCGCGGGGCAAGCCCGCTCCCACGATGATCTTCCATTTGTCGTGGGAGCGGGCTTGCCCCGCGATTTGGGTGTTACCGGTGAATCAACCGCGGTGACGGCCGCGGAAGTAGTTGATCAGGCCCTGGGTAGAGCCGTCCTCGGCGCTGTCTTCCAGGCTGCCGACCAGGCGCTGGTACACGCCCTTGCCCAGCTCCTTGCCCAGCTCCACGCCCCACTGGTCGAAGGCGTTGATACCCCAGATCACGCTCTGCACGAAAACCTTGTGCTCGTACATGGCCACCAGCGCGCCCAACCGGCGCGGGCTGATGCGCTCGACCACCAGGGTGTTGCTCGGGCGGTTGCCCGGGATCACCTTGTGCGGGGCGAGCTTGGCGATGTCGGCTTCGTTGAGGCCCTTGGCGCGCAGTTCGGCTTCGGCTTCCTCGCGGGTCTTGCCGAGCATCAGCGCCTGGCTCTGCGACAGGCAGTTGGCATACAGCCACTGGTGATGGTCGGCCACCGGGTTGAAGCTCACCACCGGCACGATGAAGTCGGCCGGGATCATCTGGGTGCCCTGGTGCAGCAACTGATGGTAGGCGTGCTGGCCATTGCAGCCCACGCCGCCCCAGATCACCGGGCCGGTATCGGTTTTCACCGGGGTGCCGTCGGTCAGCACGCTCTTGCCGTTGGACTCCATGTCCAGTTGCTGCAGGTGCTTGGTGATGTTGCGCAGGTAGTGGTCGTACGGCAGGATCGCGTGGCTCTTGGCGCCCCAGAAGTTGCCGTACCACACGCCCAGCAGGGCCAGCAGTACCGGCATGTTCTTGTCGAACGGCGCGGTCTGGAAGTGCTGGTCCATGGTGTAGGCGCCGGACAGCAGCTCCTTGAAGTTGGCGGTGCCGATGGCCAGGGCGATCGGCAGGCCGATGGCCGACCACAGCGAGTAACGCCCGCCGACCCAGTCCCACATCGGGAAGATGTTTTCTTCGCGGATGCCGAAGGCCACGGCGGCGGCCTTGTTGCTCGACACGGCGATGAAGTGGCGGTACAGCTCGGCTTCCGAACCACCCTGGGCCAGGTACCAGGTACGGGCGGCCATGGCGTTCTTCAGGGTTTCGAGGGTGTTGAACGATTTCGACGAGACGATGAACAGGGTGGTCTCGGCGCGCAGGTTGGCCGACAGTTCATGGAATTCGCTGCCGTCGATGTTGGCCAGGTAGTGGCAACGCACACCGCGCTGGGCATAGGGTAGCAGCGCCTCGGAGACCAGTTCCGGGCCGAGGAACGAGCCGCCGATGCCGATGTTGACCACGTCGGTGATTGGCTTTTCGCTGTAGCCGCGCCACAGGCCGTCGTGGATGCGGCCGACCAGCTCGGTGATCTGGTTGAGCACCTTGTGCACTTCCGGCATCACGTTGGCGCCGTTGACGCTGAGCTTGTCGCCGACCGGGCGGCGCAGTGCAGTGTGCAGCACCGGGCGGCCTTCCGAGCCGTTGATGATTTCGCCGCTGAACATCGACTTGATGGCGTCGCCCAGCTCCACTTCGTTGGCCAGGTTGACCAGCAGTTCGCGGGCTTTTTCGTCGATGAGGTTCTTCGAGTAGTCGAGGAACAGCCCGCAGCAGCTCAGGGAAAACTGTTCGAAGCGCTTGCCGTCGGCGGCGAAGGCTTCGCGCATGCTGAAGCCCTGCATGGCGTCGCGGTGTTGCTGGAGCGCCTGCCAGGCGGGCAGCGCCGTCACATCGTGGGGAGTACGGTAATACGCCATTGCGGATGGTTTCCTTGGTGCATGGTCAGGCTATGACACTGGCGATCTTTGCCAGTTGCAAGCTGCTCATTATAGGCATTGGTCGCGAAGCGGGAATGGGGGGCGGGGCATGAAATATTGCAGGTACAGGTTTGTGCGTGGGAGCGGGCTTGCCCCGCGATACCGGCGTAGCCGGTGCCATCCATCGCGGGGCAAGCCCGCTCCCACGCATTCAGGTAAACCAGCTAGCCCGTGCAAACAGCGCAGTCAGAACGCTGAAGTCATGAGACGCCCTGAGCCGACTGACGGTCGGCCTTGTGCGCGTTAATTGCCTACGCTGGATACTCCCAACCTGCAAAGCAAGGAGTTCAGCCATGGCGTTCCAATACAAGCGACTGGACAAGAACAACGCTGCCGTCCTGCTGGTCGATCATCAGGCCGGGTTGCTGTCGCTGGTACGCGACATCGACCCCGATCGGTTCAAGAACAACGTGCTGGCGCTCGCCGACCTGGCCAAGTACTTCAAGCTGCCGACCATTCTCACCACCAGCTTCGAGACTGGCCCCAACGGCCCGCTGGTGCCAGAGCTCAAGGCGCAATTCCCCGATGCGCCGTACATCGCTCGCCCCGGCAACATCAATGCCTGGGACAACGAAGACTTCGTCAAGGCGGTGAAGGCCACCGGCAAGAAGCAACTGCTGATCGCCGGGGTGGTGACCGAGGTCTGCGTGGCCTTCCCGGCGCTCTCGGCGCTGGAGGAGGGCTTCGAGGTGTTCGTGGTCACCGATGCCTCCGGCACCTTCAACGAGTTGACCCGCGACTCGGCCTGGCGGCGCATGGAGGCTGCCGGCGCGCAGCTGATGACCTGGTTCGGCGTGGCCTGCGAACTGCACCGTGACTGGCGCAACGACATCGAAGGGCTGGGGACGTTGTTCTCCAACCATATCCCCGACTACCGCAACCTGATGACCAGCTACGACAAGCTGGCCAAGTAAGCTTTCGACTGGCGCAGTGAGCGATCACTGCGCCATTTCCAACGCCCCGGCCCGTGGCATGGCCGACCAGATCGCCAGCCCTGCCGCCAGTGTCGTCAACAGTGCGCCGGCCCAGGGGGTAGCGGCCAGCGTCGAGCCGCTTATCACCACGCCACCGATGGCCGAACCCAGCCCGACCCCCAGGTGCATGGCCGACATGTTCAGGCTCATGCCCGCCGGGAAGGTATCTTCCCCACGCTTGGCCAGGTAGCTCTGCACCACTGGCGAAGTGGTCCAGCTCAGCCCGCCCCAGAGCATCATCACCGGCAGGAACAGCCAGGGTGTGCCCGCGCTCAGCGGTAGCAGCAGCAGGCTGGCGAGGTATAGCAAGGGCGCCAGCAGGATGGCCTTGGCCACACCCAGGCGATCGGCCATCCAGCCGCCGATGTAACCGCCTGTCACACCGGCGATGCCGAATGCCGCGAACACCGCCGCCAGCCATTGGGCCGGCACTTGGGCGACCTGCTGGGCGTAGGGCGCCAGGTAGGCGAACACGGTGAAGTGCCCGGCGATCATCAACAGCGACACGCCCTGCGCGGCCGTCAGGCGGCTGTCGCGCACGTGGCGTATGTAGCTGGTCAGGGCGATGCGTTCGTCGCTCTGCAGCGTCGGCAGCCCGCGCCAGGCCATCAGCAGCACTGCCGCCGCCAGGCCGCTCAGGCCAACGAACACGCCGCGCCAGCCCAGGGCGTCGGACAACAGCATGCCGGCCGGCACGCCCAGTATCAGCGAGCTGCAGATGCCCATGAAGATCACCCCGATGGCGCGCCCGCGCAGGGCTTCAGGTGCCATGCGCGTGGCCATCAAGGTGCAGGTCAGGCAGGTCAATGCGCTGGTCGCGGCCATGCCGATGCGGGTGATCAGCAGCACGGTGTAGCCGGGCGCCCATGCCGCCAGCAGGTTGCACAGGGCGAACAGCGCCAGGGTGGCGCACAGCAGGCCACGCAGCGGCAAGCGTGTGGTAAGCAGGGGAGAGAAGGGCGCGGCGAGGGCGAAGCTCAGGGAGAAGACGGTGGTCAGTTGCCCGGCCACGCCGAGCGGAACGTCCAGGCCATCGGCCAGTGCCGGCAGGATGCCGACGGTGATGTTTTCGGCCATGCCGGTGACGAAAGTCGCCAGGGCCAGCAGCCAGATACGCGGGTCCATGTGTTGCCTCCGATAAACAGGCCGGCCAAGGTCCGGACCCATTAGTCCCGACGGTTGACCAGCGGTGGTCAGGTCCATCGGGTTTCGAGGCAGTGCTTCGGTTATCCCGGTTCAAGCAGGGAAGGAGTGTAGACGGTTGTGCTGCGGGGGTGAAGTGAGCGCACGACGACAATGCCTATCGCCGGCAAGCCGGCTCCCACCTCGACCACGCCGACCTCAAGGCTTGCGCATACCCTGTGGGAGCTGGCTTGCCAGCGATGGGGACAGTGCGGGTAGCCAGGCGGGCGGCTCTGCTATTTGAGCTCGGTCTCGATGAACACCACTTCATGGTCGCTGGCATTGATCACGTTGTGCTCGACGCCGGCCTTGCGGAAGTAGCTCTGGCCCGCCACCAGTGGCGCGCGTTTCTCGCCCTCGGGCGTTTCCAGCAGCAGGGTGCCGTCGGTCATCGGCACCACGACATAGTCATGGCCATGCAGGTGGCGGCCGGTCTCGGCGCCGGGGGCGAAGCGCCATTCGGTGACGATGACCTCGTCGGTATTCACCTGCACGGTGGGGACGGCCTGGGGGCGTTGAATTGTTTGTGTCATGGGAGCATGCCTGTTCACGGAAAGGCGACTAGCCTGGGCCGCTGCAGAGCAACTTTAAATGCAACAGTGCTGGCAGTCAGTTGCGCTGACACTCAACTTTCCCCTGCATAAAAGCATCGCGGGGCAAGCCCGCTCCCACGTGTCCAGTTCAGACTGCGTGGGAGCGGGCTTGCCCCGCGATAGGGAGATGCCGAGCTGTGCTTAGACGTTGAAGCGGAAGTGCATCACATCGCCGTCCTTGACGATGTAATCCTTGCCTTCCAGGCGCCACTTGCCGGCTTCCTTGGCACCGCCTTCACCCTTGAACTGGATGAAGTCGTCGTAGGCCACCACTTCGGCGCGGATGAAGCCTTTTTCGAAGTCGGTGTGGATCACGCCCGCGGCCTGTGGCGCGGTGGCGCCGACGCGTACGGTCCAGGCACGTACTTCCTGCACGCCGGCAGTGAAGTAGGTCTGCAGGTTGAGCAGCTCGTAACCGGCGCGGATCACGCGGTTCAGGCCAGGCTCTTCCAGGCCCAGGGCCTCGAGGAACATGTCCTTCTCTTCGCCATCATCCAGCTCGGCGATTTCGGCTTCGATCTTGTTGCACACCGGCACCACGACCGCGCCTTCTTCCTCGGCGATGGCCTTGACCACGTCCAGGTGCGGGTTGTTGTCGAAGCCGTCTTCGGCCACGTTGGCGATGTACATCACCGGCTTGCTGGTCAGCAGGTGGAAGCCACGGATGACGGCTTTCTCGTCGTCAGCCATGTTCTTCATCAGGCTGCGTGCCGGCTTGCCTTCGGTGAAGTGCGGGATCAGCTTCTCCAGGATCGCCTTCTGCGCCAGGGCGTCCTTGTCGCCGCCCTTGGCATTGCGGGCGACTTTCTGCAGTTGCTTCTCGCAGCTGTCGAGGTCGGCGAAGATCAGTTCGAGGTCGATGATCTCGATGTCGCGCTTGGGGTCGACGCTGTTGGAAACGTGGATCACGTTCTCGTCTTCGAAGCAGCGCACCACGTGGGCGATGGCGTCGGTCTCGCGGATGTTGGCGAGGAACTTGTTGCCCAGGCCTTCACCTTTCGAGGCACCGGCCACCAGGCCTGCGATGTCGACGAATTCCATGGTGGTCGGCAGGATGCGGTTCGGTTTGACGATCTCGGCCAGCGCATTCAGGCGCGCGTCGGGCATCGGCACGATGCCGCTGTTCGGCTCGATGGTGCAGAAGGGGAAGTTCTCAGCCGCAATACCGGACTTGGTCAGGGCGTTGAACAGGGTGGACTTGCCGACGTTGGGCAGGCCGACGATGCCGCAATTGAAACCCATGGGTATTCCCCTTACTAGAGTTGTCAGGCCTTCTGGCTGTGCAGCTCGCGCATCGCCTTGGCGAAGTCGCCAGCGAGCACGTCCGGCAGCACGCCGAGGGCATAATCGATGCTGGCGTCGAGCTTCTCCTGTTCGGCGCGCGGTGCGCGGCCCAGGACGAAGTTGGAGACCAGCTTGGCGTCGCCCGGGTGGCCAATGCCAAGCCGCAGGCGGTGGAAATCGTTCTGGTTGCCGAGCTGCGCGATGATGTCGCGCAGGCCGTTGTGCCCACCGTGGCCGCCACCGCGCTTGAGCTTGGCGACGCCGGGAGGCAGGTCGAGTTCGTCGTGTGCCACCAGAATGGCCTCCGGCTTGATCCGGAAGAAATTGGCCAAGGCCGCCACGGACTGGCCGCTACGGTTCATGTAGGTGGTGGGGATCAGCAAACGAACGTCGTTGCCCTGATGGCTGAATTTAGCCGTCAGGCCGAAATATTTGCGGTCAGCGGTCAAGGAGACGCGCTGGGCGCTGGCTACGCGTTCAACGAAAAGAGCCCCTGCGTTATGCCGGGTCTGTTCGTATTCGGGGCCGGGGTTACCCAGGCCAACGATCAACTGGATGGCGGTCACGTCAGGGGCTCTTTCCTTGGAGTTGGTAGGTTACAGCGCTGGGCACTGTAACCCCTTCAACACCGGCTTGCCGAGTAGATTACTCAGCAGCGCCTTCAGCGGCTACGCGCGGGGCGTGGACGTTGGCAACAGCTTTGTCATCACCGTGGGCCAGAGCAACGAACTCTACGCCTTTCGGAGCTTTCAGGTCCGACAGGTGGATGATCGCGCCGACTTCGGCGTTGCTCAGGTCAACTTCGATGAACTCAGGCAGGTCTTTGGCTTCGCAGGAAACTTCGATCTCGGAAACAACGTGCGAGATTTCGCCGCCTTTCTTGATCGGGGCTTCTTCGCCGACGAAGTGAACTGGAACCTTGGCGGTCAGCTTCTGGCCAGCAACGACGCGAACGAAGTCGGCGTGCATGATGTAGCCTTTGGCTGGGTGACGCTGCATGGCCTTGACCACGACGTTCTGCTTGGCGCCGTCGATGTTCAGCTCGATAACGTGGCTGAAGGCAGCTTCGTTTTCGAACAGCTTGGCGATTTCCTTGGCCACGATGGTCAGGGATTGGGCTTCTTTATCGCCACCGTAAACAACGGCAGGGATGTTCAGCGTGTGACGCAGGCGGCGGCTCGCACCTTTCCCCAGGTCAGTACGCGCTTGGGCGTTCAGGATGAAGTCAGTCATTTTGTTTCTCCAAAATAGCCTCCCGAAAGGCGTTTGCGACCAGCGCCAGACGGGGATGGCAAAAAAGCCCCGCCCCAACACAGGTTGGGGCGGGGCGCTTCACATCAACACGTGTCCCGCTTAGCGGAACATCGCGCTGATCGATTCTTCATTGCTGATGCGGCGTACCGCTTCAGCCACAACCGGTGCGATATCCAACTGGCGGATACGGTCACAGGCTTGAGCAGCGGCGGACAGCGGGATGGTGTTGGTCACCACCAGTTCGTCCAGTACCGACTTCTCGATGTTCTCGATCGCGCGGCCCGACAGGACAGGGTGCGTGCAGTAGGCGTAAACCTTGGCAGCGCCGTGTTCTTTCAGGGCTTTGGCCGCGTGGCACAGGGTGCCGGCGGTGTCGACCATGTCGTCTACCAGGATGCAAGTGCGTCCTTCGACGTCGCCGATGATGTGCATAACCTCGGAGTGGTTAGCCTTCTCGCGGCGTTTGTCGATGATCCCGAGATCAACACCCAGGGACTTGGCGACGGCACGGGCACGTACCACACCACCGATGTCCGGGGAGACGATCATCAGGTTCTCGAAACGCTGGTCTTCGATGTCGTCGACCAGTACGGGCGAGCCGTAGATGTTGTCGACGGGGATATCGAAGAAACCCTGGATCTGGTCAGCGTGCAGGTCGACGGTGAGTACACGGTCGATACCTACGACAGTGAGCATGTCAGCGACGACTTTGGCGCTGATGGCTACACGTGCCGAACGCGGACGGCGGTCCTGGCGGGCGTATCCGAAGTAAGGAATCACGGCGGTGATTCGGGATGCTGAGGAGCGGCGGAAGGCATCGGCCATCACTACCAGTTCCATCAGGTTATCGTTGGTCGGGGCACAGGTCGGCTGAATAATGAAGACGTCTTTACCGCGGACATTTTCATTGATCTCAGTGCTGATCTCGCCGTCGGAGAACTTACCGACAGAGACGTCACCGAGAGGGATATGCAGCTGACGTACGACACGCCGAGCCAGATCGGGGTTAGCGTTCCCCGTAAAGACCATCATCTTGGACACGCGCAGTACCTGAAGGCTGAGGGTATACCTGGATGAGTATAGGAAAATGGCAGGGGCGGCTGGATTCGAACCAACGCATGGCAGGATCAAAACCTGCTGCCTTACCGCTTGGCGACGCCCCTGTATCTGTTGCTGCGAGCTCTTATGAACTCGACTTCTTGAGCAGACTTTGCAGCTTGCGATGCAACATCGAAACATTGCTTCCTTTCGCCACAAACCCTGTTTGGGTCGCTGAAAGAAGGGCCAGAACTTTATCAGCTTCGGCTTTGCTTGGGAAGGCCCCAAACACACAACTTCCAGTGCCGGTCATTCGAGCTTCCGTAAATTTACCCAGTGAAATCAGCGCGTTGCGAACTTCAGGATAACGTTGCTCTACTACCGGTTGGCAGTCATTTCGACTGTTTCCCTCGGGAACGGGGCGCATCTTAAGGGGGAGGGAATCACGTGTCAACTCTGGATGCGAAAAAATTTCCGCTGTGCTGACAGACACTTGCGGCACCAGTACGACGTACCAGGGTTCGCTGGGGTCGACCGGGGTCAGCTGTTCGCCGACGCCCTGGGCGAACGCGGCATGGCCACGGACGAACACCGGTACGTCGGCACCCAGGCTCAGGCCCAGAGTGGCCAGGCGATCTTCATTCCAGTCCAGCTGCCACAGGTGGGCCAGCGCCAGCAGGGTGGTCGCGGCGTCCGAGCTGCCGCCGCCAATGCCGCCGCCCATGGGCAATACCTTGTGCAGCCAGATGTCGGCGCCCAGCGAAGTGCCGGATTGCTGTTGCAACTGGCGCGCCGCGCGCACGATCAGGTTGCTGTCGTGGGGCACGCCCTCGATTTCGGTCTGCAGGCGGATCTGGCCGTCGTCGCGCAGCGCGAAACTCAACTCGTCGGCGTGATCGAGGAACTGGAACACGGTTTCCAGCTCGTGGTAGCCGTCTGCGCGGCGGCCGGTGATGTGCAGCCACAGGTTGAGCTTGGCGGGGGCGGGGAGGGTGAGCTTTTGCATCAGATGTCAGTGCCCCAGCTGGCGCGGTTGCCAGTCCTTGACCACCAGGGTCACGTCGATGTTCTCGCCATGCAGCTTCAGGCGCTCGGGCAGCCAGTAACCGTTCTGTTCGGTGTAGCTCAGGTACTGCACCTGCCAGCCGTCCTGCTCGAGGCTGGCCAGGCGGCTGTCGCCGTCGAGGGTCAGCTGGCTCTTGCTGTCCGGGGCGGGCAGGCCGCGCACCCACCACACCAGGTGCGAGACCGGCAGGCGCCAGCCCAGCTGTTCTTCCAGCAGGGCTTCGGGGTTTTCGGCCTGGTAACGGCCCTGGTTGGCCACTTCCAGCACCACGCCACCGGGGCGCCCGGTCAGGCGCGCGGCGCCGCGGCCGAGCGGGCCGGCCAGGCGGATGTCGTAGTAGTCCTGGCGCTGCAGCCAGAACAGCGTGCCGCTGCCGGAATCACGCGGGGCGCGGATGCCGACCTTGCCGTTGATCTGCCAACCGTCGAGGCTGGCCAGCTGCTGCTTGTGCTCACGCCACTGTTGCGGGCTGCCCTGGCCTTGTACGGCTTCTTTGCTGCCGAAACCGGCGCAGCCGGCGAGCAGGGCGATGAGCGAGAAGGTGATGCAATGACGCAGAAACATGTTTACAGGCTCTCGGATCCGGTCAGGCGCAGGAGGGTCTTGCGCAGGATGGGGCTGTCGGGCTGTGCTTCGAAGCCCTTGGCCCAGAACTGTTTGGCCTCGCGGCGCTTGCCGTTGGCCCACAGCACTTCGCCCAGGTGGGCGGCCACTTCATGGTCGGGGAAACGCTCGTAGGCCTGGCGCAGCAGGCGCTCGGCTTCGTCGAGCTTGCCCAGGCGGTAGTTGACCCAGCCCAGGCTGTCGAGCACCGCCGGGTCGTCCGGGGTGAGCTGGTGGGCCTTGTCGATCAGCGCCTTGGCTTCGCCGTAGCGGGTGGTGCGATCCGCCAGGGTGTAGCCCAGCGCGTTGAGCGCCATGGCGTTCTCCGGCTCGCGGGCGATGATGGCGCGCAGGTCTTTTTCCATCTGCGCCAGGTCGTCGCGTTTTTCGGCGAGCATGGCGCGGGTGTAGAGCAGGTTGAGGTCGTCGGGGTAGCGCTTGATCGCCTGCTGCAGCACCTGGTCGGCCTGGGCCTCCTTGCCGTTGTTGCCCAGGCTCTCGGCCTCGATCAGGTACAGCTGGATGGCGTAGTCGGGCTGTGCTTCACGGGCTTCGGCGAGCAGGCGCGAGGCTTCGGCGCTGCGGCCGTTGGCAATCAGGATGTCGGCCTGGCGCAGTTGCGCCGGCAGGTAGTCGTTGCCGGCACCCACCAGGGCGTACTCGCGCAGGGCGGCGGCGGGCATGCCGCGCTCTTCGCGCAGGCGGCCGAGGTTGAAGTGGGCGGCGTCGACATTGGCATCGCGCTCGACCATTTCCTGCAGATAGCCTTCGGCCTCGTCCCAGTGCTTGGTTTCCAGGCAGACCAAGGCCAGCGAATAGCGGATCTCGTCGTCTTCAGGGTATTGCTGCAGCAGGCTTTCGAACTCGGCCTTGGCGTCGTCGATGCGGTCCTGCTCGACCAGGGTGCGCGCGTAGGTAAGGCGCAGGCGCTTGTCTTCCGGGTTGTCGCGGATCGCCCCGCGCAGCAGCGGCAGTGCCTCCGGGCCGCGGTCCAGCGCCTGCAGCAGGCGGGCACGCAGCAGCACCGGGGCGATCTCGCCGTTCTGCGGCGGGTGGCTTTCGAGCAGCTCAAGGGCCTGTTCGGGCTTGTTGTCCTGGTTCAGCAGCAAGGCCTTGCCGAACACCAGCTGGCTGTTGTCGGGGTACTTCACCAGCAGGCGGTCGAAGCTCTGCATCAGGCCGTCGCGGGTGCTCTGGTCGGTCTCGGCGGCCGACAGGGCGAGGAAATCGAAGTGGGTGTCGCCCTGGCCTTGCAGCACCTTTTCCATATAGGTCATGGAATCGTCGTAGCGCCCGGCACGGGCCAGCTGGATGGCGGCGGCACGCTGGGCGTCGAGGTTCTGCGGGTCGTTGCGGGCCCAGATCAGCGCGGTGTCCAGGGCCGGTTCGTCGGCGCCGAGGTACTCGGCGATGCGATAGGCGCGTTCGGAAACGCCAGGGTCCTGGGTTTTCTCGGCCTGGTCGACGTAGTTCTTCAGGGCGATGTCGAAGCGGTTGCGCTGGCCGGCCAGCTCCGCCACCAGCAGGCTGTAGACGGTTTCCTGCTTGAACGATCCGTACACCACGGGCTTTTCCGCGCTCTTGCCGGCATCGGCGGCGGGGGTCTGGCCGCCCGACGTATTCGGGGCCAGGCTTTGGCAGCCTTGGAGCAGGGCGAGGGCAAGCAGCAATGCGTAGGATTTGTTCATAGAGGGCTTTGGTGGCTAACCGGCGGTCGGAGCATGATGACACAAGCGCAGTGGCAAACCCACCTGCGAAGCGTTCGGATAGCTGCGACCTTCGCGGGGTGCTACAGGTTCCGTATCGACGTGGCGCAGGGCCTGTTGCCGGCCTCTGCGGTATTTATCCGGCCCCGCTATTTATAGGCTTCTTGCTGCCTCTCGCTTCGGTATCGTTTTCCCTCGGCGACTCGGCAGATCTGACCTCAGGTTCAACTGCGCAAGAAGTTGCGCACTTCGAAAGTCAAAAAAGGCCATGTGAAGCGCTGCAGCCCTTGTGGCACGGGCTCTTCAGCCAAGTGCGCAACTTTTTGCCAGCACTGCGCAAGAAGTTGCGCAACTTTTGAATGGCGATCGCTGAAAAGCCAATCCAAATGAATGCATTGGCAATATAAGTAATTGATTTGTAAGCATAAATTTTATCTGGCACAGCTTTTGTAGGGATGCATGTCCCCCGTTCGGCAACTTTCTGCCACCGGGCGACTTTCTCAACGCATGGAGAGCAACACGCATGGCAACTCCCGCCTACATGTCCGTCACTGGCGAAAAACAAGGCCTGATCACCGCTGGCGCGTTCACCGCCGACTCGGTGGGCAACACCTACCAGGAAGGCCACGAAGACCAGGTCATGGTCCAGGGCTTCGAACACGAAGTGATCATCCCGCGTGACCCGCAGTCCGGCCAGCCGACCGGCCAGCGCGTGCACAAGCCAGTGAAAATCACCAAGGTCTTCGACAAAGCTTCGCCGCTGCTGCTGGCCGCCCTGACCTCGGGCGAGCGCATGACCAAGATCGAGATCAAGTGGTACCGCACCTCGGCCCAGGGCACCCAGGAGCACTACTACACCACCGTCCTGGAAGACAAAGCTTCGCCGCTGCTGCTGGCCGCCCTGACCTCGGGCGAGCGCATGACCAAGATCGAGATCAAGTGGTACCGCACCTCGGCCCAGGGCACCCAGGAGCACTACTACACCACCGTCCTGGAAGACGCGATCATCGTCGACATCAAGGACTACA